>CAJWTF010000085.1 GCA_913046825.1 uncultured Rickettsiales bacterium | reverse complement strand
AATTTAAAATTATGGATGGATAAAAAATTAAACGGCATTATATAATATAAAAACCACCGTTCAATATTTATATTTAGGCATATTATTAGTTTATTATCGATATTATACTTATTTATTTTTACAATTATTACTGTAAATATATCATTTCCAATATGGTATGTTTAGAATTTTCATTTTATACTTTATAATTGAGATGCAACTACTGTCAGGCGTTTAATTGTCCGACTAACCTTCCGGGGCTCAACACGAAAACAACGATGGCCTTACGCGCCGAGAGCGCGAGTGTCTTTTGCTATTGGCCCAGGGCCTAAGAAGTGAAAACATCTCCAAAAGTTTGAATATTGCAAAAAATACAGTCGACTTTCACGTTTCAAATGCAAAGAAGAAATTAAACGCAGCGACCCGAGAACAGGCGGTCGCCATCGTCGTACAGCGGGGGTTACTCGACACAGATGAGCGCACCGGCGACTGTTAACGGCCTCTTCGGTCCGCCTTCTCTTTTGCATAACGCTCGGCCGCTTCATCTATTTTGCCGGACGCCATCAGCAACGAATTAAGTTGCTTAGCGGTGATGAGCGCCTCATCCATAGACGCCCGTTGCACGGCGCGGTGCGTGTCCTTCGTCAATTTCACGGCCAGCGGGTCTAACGCCTTCAAGTCTTCCACGAATTCTTTTTCCAACGCCGTCAGCCCATCCGCATTTGCCGCCATACGGTTGATCAACCCCATTTCATTGAGTTGCTCCGCCGTAAACGTGCCCGCCGACAGAAGTAGTTCGAGCGACTTGCGGGGGCCAATGAGATGCGAGAGCACAGCCGTGTTCACCGCGGCGGGAAATCCACCCTTCATCTCGAGCGCGCCGAAGCGGGCGGTTCGTTCCGCCAGGACGAAATCGCACGCCATGGAAAGCGTAAATCCACCGGCGACCGCGAACCCACGCACCACCGCGACTGAAGGTGCCCCCATCGAGCGGATGCTACCGATAACATCGGCCCATAGCTGGTCGTATTCCATGATTTGTTTAAGCGGCATGGATTTGTCGGCCTCGCCCAGATCGCGGCCCGCGCAAAAATGTTCGCCCTGCCCTTTGATGACAAGGCAGCGACAATCCGGATCACGGGCGACCTCCGACGTTGCTTTCGCTAAGCGGCGTATGACATCCTCATTAAGCGCATTCCGCTGCTGCGGCCTGTTCAGCGTGATCGTCGTGACCCCGCCACGTTTCATGACACGGGTCACCTCACGCCCTCTCCTTCAGCATCTCTCGCGAGATGATCATTTTATGTACTTCTGATGCGCCTTCGAAGATCCGGAACAACCGCACGTCGCGATAGAACCGCTCGACGTCGTAGGCCGCCATATATCCGGCCCCCCCATGGATCTGCAACATCCGGTCGGCAACCCGGCAAACCATCTCCGAGGCGAAGAGCTTGCAGCTCGACATGTCCGCCAGCGGTCGCTCCTCGGCATCGATCCGTCGTGCCGTCTCCAAGATCATCGAGCGTGCCGCCAGTGTCTCGGCATAACTTTCCGCCAGCATATGCTGCACGGCCTGGAAATCGGAGATTGGATGGCCAAACTGCTCACGCCCCATTGCGTAGTCGCGGCCCATCTCGATCAGCCGATCCGCTTGGCCCACGCAGGTCGCGGCCACGTGCATGCGGGCGACATTGATCCCCGCCATCGCGTTCTTGAAACCCTGTCCTTCGGTCCCGCCAAGGAGGTTCGACGCATCGACCCGGCAATCGTCAAAGAAGATTTGCGCCGTGTGCGAACCGTGATTTCCAAGCTTGCGGTCCCAAGGGGCCACTTCGATCCCGGGCGTGTTCGACGGCACGATAAAAGCGGAGATGCCTTTGGCATTCGTCGTCTCCTGATCGGTACGCGCCATCACAACAAACACATCCGCTTCCGGCGCATTGGTGATGTAACATTTCTGACCGTTGATCAGATAGCCATCACTCTCTTTCCGGGCCTTTGTTGTCAGCGCGCCCGCATCCGAGCCGGCTTGCGGTTCTGTTAGCGCAAAAGACGCCGTCACCTCACCGGACGCCATTTTCGGCAGCCATTCGGCTTTCTGCGGTTCTGTTCCATTAAATAGGATCGCTTGGCTGCAAAGGCCCAAGGTCGTTGAAAACCGGGCCCGATAGACGCAGGA
Organism: uncultured Rickettsiales bacterium; assembly: GCA_913046825.1. The sequence continues at coordinate 13,763 of CAJWTF010000085.1, read as the reverse complement.
GGCGCGGGTGAATTCGAATGTCGCCCGGACTTGCTGTTCCATGGAGAGACCAAGACCACCGAATTCCTCCGGAATCGTCATGCCGAACAGACCGAGGCGGCGCATCTCGGCGACGAGGTTTTCCGGCACCAAGTCTTCTTCCTCGACTTGGCGTTCCGCCGGAATCAGTTTTTCGTTTGTGAAGCGGCGAATGCTATCGAGATAAAGCTCGAAATCTTCACCGCTGATATTGTTCGCATCCGGCATCAAAACATTCCTACTTAGAGGTCTAATCCACTGATTTTTCGAAACATTGCGTCGCACCGATGTGCAGGTCAAGCATTGCCGTCCGGAGCGGACTGAACCGGTATCGCCTGATGCACGCCAGCAAAACGCTTTTTCAGATTAGTTGATGCGAAAACACCGTCCCACCCGTAAGGTAGTACGCCGCATCAGATAGAAGTTTGATCTCCGTTACAGCTTGATCCGTGCGAGTGCTTGCTTTAGTCCAAACGTTTGATAAATCCTGCCAGGAACAATCGATTTGTTATTCTATTCGGTGACTTTTCCGATTTTCGTCACTTCCATTCTCCTTTGGGGAGTCGGCATTCAACGGATTATTGGAGGCCCGAACCATACTGTCGACATATCGAACACTGAGACACCGCCGCCTTGCGATATAGCTTTCACCGCGGCCTGGCTTGGCGTTTCGATACTGTCAGGCATTCTTTCATTCGTTGCCCTAATTTCGCCGCTCTCACCGACGATCGCTCTCCTGATATTAGCTCTACCCGCTATTGGACTAATTCAACGCTCTTACCGTCATGCCGTCGCAACACTCTTTCTGGATTTGATAATACATCAAACTCCCAGATACCGCCTAGCCTGCACTATAATCCTATTAGTATTGCCAATTTGTTTTCTCGGCAGCCAACAGACGATCCTTTTTGACACCGCGTACTACCACTTGCCCGTAGCCCGAATTCTCGAAGAATTCGGTACGGTAAAAGGACTGGTGACCCTGCATATGAACTTTGGCCAGGTTTCATCCTGGCTCGTGCTTGGTGCCCCGGGCACCGTCGGAGGAGAATTGGGTTGGGGTTCGTCCCTCCCGAATACCTTCATTTGCATGCTCGCTGCCGTTCAAGTGGCGTTTTCATTAGACCGTATCGTCGATGGGTCACGAAGATTATGCGATTTCATCGTCGGCATTGGGTTTCCCCTCATTTTTCTTTTGGCTGCGCGATGGGGAATGATCGCTTCCCTCAGTCCCGACCTTCCCGCAATGCTACTTGCCGTGGCGATTGCCTGGCTCCTCAGTCTTCATTGGGGACACCGTGGCGTCTTCTTCGCCATACCGGTAGCGGCGTTCGCCATCACTATAAAATTATCCGCCTTGCCAGTTGGACTGATCGCCGGAATTGCCGCGCTGTTCGCCATTCGCGAAGAAAGCCGTCTTTTTATCGTGAGTGTCTGTGTCGGTTTGGCAATTCTCGCGCCTTTCTTGTTACTCAGTGTTTTGTCAACCGGCTGTCTCGCCTTCCCCTTATCGTTGACGTGCTTTGAATTGCCCTGGACGCCATCGGCCGAGCAACTATCCGTTCATACAGAAACGATTGTCGCCGCAGCTCGAGGCGGAGGGCGGGCCCTTCCGGCGGATACACCGCTCGTTACGCAGTTTCTTACATGGGCATCTCGCGACAAAAGCGGTGCCTTGGTCATCCTAATCGGCGTCCTCATCTCTACAATTATCGTCATACGAGAGCTCTTCTCCGACAAAAGCCGCCACTCGGGCAAAATCGTTTTATACGCACCGCACGCATTGGCCATATTTGGATTGGTTTATGTTTTAGTGATGGCCCCAACAGGAAGATTTGCAGGCGGATATACAAGTGTGCTTGCGGCAGTCTTGATTGCAAGCATTCCCAGTTTAACATCTCTTTTCAAGATGTTTACGGCGACTTGGTTGATCCCTTTGGGGTTTGTGGTTGGGATCATAACCCTACATTTGACCGGCCCCGGAAACGTCGTCCGGGTGATGGTGGGGGAACAAGTGGCCACCGGTGATTTTCCCGACCCCGGGAGTGGAATTTTCTTCCCGAAACGCCTAGTTCCCTTCGATATTCATCACCCGGAAACGCGGCGTCTGCGTAAGTGGAGCAGCGATATGCGTGGGTCGGTAAAGTTCCAACGTGCTACGACTAGTGGGGAATGTTGGGCAGCACCTCCACCATGCCTTCCGCAAGGCGCGAAGCCGAATATAAAATATATTCACCCTGATCGTGGGATTGGTGGCGGATTTTACATCGCTAAATAAGTTGGTCCATTTGATCCGCTAAAAGGCGCGATAGGGCATTGGCACGCCGAACCAAAAAGAGTATGCCGCAGTACACCAATCGGTCGCTCCGGTCTTTACAATGCGTCTTTCGATCATCATGCCAGCCTTCAACGAAATAGCTACCATCGAAACGGTACTGCGCCGCATCGCGGCTAATCCGGTTGCAGGGTGGGAATTTGAAGTCATTGTCGTGGATGACGCGTCGACCGACGGTAGCGCCGAAATTTTACGCCAGAATCCGGATCTCCACGACATTTTCGTTGAACGGGAGCAAAATGGCGGAAAAGGCGCCGCCGTTCGCGACGGCTTGCGCAAAGCGACGGGCGATTATGTGCTCTTTCAAGATGCGGACCTTGAATACGACCCGGCGCAATACGGCGCGCTACTGAAACCAGTCGACGGTCAAAATGCCGATGTCGTCATTGGTAGCCGGTTCCTGGCCCCCGCCTATGTCCGAGTTCACTATTTTTGGCATTTAGTTGGGAATAAGTTCCTCACCTTGATCTTCAATATGCTCTACAATTTGACGTTCACGGATATCTACTCTTGCTATCTCCTATACCGTCGCAATCTAATCGATCCGGAGCAATTGCGCAGCGATGGCTGGGAACAACACGCCGAAATTCTCTGCAATGCGGCACGCCGTGGTGATCGGCTCTATGAAGTGCCAATTAGTTATGCCGGGCGAACTTACGACGAAGGTAAGAAAATTAGATTTTGGCACGCCTTGCCTGTTCTCTGGATGATCGTGAGCCGAAGATTGTCATCGAGAAAATAAGTGAACTCCCCGAATTCTATTTTATGGCTGCTTTGGTGCGTGAGAGTTGCAAAAGCACATCGCGCCCACAATTAGTTCTCAGACCATCTAGAAAAGACGGCCGCCAACGACAGTTTACTTGGCGATACTTTTATGGCTTAAACCGCCGCACGCTCGCAGCGCCGGGGCCGCCCCGGTAGGTGCAAGACGAAGCGGCACCAAACCGCCTCACAGATGCAAATTTAATAGCAATCAAGGGAGCCGAAAACGAATGGCCATCAATCTCGACAGCGACGATTTCACTCTAGGCGTAATCGGCGCCGGCGCGATGGGGCGCGGTATTGTCCAGGTAGCAGCCGCGGGAGGGCTGCGCGTCAAACTCTTCGACGTGAACCAAGAGCAATCTAAGGACGCTGTAGCGTTCGTCGGCAAAATGCTGGGCCGTGCTGCCGAGAAGGGTCAGATGAGCGAAGCGGACGCGGCAAGCGCCAGCGACCGCGTCTCGACAATAGAGACAACGCAAGGTTTCGCCGATTGCCAGATCGTCATCGAAGCCGCGACTGAGAACCCCGAAATCAAGAACAGCATCTATGCCGATCTCGAAGGCATCATGGCGGTGGACGCAATCATCGCGACCAACACCTCGTCGCTCTCGATCACAACCCTTGCCTCGCCGCTGAAAAATCCGGAACGCTTCGTCGGCATGCACTTCTTCAATCCTGTGCCGCTGATGCGTCTGGTCGAAGTCATTGACGGCGTGCGCACCAATAACGCGGTTGGCGACACGTTGATGGAGCTCGGCCGCCGCATGACCCGCGAGCCGGTTCGCTGCAGCGATGCTCCGGGCTTCCTCGTGAACCAGGTTGGGCGCGGCTACAATATCGAAGCGGCGCATATCTATTCCGAACAAGTCGCGGGTATTCCGGACCTCGACCGTATTCTATCCGAAGGGGCCGGCTTTCGTATGGGGCCGTTCACCCTGCTGGATCTGACCGGCCTCGACGTGACCCACCCGGCGACAGAACTGATCTACCAGCAATTCTATGAAGAACCTAGGTTCCGTCCGAATGTCATGCTCCGCGCCCGCATGGAAGCAGGCATGCTGGGCCGCAAATCGGGTCAGGGTTTCTACGATTATTCCAGCGGCAAGCAGGATTTCCCGGCAGAGGCCGATTATCCAAGTTACGACGGCCGCCCGTTTTGGATATCGAAGGCGGAGGAAGACGGACACAAGGCACTCACTGAAATCGTCTCCAAGATCGGTGGCAATCTAGAAACCGGTGAGAACCCAAGTGATGACGCGTTGATCCTTGTTACGCCGATCGGCGACGATGTGACGACCACTGCGATCACGCAAGGCCTCGATCCGACGCGCACTCTTGGCGTCGACACACTGGTCGGCCTCTCGACCCGGCGCACTATCATGACCAATCCGGCAACCAAATCGGACTTCCGCGACGCGGCACATGGCCTGCTGACCGGCGACGGTGTGAAAGCCAGCGTGATCCGCGACTGCCCCGGCTTTGTCTGCCAGCGTATCATCTCGACCATCTGCAATATCGGCTGCCAGATCGCTCAATTGGGTACCGCCGGGCCGGAAGATATCGACAAGGCGGTCGTACTGGGGTTGAATTACCCCAATGGACCACTGACTTTTGGGAACCAGGTTGGCCCCAAAAACGTGTTGCGAATTCTCGAGGCCTGCCAGCGCCTCTACGGCGACCCGCGTTACCGGCCAAGCCCATGGCTACGCCGCCGCGCGGAACTGGGGCTCTCGTTGTTCGACAAGGAAATTTGAGTTCAAATCAAGTCTATATCCAAATCGCAGGGAAACAGAAAAATGCTCGACGCTTATCTCTATCTCGGTAAACGCTCCCCTTTCGGCCGCTATGGCGGTGCGCTCTCGGGTGTCCGCCCGGACGACCTGCTCGGCAGCGTCCTCAAAGCGGTGGTCGATGAAGGCCCGTTCAAGGCTGAAGACATCGACGACGTCATCATCGGTTGTGGCAACCAGGGCGGTGAAGACGCCCGCTGCGTCGCGCGCCATGCGCTGCTCGCCGGCGGCCTGCCGGAGACGGTTCCCGGCCAAGTCCTGCAGCGCAATTGCGCCAGTGGCCTCTCCGCTATCGTGTCCGCTGCGCACGCGGTGACGGTCGGCGAAGGTGACCTTTTCATCGCCGGTGGTGTGGAAAGCATGAGCCGCGCGCCGTTTGTCGTTGGCAAGAATGAAACCCCATTCGCTCGCAGCTTCGATGTCTATGATTCGACTATCGGCTCGCGCTTCCCGAACAAGAAGATCAAGGATGAGTATGGCGACTGGGCGATGCCGCAGACTGCCGACAACCTGGCGCAGGACTACCAGATCACTCGGGAAGAATCCGACGTCTTCGCGCTGGCCAGCCAAGAAAAATATCAAGCCGGTAAAGACGCTGGTTTCTTTGACGGCGAGATCACACCGATCACTGTGCCGGGTGGGCGCAAGCAACCTGACATCACCGTCGACGAAGACGAGCATCCGCGCGCCGGCAGCACGATGGAAATGCTCACCAAGCTCCGAGCCCTCAATCCCGATGGTGTGACCACGGCGGGCAATGCCTCTGGCGTCAACGACGGTGCGGTCGCTCTCTATATTGGAAGTCGCGAAGCCGGCGAGAAAGCCGGACTCAAGCCGATGGCAAAGATCATTGCGTCGGCCTCCGCCGGTGTGCCGCCGCGGATTATGGGTATCGGCCCGGTTCCCGCCTCACAGAAAGCGCTGGAGCGCGCCGGTCTCACCATGGACGACATGGACGTGATCGAAATCAACGAGGCCTTCGCGGCCCAAGTGTTGTCCTGCCTCAAGGGTCTCGGCCAAGAGGGCACGGATAGCCGCGTCAACCAAAACGGCGGCGCCATCGCACTCGGCCACCCGTTGGGTGCGTCCGGCCCTCGCATCTTCCTGACGGCCGCACGCCAGTTGGAGCGAGTTCAAGGTAAATACGCGTTGGCCACCCTCTGTGTTGGCGTCGGTCAAGGCACCGCGGTCGTCCTGGAACGCATGGACGGCTAAGATAAAGAACGGCTTCCCGGGTATGTCCGTTTGGGCATGACCCGGGACCCAGTTCATACTGGAATGAGCCGGAGTTTAGTGGGTCCCGGATAACGCTGCCCCGTTTCCGGGATATATTTTTGTGGAGATTTGAAATGGCCGAATTCGTTTGGGAAGACCCGCTCATGCTGGAGGACCAGCTTTCGGAAGAGGAGCGGCAAATCCGCGACGCCGCCCGGGACTTCGCGCAAGGCGAGCTGGCCCCTCTGATCGTCGATTGGAACCGCCGCGAATTCTTTGATCCCGAGATCATGAAGGAATTCGGCAAGCTGGGGTTCCTCGGCGCAACCCTCCCAGATTACGGCTGCGCGGGCATCTCAAATGTCTCCTACGGCCTGATCGCGCGTGAGATGGAACGCGTCGACACTTGCTTCCGCTCCGCCATGGGCGTGCAGACGGGCCTCGTCATGGCCCCCATTCACATGTACGGCTCGGACGAGCAGAAAGAGCGTTACCTCCCCGGCATGCGCGACGGCGAAATCATCGGCTGCATGGGCCTGACCGAGCCGAGCCACGGCTCCGACGCGGTGGGCATGCAAACCCGCGCCAAGAAGGTCGACGGCGGCTACAAGCTGACCGGTACCAAACAATGGATCACCAATTCGCCCCTGGCGCAGGTCGCCTTGGTATGGGCCAAAAACGGAGAGGGCGAAGTTGGTGGCTACCTGCTGGAACGCGGTGCCGAAGGCCTCGGTCTGCCAAAGATAGAGGGCAAAATGGCGGCGCGCGCCTCCTCCACCGGCTTCATCCATATGGACGAGGTTTTCTGCCCAGACGAGAACAAGCTCCCCGGCGTCAAATCCATGCGGGGTCCGCTCTCGGCGCTCTCAAACGCCCGCTTCGGTATTTGCTGGGGCGGCATGGGAGCGGCTGAAGATTGCTGGGTGAAGACCCGCGACTATGTGGTCGACCGCATCCAATTTGGCCGCCCGCTCGCCGCTAACCAATTGATCCAGAAAAAACTGGTGGAAATGCAGACCGAAATCGCCTTGGGCCTACAATCCTGCCTGCGCATCTCTCGCCTGCGCGACGAGAACCGCGTCACACCAGAGATGATCTCCCTGGTGAAGCGCAACTCCACCGGCAAGGCGCTCGACATCGCACGCCTCTGCCGCGACATGCATGGCGCCAATGGCGTGTCCGACGAATACCACGTGATCCGCCACATGGTGAACATGGAGGTGATCAACACGCTGGAAGGCACCCACGACATCCACACGCTGATCCTGGGCCGCGCCATGACGGGTATCGCGGCGTTTAATTGAGGCAAAGCGTCATCCAACCCCTATCCCGTCATTCCAGGGCCTGAGACACAGGAACATGAAATTAGTTCCTGAGCCTCTTTAGGGATACGTGGCCGAAAGCAACAGCTCGAGCCCGCGCACGCCGCTACACCGGCCGTGAGCCAACGATGACCGTCCGGTTCAACTCGCGCGGATGGGCCGCGATGTCGTAATTGTCGAGCACCCAGTGGTGCAGACAGCGATTGTCCCACATGACCACGTCGCCAGCCCGCCAGAAGTGGGTGTAGGTGAGACGCTCCCCGCCAATTGCCGGGTCAGCTCAGCTAGCAGCGCCGTACTCTCCGCCGCGATCCTCTCGATATTGGAGACATGCACGCCGAGATAGAGCGACTTCTCGCCCGTCACTGGATGGGTACCTACCAGAGGATGAGAGACCGGTGGACGCGCCTGCTTCTGCTACTTGGTTGCGGGTGAGGTGCTGGAATTAAGTCCGCTCGCAACCCAATCGTGTACCGTGGTCAGCCCCTCGAGGCGTGCCTTCATCACTGATGACAGAGCTGCATAAGCCATTCGCGCATTCGAGAACTGCGTGTCGCCTCCCTCGGGCGGCACCGCCATGGCTTGCAGGATCGTCACGAAGGACGGCAACGCATGATAGGACTTATCCGTGTGCCAAAAGTAATTAAGCTTGGCAACGTCCATGTTGATGACATTGCCCTCTCCCTCAAGGTTGGTCAGCGTATGAACCAACGGAAAGGTAGATCCGTCGGAGACCTTCCAGATATGCCCCTCCAACTCTCCAAACTGCGGGCTGAACGTCGCCTGTGCATCCTTCGAGAGCGATTGCCCGCGGAAGATGAGGGCCGGATAGTCGAGAAGCGCCCGGCGCGTAGCTGCGACCGTCTCCGGCATGAGAGTCCGCGAGAGATCGAGAGCGCTGATCTCCACTGCCCCAGTCTCTGAGAGGGGCGTTAGGGTAAGAGCGTCGCTGAGGACAGAGTGAGTCTACACGCTCATCACGCTGTCAACCGACGTCGCTCCCGGCCTTCCCATTTTCGGCGCAATCGTTCACACCGTTTGGCGAAGGCGGCGACCGCTTCCTCGGAATAACCGAGCAGGCGCCCCATGCGGACATGCGCATCGTCGCTGTGCCGTCGAGGGTCGCCCGTGTGCCCGTTGAGGATCGCGTATGCGTCGTCTATCCTCCATGTATCCTCCGGGCGCGCCAACAATACGTGCCGGAAGGGTGGCAGGCCCTCTTCGGATGGCAGGTCGACTTGAAACTCCCGTTTGACAAAAGTGCCGTCGCGCACATGCGGCTCGAAATCTGGGTCAGGAATGTTTCCAGTGTCATCGGCAAAGCCGGAAAATAGAGCGAGCGGCTTCTCTCCTGTGAGCATCAAGGCGATTTCCTGGCCCTCGTGCGGACCGATGAGTTCAGTTTCGTTATTCATGACAGTGCCATGCTCGACAATCTTCGCTAGATTGCAAGTTATAGGTAAGTATTATTCGAGGTAATCCGATGCCCTCCACCACACTCCCCAATCTCTCTATTGACGAAGACCGCCTCTGGTCGACCCTTGACCGATCCGCCGAAATCGGCGTCGGCAAAGCCGGAGGCTTACGTCGGGTGGCGCTCTCCGACGACGACAAGATTATGCGGGATCAGTTCGTGGAATGGTGCAAGTCTTGCGGCTGCTCAGTCTCGGTGGATGCGACTGGAAGCATTTTCGCGCGCCGCGCTGGACGGGAGGATCATTTACCGCCGGTGCTGGTCGGCTCCCACCTCGACACACAGGCTGCGGGAGGGCGGTTCGACGGTATCCTCGGGGTCCTGGCTGGGCTCGAGATCCTGCGCACACTCGAAGATAATGACATCACCACCCGGCGACCCATCGAAGTGGTGAACTGGACCAACGAGGAAGGTGCCCGCTTCGCCCCGCCGATGGCGGCATCCTGCGTCTTTGCCGGCATCCAGCCCATCGAATGGCTGCATAACCTCCACGATGACGACGGCATCCGCTTGGGGGACGAGCTGAAACGCATCGGGTATCTCGGCGATAACCCGGTCGGCGGACGCGAACTCGACAGCTATTTCGAGCTGCATATCGAGCAGGACGACATGATGGAGAATGAAGACAAATCCGTTGGCGTGGTGACCGGCGGATATGCATCGCATGCGCTCACCTGCGTCTTCCATGGAGAATGCGCCCATACAGGGCCGACTGAGATGAAGAAACGCCGCAATGCAATGATTGGCGCCTCTTATTTCCTCGCCGCGGTCAACGATATCGGCTGGGAGTACGAGCCCGTCGGCCGGGCCTCCGCGTCACGCATGATCATTTGGCCGAATAAGTTCGGTATCCTGCCGGAATTCACTGAGGTCACCGTAGACATGCGCCATCTGGACCGCGCCAAGACTGACGAAATGGTGGCGAAGACGCGCGTCGCGCTGGAAGAGGCCGCCCGGAAAGGCAATGTCGATTACGAGATCACGGCGGAGTGGACCTTTGGTGACGAAGTGTTTGACGCCGATTGCGCGCAACTGGTCCGCGACGCGGCAACGACGCGTGGGATCAGTCAAATGGATATCACAAGCATCGCCGGACACGACGCCTATTATATCTCCCGCATCGCGCCGACGGCGCTGGTGTTCAGTCCGTGTGTGGATGGCATCACTCACAACGAAGCCGAAGATGTGAGGCGGGAGCCGACTGTCGAGGCCGTGAACGTATTCTTTGATGCAGTGGTCGCGAGGGCGGACCGGTAATTTAGGCACCCCCTAACCCGCTCCCGCGAGGCGAGAGGGAATTTTATCAAGCGGCAAAGCTTAGTCCCCTCTCGCCTCGCGGGAGAGGGTTAGGGTGAGGGGGGGCAGGAAGAATGACTCGCCCGCTTAACGCCCTATCTTCCTTTCAAATCAAAACATCCGGAACACCACCAATGCTCAATCTCCCCGAAAAAGTCACCGTCGTCGAAGTCGGCCCCCGCGACGGGCTGCAGAGTTTCCCAAACTGGGTCGAGACCGACACCAAGGTCGCAATGATCGACCGGCTGTCGGATGCGGGCTATCCGGTGATCGAGGTAACGAACTTTGCCCACCCGAAGGTTATCCCGAACCTGCGCGATGCGGAAGAAGTGATGGCGCGGATCAAACGGCGGCCGGGGACCGTTTACCGGGCCCTGGTTCCGAACGCTCGGGGAGCGGAGCGCGCCACGCACACGGATTGCGACGAGATGCTCGGGCTGATCACCGTCTCGAAGACATACCTCGCCAAGAACCAGAACATGGAGCGGGACGAAGCCATCGACCAAGGGATCAAGGCGTTCGAGATTTCCCAAAAGGCCGGATCGGCGTTTGTCATGGCACTCGGCATGGCGCTCTGGTGCCCATATGAAGGGCGGGTCGAGGAGGAAGATTCGCTCTCAGTGGCCCAGCGCTATTACGACGCAGGCATTCGGCGGTTCTATTTCGCGGGCTCTGTCGGCATGGAAGACCCGCGCCATGTCAACGCGCTGTTCAGCGCCGCGACCAAACGCTTCGCCGACGCGGAATTCGGCTGGCACGTCCACAATCTGGCAGGCATGGGCACAGCGAACATCATCGCCGCGCTCGACGGTGGTGCCACCTCCATCGAGGGTGCAATTTGCGGGCTCGGCGGCGGGATCGTCATGCCGACCACTATGGGCTCGGTCGGTAACTTCCCGAGCGAAGACATCGTACACATGCTGAACGAAATGGGTATCGAGACCGGCGTGGACACAACGGAAGCGATGGAAGCTTCCAAGGATATCGCGGAGATGCTCGACGTCACGCCGCGCAGTCACGTAACCGGCTGCGGCACCCGCGCGGACGTGCAGTTGAAGGGCGAGAAGAACCCGCGGGCACATCCGGTTTAGTTTTTGTTTCAGCCCCTCAACATGCTAACTTTAAAAAATTATCTGCTCGCAGAGGTATCTCATGAAATTCGGTTGGCTCACTCTCGCTCTCTCCCCTTCGCCCGAAGAAGACTCCGCTCGAATCGACCAACAGATCGCTCAAGTGCAAGAAGCTGAACGGCTCGGGTTCGGTGATGTCTGGCTAACTGAGCATTATTTTACCGGCGAGAGCGTCTATAACGACGCGCTGACCTTTGCGGCCGCCATCGCGATGAAGACAGAGCATATCCGCATCGGCTTCGCTGTCGTCCAAATGCCGTTTCACCATCCGGTGCGCCTCGCCACACAGTTGGCATTGCTCGACAATCTAAGCCACGGGCGCATCGATGTCGGAGTTGGCAAGGGCACCGTCTTCAACGAGTACGAATTCGTCGGCCATGGCCTGCGCAGTCACGACAGCCGCCAGCGGATGGAGGAAGCGACAGAGATTCTGAATCGCATCTGGACGGAATCGCCACTTACCTACAAAGGCGAGTATTACGACATCCATGTCCCAGCATTGCGCCCGCGGCCGGTCCAGCAACCGGGGCCGCCACTGTGGCGCAGCGTGATATCTCCAGGATCGTTTACAGAATGTGGACGGCTCGGAATTCCGATCCTCACCGCACGCCTCCCGGTCGACAAGATCAAAGAACGCTGGGAACTATATGAAGCCGGGCTCGATGAAGGAGGGCACGACGCCGCAACCCGCACCAAACTGCTGTCGCAAAGCGCGCTCTGGCGAAACGTTTATGTCGCTGAGAGCGATGCCCAGGCGGAGGACGAATTGTCGGAACTCTTATTACACACGCGCGAGCATATGATGCATGTAAGGGATGAGTATAATCCGGCAGATTTCGAAATTGATCCCGTTATGCTGAATGCCTGGACTGACCCTGCGATACCGGATTCGACTGCGATTCCCTTTGTACTGGAAACCGGTTCACTTTACGGATCAGTGAAGCGGGTGCAGGAACAAGTGGCCGAATTGCGTGACGTCGGCGTGCAGCATTTGCTTTGCCAGACCGGTTTCGGCGAGATGAGCCAGGAGCAGAATTTGGCCTCCATGCGACGCTTTGGCGAAGACGTCATGCCTGCCTTCGCCAATACCAACGCCGTGGCGGCAGAATAGATGGGCATCCACCGCTTCGGCACGACCTCAGAACACGGCCCGCTGATCAGCCAGGGCGTGATTCACAACAACACGCTTTTCTTGTCGGGTGTCACGGCGTCGGACCTGACTGGCGACGTCGGTGCACAGACCCGCGAAGCGCTTCGGATTATCGACGGATTGCTCGCAGACGCAGGCACAAATAAAGACAACGCATTGACCGTCCACATCTGGCTCGCCGATATGGCACGGTTCCAGGACATGAACGCGGGCTGGAACGACTGGGTCGATACTGAAGCGCCTCCTGCCCGCACCTGCGTCAGCGGTGAACTGTATCGCCCAAATTGCCTGGTCGAGATCGCCGTCACCGCCGTCGTCAAGAGTTAAGGCGGTGGAGACCGAACGCTACGGCATCATCGGTGGTAACGGGGTTCCATCCATCTGTCTTGGCATGGCGCGAGGGGAGTGGATGACTTCGTGTTGTCTGGCCACAGATCTCAGTCTGGGTATCGAAGGACAGACAAGACAGATTTTCGACATCTTCGACGCGCACCTCGGGGAATCAGGAAGCGACATCTCACAGGTGCTGTTCGCCCAAGTTTGGCTGAAACGTATGTCGGACTATGCCGCCATGAACACGGTCTGGAACGACTGGATCGACCCAAACCATCCACCCGCGCGATCCTGTGTCCGCGCGGACATGGCGAACCCAGCTCACCTAATCGAAATTCGCATTACCGCCGCGCGACCCGTCTAGATGGCCCGCACTGTCTTCAACGCCGGGTATGTCGTGCCGATGGACCAGCGCGACAGAACCATCGAAAATGGTGTCGTTGCAATCGAGGACGACCGTATTATCTATGCTGGAGAGGCCGGCGGATTTGATGCGATAGGGTTCGCCGCAGATAAAACGGTCTCCGCGAGGGATCGCGCTATTTTGCCTGGCCTCGTTAATACACATATCCATTTGATTGGGGCTTATCTGAAAGGCATTACAAAAGATACGCCAGGCCGAGCCGGGTCAGGCTTGTTCAATCGGGCATTGCCAATCTTGGCGGAATGCCGAAACAAAGACGATGTCTATTTCGGTTGCCTGATGAACGCGATGGAAATGGCCATGAGTGGCACCACGACCCTTGCGAACACCTGGCACCGCGAGGTCAATGTTGCCCCTGCTGTACGCGATATCGGCATCCGCGCGAGCCTCAGCGAAATGTTAGTGGAAATCGGGATCGGTGGTCTCAATGCGGATTCAGGAGCGGGCTATGGATGGCGCCGTCGAACTGTTCGAAACTTGGCACGGTAAAGAAAATGGGCGCATTACGACG
>CAJWTF010000084.1 GCA_913046825.1 uncultured Rickettsiales bacterium | reverse complement strand
ACGACTGGTCCGCGCGCTACGATAAAGAGCTCGCCGATTGGGATTACACTGCCCCGGACGTCTCCGCCGCGATGCTCACCGAACACCTGCAACCAGGAAGCAAGGTCCTCGACCTTGGATGCGGCACCGGGCAGTTCGCCGAAAAACTTTCGAACTATCTCGAGTGCCGGATCGATGGAGTCGACATCTCCAAAGCGTCCCTAAAGCGTGCCATGGCACGCGGCTGTTACGCATCGTTACGCCGGGTTGACCTGCAACAAATACCCCTGCCCTTCGCCGACAATAGCTTCGACGGGGCGGCCAGCGTCGGTGTCATGACCTATATCGCCGACCCGGCAGCTCTTCTCGCCGATCTCTGCCGGATCATCCAGCCCGGCGGCGCATTCGTCTTCACGCACCGCGACGATCTTTGGAAGGAACAGAATTTTGACGACATGATCGCGGGGCCGATAGCGCGTGGCCTGTGTCAAGTGCTAGAGATCACTGAGCCCAAACCCTACATCCCAAAACACGAAGATTTCACGGACCAAATCGAAGTGAAATTCGCGCTTCTAAAGGTCGCTTAATGGAAGTTCGGCCCTAAAGCCCCAAGATCACCTTGGCCGCGATGTTGCGTTGAATTTCACTCGAGCCGCCCGCGATGGTTTTCATCCGGTTGCTGAGATACATCGGCACGAAGGCGATGCCTTCCGAAGGGCCGATGGGCGGCATGGTGGCGCCCACTTCAAGGGCATCCGGCTGATAGGGGGCGGCGTAATACCCCAGCACTTCCACACCTAACAAATCGGCGCGTTGCTGGGTCTCTCCATTCTGGACCCGCAATAGCGACGAAACCGGGCCCGGTGGGTCTCCCGCACTCAGCTCGGCGAGCACCCGCTGCTCGGAGGCTTCCAGCACCAACGTGTCAATGCGGAGTTGCGCGAGTTTGCTTCGAAAATCCGGGTCTTCCTTTAAAGCTACACCCCGCATCGGGGTCGCCGTCGCCAACGCCTCGACCCGATCCAGGGTGCGGCGGACTTCGACCGAGCCCATGGCGAAACGCTCGAACTCGAGCAGGTATTTAGCGACCGACCAGCCGTCATTCTCTTCGCCGACCCGGTTGGCCTTCGGGACGCGCACATCCTCGAAGAAGACCTCGTTCAGCTCATGCGCGCCCGCGATGTTGATGATCGGGCGGACCGTGATGCCAGGCGAGGCCATGTCGATCAGCAGGAACGAGATGCCTTCCTGTTTCTTGCCTTCGGTAGAGGTCCGCACCAGGGCGAACATCATATTGGCGTGCTGGGCATAGCTGGTCCAAATCTTGGTGCCGTTAACGACATACTCGTCGTTGTCGCCGACCGCCATGGTGCTGAGGGACGCCAAATCGGAGCCGGAGCCGGGTTCCGAATAACCTTGGCACCAGAAATCTTGACCACTCAAGATACGCGGCAGGTAGTGGGCTTTCTGATCCGCCGTGCCGAAGCCGATCAACATCGGCCCGCACATCTTAAGGCTCATCGGGATCAGCGACGGGCAGCGGGCGCGGGCGCACTCCTGGGCAAAAATATAGCGTTGCACGACGGACCATCCGGTACCGCCGTATTCGGCCGGCCAGTCGGGTGACACCCAACCTTTCGCATGCAGAATTCGCTGCCACGTCATGGAGGACGGCACGTCTTGCCACAGGCTGGTGCGTTTATCGGCACCTTCTTGCAGTTCGGGCGTCAGGCTTTCTTCCAGAAAGGTGCGAACTTCAAGGCGAAAAGCCTCGTCCGCCGCCGACAATGTAAGGTTCATCTTTCGCGACCAGTCGTGATTGTTCCCACAAGAAAGCTATCCGACTTAACCGCCGAGGCAATTCAGGGCGTGCGAATCATATCCGCTGACTTCTCGGCGATCGCGATGGTGGAAGCGAAGGTGTTCGCAGATGGCAGCATCGGCATAATCGATGCGTCGACGACCCGAAGCCCCGTGACCCCATGCACCCGCAGCGTATCGTCGACGACGGCGGTGGCGTCGGTGTCGGGCCCCATGCGGCAGGTACCAACTAAATGATAGCCGGTATTGCCCCGCCGACGGGCGAAGTCGAGCAATTCGTCCTCGCTAGTCACGTCCGGTCCGGGCAAGGTCTCACAGTCGAAATAGGGCGCTAACTCCTTGCTGTTGAAGAGCGCGCGCACCAGCCTCAATCCAGCGAGAGTGATCCGCTGATCCGCTTCCGCCGCTAGGTAGTTCGGCTGCACGCGCGGCGCGTCCGCCGGGTCGCGGGAAACCGCGCGCACATAGCCTGAGCTTTCGGGGCGTGGCTGGGCCGCGCCGCAGGTCATGCCCGGGTGATCGTCCAGCACATAGACCTTGCCCTCCATGTAGCTACCCGGCGTGAACAGAATACGGAGGTCGGCTTCCTCCAAATCCGGATGAGATTTGCCATGCACGAAACCAATAGTCGGACACAGCGCCAGCACGCTTGGTTTGCCCATCGCCCATTTCGCAACCTCGAATGGCAAGCGCGGCCAGCGTGCCCGCTCGTTGATGGTCTGCACTTTGCGCGCCCGTGCCGTCATACGGACGGAATAGTGGTCGCGCAGATTCTCGCCCACGCCTGCCCGTTCGATCCGCACCGGCACGCCGATCTCCCTCAATAGATCGCGGGGGCCGATGCCGGATAGCTGTAATATTTTTGGTGAATTCACCGCACCCGCGCTGAGGATAACCTCACGTCGGGCCTGGACGAGGTGCTCGCTGCCACCACCATCGCGGTAACGCACACCGGTCGCCTTGTTTCCCTCGAGCACGATCTCCACCACTTGGGCGCGGGTGCGCAATTCGGTTGAGCGTCGCCGTAGTGCCGGGCGCAGGAAAGCTTTTGCGGCGCTGACCCGCTTACCTTTGTGGATGTAGCGTTGAAAATAACCAGCACCGAATTGAAACCCGGCGTTGTAGTCCGGCGTGCGCGGAATGCCTAACCCCTCGGCAGCATCGAGAAAGGCTTCGGCGAGCGGATTGATCCAGTCTATATCCGTAATGGGAAGTTCGCCATCGCGCCCGCGAAAGCGGTCATCGCCTGACCCCAATCGCATCTCAGAGCGTTTGAAATACGGCACCAGATCATCGAACCCCCAGCCACGATTGCCCATCTGCGCCCAGGTATCGAAATCCGCGCGCTGGCCACGATTGTAGACCATGCCGTTGACCGAACTCGACCCACCGACGACCTTGCCCTGAGGTACCGAAATGCTGCGGCCACCAAGGGAGTCCGACGGCTCTGTCTCGAAGGGCCATACAAACTTATCGCCATAGAGGGTTTTCACAAAACCGGCCGGGATATGGATGAACGGATGCCGATCCCCTCCTCCAGCTTCCAGAACGCAAACGGTTGCCGCGTCATCTTCCGACAAGCGGTTCACCAACACACACCCAGCTGCCCCGGCTCCGATCACGATATAGTCAAAAACATCCATTCTTTATCTTCCTGATATGGCCCGGTTTCGGTCACCGCAATTAATTCAACGCGATGGCGGTATGGTGGCGATTCGGAGTCAATCTCTAGACGCGGATAC
Organism: uncultured Rickettsiales bacterium; assembly: GCA_913046825.1. The sequence goes on along the minus strand of CAJWTF010000084.1, from coordinate 12,661 downwards.
GGTGCGATTTTCCATCTCCGATACGGGTGAGGGAATTCCATTGGAGCATCAAGCCGCGCTACTCAAACTATCCGATAGATTGGGCCTGGAAGCGGGTTCCATCGAGGGGACCGGTATCGGACTTACGATCACGAAGCATCTGGTCAATCTAATGGATGGCCAAATCAGCTTTGAATCAACCACGGAAGAAGACAGCACGTTTTGTCTCGACTTGCCGTCATCGGAGCCGATGAGCACACAACGAATTGCTGCAATTCTATAAATTATCCTTTTAGTGCTGCACCATAATATCTATTTAGACGTCACCTTAGATGTTACCAGGATGCGCCGCCGAGCGCTAAATTCAAAGAAGGATTAGATACGATGGACCGCGCCGCATTTGAAGCTGGATTGAAACAAGACGGATTTGAACTCTCGAAAGGCCGCATGGAAGCCGGCTGCAATAATCCCGATCATACACATCCCTTCGACGCACGACTGTTTGTCTTGTCAGGCGAACTCACCATCGGCCGAGACGGCAAATTAGAAACCTTCGGGCCCGGCGATACATGCAACATGGGTGCGAATATCATGCATACCGAAGAAGTCGGTGATGAGGACGCCGTCTTTCTAGTTGGCCGTCGCCCGGTCTAATCAATCACGCCGGCGGTAAGCTCGTTACTCGGCCGCAGCACTTGTCACGTCGCCGGCCAGGCCGGCTAAGTAAGATAACACCTCGGCGCTCGGCACGACGTCCGCGTATTTCGAATCCATGTCGAATAGATTGACTTGGTGTGACAACGGAGCCCGATCGGCCACGCAGTCGCTCACCACGATCGGCCTAAAACCACCGGAGATGGCGTCGCAGGCACTGGCGCGAACGCAGCCACTGGTCGAATTCCCGACGATGATCGTTGTATCGACGCCAAGGCCGGTAAGCTGCGATTGTAAGTTTGTGCCGTAAAACGCACTCGGAAATTTCTTCACCAGCAAATGATCTGCATCCTCGACCGGAAGACGTGGATCGATATCCACCCCTTCCGTGCCGTACAACATATTCTGCACCAGCGGCACCTTCCGCCCGAAAGTTCCGGAGTCAGAGAGGTCCTTGTGGTAGGCAACGGTAGTGAAGATAATTGGCGCACCAATTCGGCGTGCGGCGGTGTTGATGGCATTTATATGCGGGATGTGTTCATCCATATCGATGAACATCTTGCCGGGCTCTGTGATGCCCCGGCACATATCGATGACCAGCACGGCCGGACGCTCACCGAACCCCAACCGTTCACTGAAGCCGATATTGTCGTAGTAATCTTGCTGGCTATCGATATCCGCCATCGTACTTCTCCCTTAAACTTCGTCCCAAACAGTCTCGGTTAACGGCAGGCCGCGAATGTGGTCCGGGGTCAACGGATTATCCGCCGAAACACCCGCTTGCTCCAAAAGCGAAGCGATCTGGCGCGTATGCTGGGTCGAATGCCAAACCGTCCGCTCCATCATCTCATGGCGCGATGTGCCGCCAAAATAGGTTGGCACCTCGCCGGAGAAATCCTGTCCCTCGACATCCCGCCACCAGTCCCGGAATCGGGTACGTACTGTTTCTCCAAAATTAGCGATATCGTCGCTCGACTTAATATCGTCGGGCGGCGGCGCGGTGAGTGCCTCGTAAGTCAAGGTCTCACCCTTCTGTTCCATATCCAAGAAGGTCGTCGGGATCTGAAATACGTGATGCATCAAAACCCGCCAAGACCGGGGCCGGTTTGGCAATTGATCTTCGAGCCGTTCATCCGGCATCTGCCGCATCAGGCGGATCGCGGTCTCCAAGATATCATCATAACGCGCCGCCAATTCCGCTGGCGACATTTCCGGCGCCGTGTCGTCCGGCAGCTCCAGAAAATCGACGACGTCCTTGATCACTTGCGCGAAGACGAACTTATCGCCTTTCGATACAATCGGGACGCTCCGAGCTCCTAAACGCTGCAGCTCTTCCATCCCGTCTTCCAACACATTGATTGAGTCGAACTCGATCCCACGGACCGACAGGTAATCTTTTACCCGGATACAACTCGTTCAATGTGGTTGCCAAAAAACCTTTATCGCTTCGCCCATGGGTTCCTCCTTTTGGGTGCTTCAAATTTCGTAATCAGTAATCGAGGTATATAACGAGAGAAAGGTAGACGGCAACTTTCGACACCACTACCTCATCTTTTGAAGCGTGCCGAACGATCCCATTGAGATCAATAGGTCGCGAGCACGCCTCGCAGAATATCGAACATACGGTCGAAATCAGCTTCCTCACAGACAAAAGCCGGAGAGAGCATTACCGTGTCGCCGGTAATCTTAACCAAAACCCCCTTCTCGTAGAGGTCCTGCACCGCTTGATAGCCCCGTGTGCCGGGTGCGCCATCCGGCGCGAGGTCGAGAGCGGCGAGCATGCCCACACCGCGCATATTAGCGACGACAGGCAAATCCTTCAGATCGAAGAAATGGTCAAGGAATGGATTGGACAAGGCCTTCGCCCGCGCGAACATGTCTTCCTTCTCGAAAATATCGAGGGTCGCGAGAGCGGCCGCGCAGGCGGCCGGATGGCCGGAATATGTATAGCCGTGGAAGAAGTCGACCCCCTTCTCAGGTGCCGCGTCGACGATGGTCTTATATATGTGATCGCTGACACCGACCGCGCTCATCGGGATGGCGCCATTGGTCATAGCCTTCGCCATAGTAACCATGTCGGGTTGCACGTCATAGGTATCGGCACCGAACGGATTACCGGTCCGCCCAAACCCGGTGATGACCTCATCAAAAATTAACAAGATGCCGTGTTCATCGCAAATTTCACGAAGCCGTTTGAGATAGCCTTTCGGCGGCAGGTAGGCACCGACGGAGCCCCCAACCGGCTCGACGATACAGGCCGCGATCGTGTCGCCCCCATAAGTATCGCAGAGACGCTGCAGGTCTTCCGCCAATTCGACACCGTGCTCGCCTTCGTCGCGCGCGAATTTGTTTTCAGGAAGATTAGTATGCCGCATATGCACGACACCCGGAATGCCGAGGCCGTACATCTCACGGTTCTTGACCATACCACCCACGGAGAAGCCACCGAAATTGACGCCATGATAACCCTTCTCTCGGCCGACGAGGCGAAGACGCTGTCCCTCCCCCTTCACTCGGTGGTAGAGCAGCGCGATCTTTAAGGTCGTCTCAACCGCTTCCGAGCCGGAACTTCCGTAGAAGATGTAGTCAAGATTACCCGGTAGCAATTGCGAGATCCGGCGCGCCAACTCGAAGGCCGAGGGATGGCCATGCTGAAACGGTGGACAATAGGACATTTCCTTCAGCTGAGCGTAAACCGCTTCCGCGATCTCTGGCCGGGCGTGGCCTAGCGGTGAACAGAACAATCCTGAGACCGCATCAATCAACTCGTGCCCCTGATAGGTCTTGTAGATGATGCCCTTGCCCTCGGTCATCATGCGCGTGTGAGTGTTCTTGAAATGCTTGTTTGACGTGAACGGCATCCAATGGGCTTCTAAATCGTTCGGCATGATACGCATGACAGTCGCTCCTCTTAGCAGGCCGCAGGGCGGCGCTTTCGACGAATGTGATATTATTTGTCGCAAGAATGATGGAAGAATTGCGCCCGGACCAGCCCTCTCTCGCGCTAAATCATCGCTGGCGAGGTCCCCGAGCGCGACATAAGGTCTTCACGTCACAATTTGAGCGTTTGTTGCACGTCCATGGACCCCTCCGCCCTCATTCTGTTGTTTCTCTTTACCTTGGTGGTCGGCGGATTCGTCGGCGGGACCGGAATCGGCGGTGTCTTGTTGGTACCATATCTCGTGTTCGTTCTCGGCATGGAAGCACAGAATGCCGTCGCTTCAGCGATGTTCGCCTATATCTTCAGCGGTGTCGCCGCGACCTTCGCCTACGCACGTCATGGCTCGATTAAATGGTCGATGGTCTGGGCGATCTGTGGCGCCGCGGTTCCGGCCGCCTTACTTGGCTCGGTCACGCTGTGGAGTGTCCCCGGGGAAATGCTACTCGCAGGCCTCGCCGCGCTCACGATTTTCTCTGGCTATCGCACCCTCCGCCCGCCGAAAGACGGCCGCAGCGATAACGAAGATATCCGCGCGCCCACGCTGATGATGGTCGGTGGCCTCTCCGGTTTCGTCAGCGCGTTAGTCGGCGCGGGTGGTGCCGTTGTCGTGATCCCGCTGATGTTCGCAATCGGTGCACCCGCCCTTCTTGCAATCGGTCTCTCGCAAGCGATCCAATTCATCATTGCCGTCACCGCGACGATCTGTAATTTATCCGTCGGCCAGATTGATTTCACGACAGGTGGCGTCATCGCGGTCGCTTTGGTTATCGGTATAATGATCGGCACACGTGTCGCACATTCCCTTCATATCGACACTTTACGCAAAACCGTGGCATGGGTGCTAACCCTGGTCGGGCTCTCCATTGCAATCCAGCTCGCGCGAGATACGATTGTAGTTTAGAATACCGGGCGAAGGAAGAATACTATGAGCCTTGCATTAATGACACGCGACGACGAGACCCGCCGCCAAGACGCCCAAAACCTACGCGCACGCATCCGCAGCGGTGCCCATCACGGTCTGACCACCGGTCTTGCCCCCGGCATGGTACAACTCAACCTCGCGATTTTACCCAAAGCATGGGCGGACGATTTCAAACACTTTTGCGAACTAAACCCAAAACCTTGCCCGTTGGTGTCGATGACGGAGCCGGGCAACCCGATATTCCCAAGCGACATCGGAGACAGTCTCGACGCCCGGAGCGACGCCCCCCGCTACTTAGTGTTCCGCGACGGTATTTTAGCGGGCGAAGTGACAGACCTTACAGACATGTGGCAAGACGACTTCGTCGCATTTGGTATGGGTTGCTCCTACTCTTTCGAGGAGGCGCTGGTTTCTGGCGGCCTATCGCTGCGGCATATCGAGCAAAAGACGAAAGTACCTCTTTACGTAACGAACATCGCGACCGAGCCATCCGGCCCATTCCACGGGCCGACCATCGTATCAATGCGCCCGTTCCTGCCAGAAGAAGCCATCCGTGCGGTCGAGATCACAGCCAAGTATCCACGCGTTCACGGCACGCCCGTACATTTCGGAAACCCGGAGATGATCGGCATCGATGATATCGCCGATCCTTATTCAGGCGCGCCACCTGTGATCCATGAAAACGAGGTTCCGGTTTTCTGGGCCTGCGGTGTTACACCGCAAATCATCGTCGAACACGCCAAACCATCAATCTGCATCACCCACAAACCGGGCCACATGCTGATCACGGATAGACTGAACACCGAACTAGCGGATTAGGATTTTCACTAGACCTTGCCCTTAAATCCGGATGCCAGACGAACGAACGATTTCATTTGTTCGGCATCAACACCATTTGCGTCTGTGTCACCACCGCACATAGCTTGCCGTCGGCGCGTTTGATATCGGTGCGCCAAACCATGGTTGTGCGACCTTTATGCAATGCGATGGTCTCCGCGAACGCGGTCTCGCCGACGGGGACAGACCCCAGGAAATTAGTCTTACTTTCAAGTGTCGTCGTGCGCGCGCCTTCAGGCAGATTTAGCACACACGCGAGCGCGCCCATGTTGTCGGCGAAGGACATCACCGCTCCGCCATGCAGAATAGCCGGATGAGTGCATAGCTCCTCGCGCACAACCAACGTCGCCTTGACACAATCCGGTGTCGCGTCCGTCACCGTGATGCCCAATAGTTCAGAGAACGGCGAACGGCGGGAGTTTATCAAATCGATAGAGTCGTTCATCTCGGCCTCTTCACACAATGCCAAGTTCTGGATAGGGCTCATTCCTTATGACCCGCCCATAACCAAGCCGGGTCAAATCCATCGTCGAGAATGCGCCGTCGAGGATCAGCTCCGACAGCGCGCATCCGGCTCCAGGCGCTTGCATGATCCCATGGCCGGAAAATCCGGCGGCAATATAGACATTCTCCATGCCATCGTTCCAACGTCCGATAATACCGTTCTTGTCGAGCTCGTTGCGCTCGTAATGGCAGGCCCAGGTACGCTCCACGCGTAGCTCCTCCATCACTGGCACCCGGTGCGCCAAGGCCGGCCAGACTTCACGTTCGAACCAATCCGGATCGTAATTCCAATTGAATCCGGGCTTCACCGACCAATCGGGTTTGCCGCCGGTATAGCCGACACCCTCCGGCCGGAACGCGAGGTCGGTCTCCGACTTGAGAAACGGTAGGGGCTCGATCTCCGCCTTGCAGCGGAAGAAATGCGTCTGGCGAGACATGGGACGGATCGGCACCTGCCAATCTAGCATTGCCGCGACTTCGCCCGACCACGCACCTGCCGCCAACACGAAAAGGTCCGCCGATAAGGTTGTGCCGGACGCCAATACCACGTGGCGGGCAACACCGGCGGCGCCTTGCCAATCCATGACCCGATCCTGGCGGTAATCAACACCCAATTTTCGAGCTTTCCGTTTGAAACCCATCATAGCAGCATACGGATCGATCCACGCATCATCCGGGGTCAGCACACCGATATCGACATCGTCGAAATTGACAGAGGGGTATCGCGTCCTGAGATCGCCCTGTTCCAAGAGCTCGGCCGCCACGCCGTTCGCGGTCTGGGTATCGTAATTGGCGCGCATTTGAGAGCTATCACCCCCATCGGAGAGGAAGAGGTATCCTTGCGCCCTGAAAGAGATATCAGCAGGCTCGCCGTCGACAGCCATTGTCTCCTTGAAATCACGGTAGAAATCGAGCCCGTAACTACCGAGTGACACGTTTTCGGGGCGACTGAACAGGCGCCGCACACCACCCGACCCGCCTGGCGTCGTCGCGAACTCATATGTCGGATCTGGTTCGAGCACGACGATTTCGCCACCGCGCCCGGACGCCGCCAAATGATAAGCGACGCTGGAGCCAATCAATCCACCGCCGATAATGACAATGTCTGTGCTCATCAGATTCTACCGCCCACGTCCGGCACTCTCTGCGAATGCCTTCTCCCAATTTCGGCCGTCGAAATACCTGATCTCAGGCGTCTCACTATGAATGTCGTAGTCGTCGAGCGTGTTGACGTTGACGACAAACATATCGGGCGCCGCGCGCGGATTTCCAAAAGTGTGAATACCGCAGGTTGGGCAAAAATAGTGCTTCGCCAACATCTCGTTGAATTGATAGAGCTGCAGCGTATCTTCGCCTTCGGTAATCTTAAGTTTGCTCGGCTCAACCCGAGCCAGAAGAATGCCTTTCTTCGTGCAGACCGAGCAGGTGCATCTCGTGACCTTCGAGAGATCGGCATCGACCTTGAACGTTACTGTGCCACAATGGCAACTACCGTGATAAATCGTCATCGGACTAACCCGCTTTCATTTCCATAATCTGTTGATGCAATGCCGCTTGGCATTCAACGCCTTCGGTGGTCGAACGTGCCCGGTTGGCATAGCGCCGATCCCCTGGAATGCGCGTACCTTCCTGTGCGTCGATAAGGCCGAACAGGCCCTCGACCCGTCGCGCAAAATTGTCGTGATAGCCTTTCGGATCGATAAGAATAAACACCTGGCCGCCGTTCGAGGGGCCGCTGTCGCTGGAGCCATATTCGGCGAATTGTTCTTGCGCTTCGAAACAAAAATTCCCGCCGGTCAATCCCGCTGCCAACAGTTCCACCATCATCATGATGGCGTTGCCCTTATGTGCACCGAATGGCAGTTGCACACCTTCCAACGCTTCCGCCGGATCGGTCGTCGCATTGCCGTCCTTATCAAGCGCCCAGCCTTCCGGGATCGAATGGCCTTCGCGAGCGGCCACCATAATTTCGCCACGCGCCGCAGCACTGGTCGCGAAATCGAAGACCATCGGCGGCTTCCCCTCACGCGGGCACGCAAAGGCCATCGGATCGGTGCCATACAATGCCGTGTCCCCGCCCCAGGGCGCCACCAGTGAGCGCGACGTGGACATCGAAAAACAGATCAATTCCGCATCGCCAAAAGGCTCAACATCCCACCACAAGGCGTTCAGATTGCCGTTGTTGCGCAAACCCATGGCGGCAATACCTTGAGACTTGGCTTTCTCTATTGCCATCGCGCGACCCGCAACAATGGCCGGTGGCGAGAAACCATTTTTGGAATCCACATCAACCAGGCCCGGTGCTTTGTCGTTTACTTCCGGCACGGCTTTGCCGTCGATCCGGCCGTTCTTCATCGACGAAACATATCCCGGAATACGAAATAATCCGTGCGAATGGGTGCCATCCGCCTCCGCCTGTGTCACGACGTCGGCAATGACGTCCGCATTCGCGGCCGACATCCCGTTTGCGATGAACACCTCAGTCGAGAGCGCTCGAATTTCATCGAGCGACAGTTTTACCGTATTGGCCATGTTTATTCCTTTCTGCGGCTGGGCAATGCGTCAGCCAGCAATTTACAAATCAAGATCATCTCGGGAATTTTTTGCGTCATATTACTAAGGATCGCAGTCATCGCAGCTGCTTGTTCCGGCGTCGGTGATGGATGTGTGCTGGCCGTGGCGGGCAGGCGAGCGACAAGCTCATCCGCTGCCGCCTCTGCGGCCTTGGCGATACTGCCCCCGGCCCGCAAGATTTCCCCGGAGTTCAAGTAAGGCCACAGCACCGCGCCGACATGGGCAAGATAGGGTGGCCAATTCGCCAGGTGCCGATAAACCCCCGGCAAAAACCCGGTGCCTGCTGGAAATCCCCAAGAGCCGATGGTCTGCGCCAAGGTCAGCGTGTTCGGATCCATCTCGTCCGCCTGGACCATGCGAACCAAGCTCGGCAACATCGGCGGCGGGGTCCAACCCAAACGTTGCGGAACATACGTCTCAACACCGGTCGCGGATTGCGTGAGCAATCGTTGCAGGACGCAAACAAATAGAATGTTCGGGCGGTTGTTGCGATCATAGGCAGCGTAGACGTCTTGAATTTTTTGCTCTGCCGCCGCATCGACACCCATCGCCCGCAGCGCCACTTCGGGCAGCGGCGTCAACGGTTCGGTCTCTAGCGTATCGACCAACGCTAATGCCGTCTCTTGAAAGTCGCCGCATTTATTGGCCGGACCGATTGCCGCCCATAACCACTCAAGCGCGCCAGGAATTGACGCTACATGGCGCACGATAGTAGTGACGTTCGGCACTCCCCAAAGGCGACGAACTTCAGAATAGATATGATCGGTGTCGCCGGTCGCGTCTTTTTCAAGAATTTCCGAAATCAATTGGCTCATACTGTTCCCACCGGATTGGCAGGTGAGCCAACAGCGCCCGGTAGGAAAAGAGGCGGGGCGGTAATAAAAAAGCGATATCGGTTGTTCGCCGCCAGCCATTCAGCGATCTCTGTGAAATACCACATCTCTCCCAGATGAATGCCAAGCTTGAACAAACATAGCTCGTGGATCGGCAGGCCGGGGCCTTTCTCCATCCCTTCGGGTCGCCCGCCATGTTCATATTCGACCGCGCGGTTGTCGGAGACCAAAACCGCCATGCCGCAGCCGTCGATCCATTGCAGCAGCTTTTGGTCAAAACCGTCAAAGGCCGGGCAATGCGTGCGCGGTAGATCCGGCGGGGCGTCAGAACCGAGTTCGATCAGTTTATCTGCGTAACCGGTATAGCAGCAGACGATGTCACCTTTCTCGATCTCGATCCCGTCCGCATCCAGCATATACATGACGTCGTCATAACTGACGGGCCGGCTCTCCTCGCCGTAATGTTTTTTCATATTGAGCATGACGCCGCGCCCCTGCACGCAGTGCTGCGCCATGTGCTCGATACCCAGGTTCCAGGCGCCGAGCTCACCGTAACGCGGCTCCCCTGCCTCGTTGACTAGCTTGTGCCCGTTATACTGGATGATCTCCTCCACCCCGTCGCCATCCGCATCGAACAGCCCGCCCATATGTGCGAAACTGTCCCACTGCGAGGAATGCTGGTTATAAAGCAGCACCGCGTCGTCCGAGACGACCTGGGTACTACCGGGGTCAAACGCGTCGATACGCATATTGAACGCAGTCTTACCGCCACGGACCACGGGCTTCAAAAGCGGCGGCTTGCGCCGCGGATTGGTCGCATCCGTGGCCGGAACGTTAAGCGGCAAACTGAGACAGAAACGCTTTCCTGTCGTTATCTCCCGAGCCGCTTGAACCGTGTTGTCCTCGGTCAGATAGTTCAGCCGCCCGAGTTGATCGTCCGGCCCAAACTCACCCCAGTTCGATCCTGGCGGCCGGTTTTTCCATTTTTGCGGCATTGCGATTTCTCCCTTATGTCCAATCCGGGCGACGTTTCTCGACAAAGGCGTTGAGGCCTTCCTGCGCGTCTTCCGTATCGATGATATGGCAAATCGTGTCGACGACATATTCGATAGTGCGGCGGTATTCGTTATCGTTTGCGCGCATGAAGGAATCGCGACCGATGCGCATCACGACCGGCGACTTGCGCGCCATGTTTTGCGCCAATTCGCGCGCCTTTTCTAAGACCTGATCGCGCGGCACTGCATAGTTCAACAAGCCCCGCGCCTCGGCGTCCTTAGCCGAGATGGGTTTGCCGGAGAATAGCAACTCGAACGCCTTATGGCGACCGATTTGGCGCGGCAGATGAACGTAGTGCATGGCCGGAATGACACCGACATCGATCTCCGGATAGGAAAGATCGATATCGTCCGCCGCGACGATCATGTCGCAGGAAACCGCGAGCGTAACGCCCGCTGCCCGAGCCGGTGCGGTGACCGCCGCGATGCTCGGCTTGCCGAGACGGTATTGCGCGTCATGCATGCCGAAATACAGCACTTCCAGGAAATTACGGAGGTCGAGCCCAGTCTTGCCCCGGATCATCTTTAGGTCCATCCCGGCACTGAACGCCGCCTTGCAATCGCTGGTCAGAATGACGCCCCGCACCTCCGGGTCCTCGCGCACCCGCCCATAGGCATCGACCACTTCCTGAGCCAACAACATATCAATGGCGTTGACTGGCTCTCGGATCATCGTGATCTCGGCCACGCGGTCTCGCACCTCGTAGCGGATGCGTTTGTACTCAGTCATGCAGTAGGGTCCTCTCGGTTCGTTCTTTCGCTTATGTGCGAAGTTAAATCGGGCTCCGATGGAGGCAAATGGAGGGGCTGATTATAGCGCCGCGCTTAAGATTCGACGGTGCATCCTTCGGCGGGCTCAGGGTGAGGTTATGGGAAAGTAGTTTACAGAAGCTAAAACGTCATCCGGAGTCTGTCGAAGGATGATCGCACACCACAAAATTCCCTACCTTCTTTTCCTGAACGACGTACCATCTTTATACGTCTCCGTCACTAGGCCCTCACTCCACATGACTTCCACCGCGCCGCAAGCCACCGCGAAGGGCATCCTGTTGATGCTTATGTCGCTGTTCATGCTGACCTGTTCGGATGCGACGACGAAATGGCTGGGGGCGGACTATCCGGCCGGACAGATTATTTGCTTTCGGGCGGTATTCTCTCTTATACCCATCATGATCATGATTGCCTTTCGCGGCGGCATCGCCAGTCTGGCCATCGTTGACCGGCGAGGACAGGCGTGTCGAGCCTTTTATTTCGCAGTGGGCACTTCGTTGATCGCCATCTCCATGATCATGCTACCGATCGCCGATGCCGCCGCCATATTGTATGCCGGTCCGTTGATCATCACCGCGCTCGCAGTGCCGATGCTCAAGGAGAGAGTTGGCTGGCGGCGCTGGACGGCCATTGCCGTCGGCTTCGGCGGTATCGTCATCATGTTGCGCCCGACACCGAGCGCCATCCAATGGTTGGGATTACTACCCTTGGCAGCAGCATTCTGCAGTTCGATGCGCGATATTTATGCCCGCCGATTAGCGACCAGCGAAAGCGCCAATTCCATGATGTTCTGGTCCGCTGCCGCCACCGTGATTTTGGGCGGGATATCGCTGCCCTTCGCCTGGACGTCGCCGCCTCCAATCGACTGGGGTTTGCTGGCGGTATCAGGCTTTCTCATCGGTGTCGCGCACTACCTCATGATCGAAGCCTACCGCATCTCCGAGGCCGCGACCGTCGCACCCTTTAAATATTCCGGCATTCTGTGGGCCGTCCTATTCGGATATTTTGTCTGGGGCGACATCCCGGACGCCTTCATCCTGAGTGGTGGCGCTCTGGTCATTGCCAGCGGGCTCTATATCCTGCATCGAGAGACGCAACGGAAGATAAGCGCATGAACGCGCCCAAAGCCACTTCAGCCATGACTAAATCTCAAGCGACCAAAGGCATTCTGCTGATGGTTTTGGCGATGTTTTTTATCTCCATCATGGGGGTCGGAACGAAATGGGTCGGCCCCGATTATCACGTGGCGCAGATCGTCTTTATCCGAAATATCTTCGTGCTGATGCCGATCCTTTTCATGGTGTGGAAAAATGGTGGCATCGAGAGCCTGCGGGTCAACGACAAAAAGGGCCTCGCCATACGCGCGTTCTTCCAGTTTGGCGCGGCCTCCTTTATCGCGACGACGCTTATTCTATTGCCTCTGGCCGATGCAGAAGCCTTATTCTTTGCTGCCCCACTCCTCATGGCATTCCTCTCCGCACGGATGTTGGGAGAGCGCGTCGGATGGCGGCGCAAGACCGCCATCGCCGTCGGGCTTCTCGGTGTTCTCATCATGCTGCGGCCGACGCCCGACTTGATTCAACCAACTGCC
>CAJWTF010000083.1 GCA_913046825.1 uncultured Rickettsiales bacterium | reverse complement strand
CGCTCAGAGATTACGGTGTCGAGCACATCCAAATGCCGGTGACGAGTGAAAAGGTTTGGCGGGCGATGAATGGTTCAAAGGACAATTAGTATTGGTTAGGTAGCTAGTAAGGCATCCATTGAGATGTTGAATGCCCTAGGTGTCATCCCCCGCAGCCGATAACTGCGATGGTTTCGATCTCGATCAAGGCGTCCGGGTTGACGAAGCCGGGACTAATGACGGTCGCGCTGGCGATATCGGCATTTGGGAAGAGTTCCGAGCGAACCTTACCGTACGCCCCATAGTGGCGCATGTCGGAGACATAGCAGGTAATCTTTACCACATCACCGAAGGAGGATCCGGCTTCCTTTAATACGGCTTCGATATTGGCAAAGACCTGTCGCGCTTGTGCATCCATATCGCCAACGCCAACGATTTGACCATTGGCGTCCTGCGCGATTTGGCCGGAGACGTATAGCGTCTCTCCGATTTGGACACCTTGGGCGAATGGAGCCTTTCCGACGCGTGGTGATGGTGGGTTAATGAGTTTCTTTTGGTGCATGGATTACTCCTAACGTAATTATAGATTCTCCTCACCCTACTCCCTTCCGCGATGAGAAAGGGTTAGGGTGACGGGCTTGCTTACTTCTCCATAAAGGCCCGACCGATCAACTGGCGGTGGACCTGGTTCGTGCCTTCCCAGATCTGAGTGATTTTGGCGTCGCGCATCAGGCGTTCGACTTTGTATTCCTTGATGTAACCATATCCGCCGTGAAGCTGCACGGCTTCCGTCGTCATCCGCATGGCGAGGTCGGAGGCGCGCATTTTTGCCATTGAGGCTTCGGTGGAAAAATCAGGGGCACCGCTATCGATGAGCTGTGCCACGTGATTGAGAAATGCTTCGCAGAATGCAAGCTCCGTCGCGAGATCGGCGAGGAGGAACTGGATGCCTTGGAACTCGATGATCTTGCGCCCAGATTGCTGGCGCTCATTAATATAGGAAACGGCCTCGTCGAAAGCCGCACGAGCAATGCCGAGGGCGTGGGCGGCGACACTTGGGCGTGATTTGTTGAGGGAAGCGAGGAGTAGTTTTAAACCGTCGCCTGGATTGTGCAGCAAGTTAGCGCGCGGCACCCGCACACCGTCGAAAGCAAGGGTCGCCGTGGAAGACGCCCGGTGGCCCATTTTGTTTTCTCGATTGACGGTCATCACTGGCGATTCTTTTGTTTCGATTAGGAGGACGGAGATCGCTTGTTTCGGATCCTCAATCTCGCTCCATTTGCCGAAGACCAGTAGATATTCGGCGACATCGCCATTGGTGATGAATGTCTTCCCACCGTCGATCATGATCTCGTCGCCATCCGGCGTGAATTTGGTGCGCATACCGGTGGCATCCGATCCGGCGGACGGTTCCGTAATACAGAGCGATGCGAGGGCACCTTCGGCCAATCCCGGCAGCCAACGTTTCTTCTGCTCGTCGTTGGCAAAATCGATCACCGGTTTCATGGCGTGGTAGTTGGTCGCCCAGATGATTCCGGTCGCCGCACAGGCGGCGGTGATTTCTTTCACGCATTCCAGGTAGCAGGCAAAGGAGGTTTGTGCTCCGCCGTATTCTTCCGGCACGAACATGGCGTTGAGACCGAGCTCGTTGATGTCCTTCACATTGTCCCAGGGGAACTCGCCCGATTCATCATAGGCCGCGGTGCGGGGAGCGATACGGTCGCGGCTCATCTGCCGGACACTATCGAGGATAAGATGTTCTTCTACGGGAAGGTTGATTTGCGATTTCAGTCGGTCTAAGACGAGCATTTGGTTAGGTCTCTTGCTTGGTGTCATCCTTTGACGGGCTCGGGATGAGGTTTCAGTTTTCTGAGGGATGCTACTTCGCGTCAATGAGCGAAGGTTTGACCGCCGTCGAGGTAGATAGTACTGCCGGTCATGAACGGGATATCTTCCACCAAGAGTGCGGCGACCAATTTGGCGACGTCTTCCGCCTTCCCCGGCCCGCCGGTTGGTATCCGTTCCGAGAGTAGTTTTTTGACTTTCTCACTTTCCAGAAAATCCTTGTTCAGGTCGGTTTCAATATAACCGGGTGCGATGTTGAGAGTACGAATTTTGTATTTCGCCCATTCAACTGCGAGAACCCGCGTCATGCCGCCAAGTGCAGCTTTCGATGTGCAGTAAGCGAGATTGAAGGGTGCGCCGATCCAGCCAAAAGAGGAGCCCATGTTGAATATCATCCCGCCACCTTGGCGTTTGAAATGGGGAAAGACTTCACGACAGCCTAACATCACGGCAGTGACGTTGATTTCCATGACCCTCTCGAATTCGCTGCGCTTCAATTCCTGGCTCTTTGAATTGGTGTGGAGACCGGCGTTATTGACCAAGGCCTTGATCCCGCCAGCCTGTTCCGCGACCCAAGCGAAGCTATCGCGCAACTGCACTTCGTCGGTCGCGTCGCACACGCAAAGTAAAAATCGAGACGGGTCTTCACAGCCGAGCGGCGCGTCTCCGGTGCGCGACAGGCAGGCGACTTTAAAGCCACGCCGATTGAGTTCGATAGAGAGGGCCGCGCCAATACCGCGGCTTCCACCGGTGACGATAACAGCGCCATCCGCCATCCTAGCGATCCTTGAACTTGGCTTCGCGCTTATCGACGAAGGCGTTCATGCCTTCGAGCGAGTCTTCCGTCTGGAACGCGAGTGTGTTGAGATCGGCTTCTATTTTGAGACCTTCGAGGACCGAGACGTCAAGCGCCCGCATGACTGATTCTCGTGCGAGCTTAAGAACCGGTAAGGAATAACATGTAAACTCGCGGGCATAAGCCATGGCGCCTTCCATCGGATCGCCCTCGATAATCTGGCTGACCAAGCCGATGCGCTCCGCTTCCATAGCTTCAACCGTGCGTCCGGTCATGACCATATCCAAGGCACGGCCTTCGCCGACCAGGCGGGGCAGGCGGATGGTGCCACCGTATCCCGGGATGAGACCTAGCTTGATTTCCGGCAGGCCGACCTTGGCGCTGGGTGTCGCCAAGCGGTAGGTGCAGGCCAGCGCCAATTCCATGCCGCCGCCGAAAGCATACCCGTTAATGAGCGCGATTGACGCAATCGGGATATCGTCGAGCTGCGCGAACAGCCGTTGGCCGCGATGGGCGGATGCTTTTTGTTCGCCGAGTGAACGACCGTAGAGTTCCTTAATATCGGCACCGGCGCTGAAGGCACGGTCGCCGGCGCCGGTAATGATAAGGGCGCGAGCGTCGGTGGCTGCGGCCTCAGCGATGGCATTGCCGATCTCGCCGACGATCTCGAAGCTTAACGCATTCAGGGCCTCCGGGCGGTTCAGCGTGATGACGGCGAACTCGTCTTGGCGAGTTAATTCGACGGGCATACCTCTTTTACTCCTATCGGGTGCGTCATCCTTCGACAGGCTCTGGATGACGCGTTTGTCAGTACATATCATCGCCACTTGTCATCCAGAGCTTGTCGAAGGATGACCCGGCACGAATTTAGGCTTCCTTCGGCTTCGCAAAGCGAATTGGATCGGGTTTCAGACGACCGTCTTTCGCCCATTCGGTCAATTCGCGCTTCAGGATTTTGCCGCTGGGGGTCAACGGGAACTCCGTCATGACGATGTAGTATTCCGGCATGTCGTATATCGACAAGCCGTGTCCGAACAAGTGACCGAGAACATCTTGCCCTTCGGGTTCTCTGCCGGTCGACAGGACCGCGAGGCAAACGCGTTCCCCCAGTCGTCCATCGGGTACCGGGAAAGCAGCGGCTTTTTCGACATTCGGATGCTTGATCGCCAAGTCCTCGATTTTTTTTGGATGAATATTCTTGCCGCCCCGGATGATAATATCTTTAAGCCGGCCAACGAAGCGAAGGCAGCCATCTGCGTCGATCAAGCCAAGATCGCCGGAAAGGAACCAGCCGTCCTTGTTAAAACTTTCCTCGGTGGCTTTCTGATTATCGAAATAGCCGAGCATGAGGCAAGCACCTTTGCCGGCGATATGACCAACTTCGCCTTGCGGCATTTCAATATCAGGCTTCTCCGGGTCGAAAATCTTCAGCCGGTACGCTTTACCACCACGCCCACAACTCTCGCAGATGGTTCCCTGGGGGTCGTCGGGCCAAGTGTAGTGATGGGATGAATTTTCCGTCATGCCATAGACGTTCTGCGGCGTGACGCCCATCTCGACAAATGACTGCGCGGTGGCCGGCGGGATGGGTGCGCCAGCCATGTAAAAGACCTTCACGGTGCCCATCTTTTCCAAGCCGCGCTTACGCATTTCGGCCAGCGTATCCATGGCGTGGGTCGGGACCCCCATGATATAGGTCGGCTCGGTCTCCAGTATCCAATCCAATTTCGAGACGCCGGCCGGAGGGTCATCGGTCACGAACTCGCCGCCGAACAACAGCCATTGGGCAATGCCGACCCAAGCGATGTGGTGGGAGAGGGGGCTGAGCGATAACAGCCGCGACGTCTCATCATGCTTCCAATCGCGCACCATGTCCCGGGCGTTCGCGAGTAGTGTGTTGTCGGAATGCATGACGCATTTCGGCGTGCCGGTCGTACCCGACGTAAAAGCCAGGTAACATACTTTGTCGGGATTCTCGTTACTTGCGGGAAGCTCGATATCTGCGGACTTGGTGATCGGAAATTCTGGCCCAGTTTCGCGCGTGGCAGGGACGCGATAGACCTTTCGCATGGCCGGCAGGCTTCCCAGTGCTTCGAACGGATCGTGCCGGTAGACATCCGCTCCCCAGCCTTCTTCTACGAGAATGGCCTTCGTCGAAAGGCGATCCAGTAGACCTGAGATCTCGTCTACCGTATAGGTGCGGTGGAGCGACGGATTACAGGCATATCCGTTGCGCGAACACGCCAAATACATGACCACCGATTCAATTCGGTTCGAGGCCCAGAGAGAGACGCGGTCATTCGCGCGCAATCCTTGCGCGGCGAGATCGGCGGACATCGCATCGACCCAATGCACCAGCTCCGACCACGTGAGACGCCGGGCGCCATCGCGTAACGCGAATGCATCCGGGCGCGCCGCGGCGTTTTTGGCCAAAAGGCGGTAGTGGGTTTCGTCGCCCCAAGTACCATTGGCATGAAAAATTTGCGCTTCCGCCGGATCATGGCGGGTCAGGAGTGTATTGGTCATCGGATTCCATCTTCTACTCGGTCTTGTCCGTAGTGATATACCTTAGGGAGCAAGAGTGGCCAGATAGACGTGCGGCAAACAACTAGGCAGTGGCGGCTTCGGCAGCTGTCACCGACTCATCGTCCGCTGTTTCTTCAGGCACTTCTTCCGATGTCTATGTACCATCGTCGGTGGTTGCGGTATTGGCATTCGAAAAATTTTCATCGGTCGACTGTCGGACCACGGCGATTACGGAGGTTTTGAGGTTAGGCATATCCTCTGTGATTTGCGTTAAAGCTTTGCGGACGTCGTTGGTCAGCGCATTCGTCGTTTCTATTTCTTGAAGACATGCTGCACTGGCTCCGTCAGCGATTGTGCCGCGCGGGCCGCGTCTTGAATACTGCGCGCGATTTCGTTCGTGGCATCGCCTTGTTGGAGGACGGCTTCTTCAATTGCGCCGGAGATATTTTCGACTTCGCTGATTGTCTTGGTGATCTGATCACGGTTTGCATAGGATGGTCGACTGCGGCGAATGTCATAACGCAAGGTTGTCGACGAAATCCTCTGATATTCTGCTCCCGAAACTGAAAGCATACCTGAAATATCACGGGCCCGCGGATGAATTGAAACGGGTGCCGACAACCTGTGTAACGTGCCATGATTTCTATCTCGAAGGGTTGCCGAGCATGGTTGGGGATTCTTCCATGGATTGATGGCTTCGATGTGAGCTTGCCGGAACGGCGGCTCCCTCAATATTCATAGGCAGAACAACGATATTAGGAATCCACTCATGTCTTCAGAAGTTCGTTCACAATTGGCGCCGACCGGCGTTTTGCGCGCCGCCATCAACATGGGCAATTTCCTGCTCGTCACCGGCAAGACTGCTTCCGGTGATCCCGATGGGGTTTCGCCCGATATGGCTCGCGAGTTAGCGCGACGTCTCGAAGTCGACTGCCAGTTGGTGCCGTTCGCCACGCCGGGCGAGTTGGCGGATGCCGCCGCGGATGACGTATGGGATATCGGTAATATCGGCGCCGAGCCGGAACGCGCGAAAACTATCGCGTTCACCGCAGCTTATGTCGAGATCGAAGCGACCTATATCGTCCCCGCGGGCTCGCCCATTCAGTCGATCGCGGAAGTTGATCAACCGGGCAACCGTATCTCGGTGTCGGCGCGTAGCGCGTATGAGCTGTGGCTCAGCGACAATATCCAAAAAGCCGAGCTGAAACTGGCACAAGGTCTCGATGGGTCGCTTGATCTTTTCATAGAGGAAAAACTTGAAGCCTTAGCTGGATTGCGACCACGCTTGATCACGGACATCGAGAAGTTGCCCGGCGCACGCATCCTCGATGGTCAATTCACGGCCGTCCAACAAGCAATGGGTACGAAACCAGATCGCGTAGCGGCGGCCTCTTACTTGCGGGACTTTGTAGAGGAGATGAAGGAGAACGGTTTTGTGAAAGGGTTGATCGAAAAGCACGGCGTTGTGGGCCGTCTCTCGGTCGCGCCACCTGCCGGGTAAAAGCATCGGACGTCTTGCATTTTAGCAAATCGGTTTGCTCAAACGCACCACCAATTGTCTCGCGCCTAAATTTGGCTTGTGAGAGAGCCCCGCCCAACGCAATACGCGAGGAGGACAGCATATGCTGATCAAGGGACTTAATCATCTGGCGTTCATCACGGATGACATGACGAAGACCGTGCGTTTCTATCGCAATCTTCTGAGTATGACGCTTCAGGCTGGAATCGGACACGACGGATATCGGCACTATTTCTTCCAATTGGGGATGGGACGGGCCGCCTTCTTTGAATACGCCGGAGCGAGCCCGATGCGGCAGGGGAAATCCCATGATGAGCCAACGCGCGAGCCAATTGGGTTCGATGACATCTCCTTCGCCGTGGAAAGCAAGTAAGCGTTATTCGCGTTGAAGGACAAGCTCGATGCGGTAGGCTTCGGAGTGTCGGGCGCGGTCGATCATTGCACTATGTGGCCGATCGATTTTTACCCGGACAATATCCCACTCGAGGCTTGTTGGGACTGCATGGAAATTCTGAAAGTGTCGGCCATCGAGGATGACGATCCTTTGCCCATGGTTGCGGAGAGCGCCGGACCGCAACTTGGTTATTGGCCCGAAGTGGCATCGTCAACCCCAGCTTCCGGAATGTTTGCTTATGCGGGAAACCGCAATGCGATGCGGGAGAGTTTTCTCAAGCAAGCATTGGCACGCATTCTGCCGGGGCTCGATGAGCCGGCAGTGGGTGAGTTGGCGAAATAGGGAAGATTTAGTCTCCGCTTAGGAAATCCTTAGCGGTTCGATCACTCGTCTTTTTCGATATACTCGATGGTGACACCGTCCAGGTCGCGGAGGTAGACGACGCAGCTGCCGGCGTTCGGGCCCTTGTCGATCGGTGTCGGTAAGTTTATCGGACGGAAGCCATAGACCTGTGACGCGGCGATGGCCGCATCTATATCCGTCACATCAAAGGCAAGGTGTGCGAAACCTGTATCGCAGGGGCTAGCATCTAATTTTCCACGCTCGACGGGCGCCAGATATTGGATCAATTCCAAGCGGTGCCCTGGGCCTTGAACATAGGCGACCTCAATATCCGCACCCTCGACGCCTGTGATGTCACGAATGACGGCTGGGTCGCGTGGCGCTCGGGAAATGACTTCAAAACCCAAGGCTTCGACGAAAAAGCCGCAAGTCCGATCAAGATCGGATACGGTGAGGCTTGTATGGTTGGTGCGCAGTACCTGGAATCCGCTCATCGCAGTCGTCCTTCTTTCTTTCAATCTGATAGGGTTCGGACTTTGACGTAACTGCCGGGCGCATCTTCGAGGACTTGCAGTTTGCCGGCTCCGGGTATTCGGGCGGCGGTTTTATCGCCTTCGAATTTCTTCAGCCATTTTCGCCATGTCGGCCACCAGGAACCATTGTGTTGTTTGGCGCCCTTGAACCAAGCTTCTGGGTCATTTGGTTTCTTGGAGTTTGTCCAATAGTCGTATTTTTCCGGCTCCGGCGGATTGACCACCCCAGCGATATGTCCGGAAGCGGCCAGAGTAAAGGTAACCGGTCCTTTATAGAGCTGGGTTGCCCGGTAGGTCGATTTCCAGGGGGCGATATGGTCCTCCCGTGTCGACAGGATAAAGGCCGGTGTATCAATGGACCTTAAGTCGACCGGTGTGTCCATGAAGGTGAGGCCGCCCGGCTCCACGAGTTTATTTTCGCGATACATCTTGTGGAGATAGAAACTGTGCATGGCCGCGGGCATCCGCGTGGAATCCGAATTCCAATACAACAGGTCGAAAGGAAACGGGTCCTTGCCCATGAGATAATTGTTAACGACGAAGGACCAAATCAGGTCGTTGGCGCGCAACATATTGAAGGTCGACGCCATCTCGCTGCCGTCTAGATATCCCGTGTCCTTCATTTTCTCATCGATTAAGGCGAGTTGATCGTCATCGATGAAGACGCCGAGCTCACCCGGTTCCTCGAAGTCGACCATGCTGGTGAAAAACGTTGCCGATTTGATGCGGTCGTCATTATTGGCCCGCATGCAGGCAAGGGTCGCGGCCAGTAGCGTGCCGCCCAGGCAATAGCCGATGACGTTCGCATCCCGCGATCCGGTCGCTGCTTCGATCGCGGCGAGGGCGGCTAGCGGTCCTTCGATCATGTAATCTTCAAAGGATTTTTGCGACAGCTTCCCGCCCGGATTCACCCAGGAGATGCAAAATACCGTCAACCCTTGAGATATGGCCCAGCGGATGAAGGAATTTTTCTCGCGCAGATCCAGGATGTAGTATTTGTTGATCCACGGCGGAATGATAAGCAACGGGACACTCGCGACCGTCTCGGTCAACGGGCTGAATTGCAAAAGTTGCATTAGTTCATTTTGAAAGACGACTTTGCCTGGCGAGGTCGCAAGATTACCACCGACTTCGAAGGCTTCTTCGTCGACCATCTTGATGTTGAGCTTGCCTTTGCCGCGCTCCAAATCCGCCAGCAGATTTTCAAGTCCCTTGAGCAAGTTCTCGCCCTTGCTGTCAAAAGTCTCCTGAAGGGCTTGTGGATTGGTGAGCAAAAAGTTTGTCGGGGCGAGCGCATCCACGTATTGACGGGTGTAGAAATCGACCTTTTCAGCGGTTTTCTCGTCCAGTCCGTCGACATTGTGAACCGTGTTTTGAATCCATTTCGACGTTAGAAGGTAGGATTGCTTGATAAAGTCGAAGAGGCCATCATCATTCCAAGCGTCGTTGCGGAAGCGGTTATCGCCCTTTTCTGGCGCCGTCACCGGTTCGCTCTCTCCACCAAGAGCGTGGCCTGCGGTGGACTGCCAAAGCGACATGTAATCTTGCCAAAGGGAGACTTGCGCCTCGACGAGCTTCGCCGGATTGTTCAGCATCTGGCGGGTCAATTTCATGAACGCTTCGCTGACGTTTAGAGGGTCGATCTGTCCCGTATCGGTTGGCGAGTGGCGTTCGAGGAAAGCCGTGACAATTTTTTGGCTCTTTTCCGCCAAATTCGTCATGAGTTCCGCGTATTTGGCCGGGTCGGGTAATTCGTTCTCGTCTTTGTTCGTGTCGGACATTAAGACGCCCACCCATTTATGTTCGCCTATCGTTAACATATCCGCATTCGGCAGGCGACCCGCCGAATGCGTTTATTTGCGTCCTCCAGGTGGAATCCGCTTACGATTAGGGGCAAGATGTATTGATTTGATCGAAGACGTCTATCATGAAGGCTGGCAGTCGGTCATGCTAAAATATATAAACGGATTTCAGTGATACGGGAAACACAAGATGTTGAGGCTGGAAATGCATAATCCTGCCAATTGTTGGAATATGTTGTCATCGGCAAACGCCACGCGCCTATGCGTGCGCGTGCTGCTCGTTATTGCCTTAGGGGGTGTTGTTGCGTCATGCAGCAGTGTCGGCGATACGACACGAACAGTCGTTCGTAACTTGAACCCGGTTAACTGGTTCGGCGACGAGGACAATGACAAGCACAAGCAAAAGAAGCCACTTGCCGCCGGGAAACCTTCCGCCACGCAAAAAGGTTTCCCGAAGTTGGGTTCCGTTCCCGGACGGCCGAAAAGGCCAAGTTCTGAGGAGCAGACGAAAGAAATTGCAGAAGGTTTGGCGGCCGATACCGCCAATGCGCGATATTCCAATCAGCAGCTGCGTCAGAGCACGGCGGTCTTTGGTGGACAGCCGCGGCCACCCAGCACGATTACGCCGAGCCGCCCAGTCTCACCACCTGCGACGTTGCGGCGACAGGCGAGTCCGTCAGTGGCGCGTGCCCTTCCGCCGACGATTACACGTCCCGTGGCCCGTCCGACCGCCAGAACGGTGGCGCCGCCCCCAGCGATACGTCCCCCGGCCATACGTCCGCCCGCAGTTCCCAATCCTGCAGGTCGAACACCTGCAGTTCGTGCGCCGAGTCTTCGCGCACCTAGTGTCCGAGCGCCCGTGGTTCGACCGCCGGCACCGGTCGCCAATCAGGGTATCGTCTCACCGCCGACAGTCGTGCGCACAACTACCGTAGCTCGCCCGCCAGCTCTAATGCGTCCACCTGCCGCGCTTCACGCGCCAACGGTTGCTCCGGCGCCTCCCGTCGCAAGGCCGTCGGCTGCAGTGCGCGCGCCGACCCCACCGCCGCCGCCTGTCAGGGTGGCACGAGCGGTCAGACGACCCGTGGTTACACGCCCGGCGGTCCCGGCAACACGCCCGGTCGCGGCTCCCGTTGCTCGACGTCAGTTTGCAACACCAATCGGGCAACCTAATCAATCTCCTAAACCGCCGCCGGTGGCGACACCGATTGGCGGTTCGCTCAATGAACGGACGGTCGCTCTTCGCCCACCAAATCCGGCGAACGTCAGCCGGTCCATGTCCGCTCCCGGAGCGCCAGTAACGCAAAGGTCGCAAGGCGTTCAAAAATCGTTACGGGTTGGAACAATCTATTTCGGCGATGGCTCTGCCCAATTGTCGATGCAAGACCGCTCCATACTCCAGGCCGTAACCGATGTGTTCGGGCAAATGGGTGGACGCGTGCGGGTCATCGGGCATTCTAGCATGGGCGCTCGGACATTCAATTCTGCGCAACGTGAAGCGGTGAATTTCAAAATGTCGCTGAAGCGGGCGAATGCAGTTGCGAATGAATTAATCCGCCAGGGCATTCCTCCAGAAAACGTGGAAGTTGTCGCGGAAGGTGACCGGGCTCCGGTCTATGCCGAAACGTCCCAAACGGGGGCTGCGCATAATAGGCGAACGGAAATATTTATCGATTACCTCGAAAGGTCCTGACCTCGGTCGGAGTGGTTATAGCTAATGCAGGAAGAATTCTATCGGATCAAACGGCTGCCTCCTTACGTCTTTGCCGAAGTCAACCAGATGAAGGCGGCAGCGCGCGCTAACGGCGATGATATCATTGATTTCGGGATGGGAAATCCGGATACGCCGACGCCGAAACACATCGTCGAGAAGATGGTAGAGTCAGTGCGCAATCCAAAGACGCACCGCTATTCCAATAGCCGTGGAATTCCAGGATTGAGACGCGCGTTATCAGCCTATTACGAGCGCCGTTTTGACGTGTCGATTGATCCGGAAACAGAAGCCATCGTGACCCTCGGCTCGAAGGAAGGGTTGGCGAACCTTGCCCAAGCGATCACCAGTCCCGGCGATATTGTCATGTCACCAAACCCGAGTTATCCGATCCATGCATTCGGGTTTATCATTGCGGGCGGTGTGGTGCGTCATCTACCGGCTTACGTTTCGACGCCGGAAGCGCGACAGGAGTTCATGGCTGCATTGAAGCGCGGCGTCGATCACTCGATACCGAAGCCGCTGGCAGTGGTGCTGAATTATCCGTCAAACCCGACGGCGGAAACAGTAGGATTGGACTTCTATCAAGAGGTCGTCGATTTCTGCCACTACCATGAAATTTTCATACTTTCCGACCTGGCTTATTCTGAAGTCTATTTCGACGACAATCCACCGCCATCGATCCTTGAGATCCCGAAGGCGCGGGAGCTGGCGGTTGAGTTCACCTCTCTCAGCAAGACCTATTCGATGCCCGGATGGCGGATCGGTTTCGCCGCAGGCAACAAGACGCTAATCGCGGCTCTGGCGCGTGTGAAATCGTACCTGGATTATGGCGCCTTCACGCCTATCCAGGTGGCGGCGACCGCGGCGTTGAACGGACCGCAGGACTGCGTCGACGACATGCGGGATATGTATCGAGCACGCCGCGATGTTTTGGTCGAGGGGTTAGCTTCCGCCGGATGGGAAATTCCAAGCCCGAAAGCGACGATGTTCGTTTGGGCACCGATCCCGCCCGCCTTCCGGGAAGCTGGATCGCTTGAGTTTTCGAAACTGTTATTGAATGAAGCGAAAGTGGCGGTCTCTCCGGGCGCCGGTTTTGGGGAATATGGAGAAGGATTCGTGCGCATTGGATTGGTCGAAAATAGACATCGGACGCGGCAAGCCATCCGCAATATTAAGGCGTTGTTCGCACAGTCCGGTGTAAATACCGGCGCCAACCAGAATGCTATTCGGGCGGTCGGCGAATGAGCGCGCCGTTAAAGCTTGGCATCGCGGGATTGGGAACGGTCGGCGCGGGAACAATCGAGCTTTTGGAAAAGCAGTCGGCTTTGTTGTCTGTGCGGTGTGGCCGGGGGCTGGAAGTGGTTGCAGTCTCCGCTCGGGATCGCAACAAGGATCGTGGATTGGATCTTTCGGGTCATACTTGGTTCGACGATCCGGTAGCAATGGCGCGGGACGCCGACGTCGATGTGGTTGTCGAGTTAATCGGCGGCAGTGAAGGCTCGGCGCTAGAGACCTGTAATGCGGCCGTCGCGGCGGGCCGTCATGTTGTGACGGCGAACAAGGCCTTAGTCGCGATTCACGGGACGGCCTTGGCCCAGGCAGCGGAAGAAGCGGGTGTGGTGCTGGCTTACGAAGCGGCTGTCGCTGGTGGTATTCCGGTTATCAAAGCGCTGCGAGAAGGGCTGGCGGGGAACCGAATCAGTAGCCTACATGGCATCTTGAACGGCACCTGTAATTATATTTTGACGACCATGCGCGAGACCGGCCGAGCTTTTGATGACGTGCTCTTGGAAGCTCAGGAATTGGGCTACGCGGAAGCCGACCCGAGCTTCGATATTGACGGTGTGGATGCGGCGCATAAACTCGCGATCCTGACCAGTGTCGCGTTTGGGACCGAAGTTGATTTTGAGAGTATTCATATCGAAGGTATCCGCCATATCGCAGCTGAAGATATCGAGTATGCCGGTGAGTTTGGCTACAGGATCAAGTTGCTAGGCATTTGCGAGCAGACGGAACACGGTATTCAACAACGTGTCCATTCCGCGATGGTGCCCGAAAGTGCGCCGATCGCCGGTGTCGAGGGTGTCTTC
Organism: uncultured Rickettsiales bacterium; assembly: GCA_913046825.1. Next base: position 2,714 of record CAJWTF010000083.1, on the reverse strand, counting down.
AATGCGGTGGTGACGGAAGGTGATTTCGTTGGCACGACAGTATTGGAAGGTCGAGGTGCGGGTGGTGGTCCGACGGCTTCCGCCGTGGTCAGCGATCTCGTGGATATTGCTTCCGCACGTCCGGTCCATACATTTGGCGTGCCAGCGTCGTCCTTAACCGCGTCAGCTCCTGCGTCATTTAAGGATCACTCAGGTGCCTACTATGTGCGGCTGATGGTGGATGATCAACCCGGTGTATTTGCGGAGATTGCTGCTGAATTAGCTAACCACAAAATATCTATCGAAGGAGTTATTCAGCGGTCGCGATCGGAGACGGAAGCCGTTCCGGTTGTCATGACAACGCACGAGACACGCGAAGCCGCCATACAGGAAGTGTTGGCGGCGTTTGGGAAATTAGATGCGGTTCGTGAGACACCGCATATGATACGGATCGAGAATTTTTGACAAATCGAACGGGGATCTACCGCCGGTAAAGTCGTGAGGGATATGAAAATGACTAAAGATGCGAATGTGATGGAAAGAAACTTGGCGCTCGAGGCTGTCCGCGTTACAGAAGCAGCGGCTTTAGCATCCTCTCGGTGGATGGGACGGGGCGACGAAAAAGCCGCTGACCAAGCTGCGGTCGATGCCATGCGAAATGCACTTAATAGTCTGTCGATCGATGGAACGGTAGTCATTGGTGAGGGCGAGCGTGACGAAGCTCCGATGCTGTATATCGGAGAGAAAGTCGGCACGGGAACCGGCCCAAAAATCGATATTGCGCTCGACCCTTTGGAAGGAACGACAATTACGGCGACGGGCGGACCGAATGCGTTAACGGTCATCGCCTTGGCGGAAGAGGGCGGCTATTTGAATTCGCCCGATGTCTATATGGATAAGATCGCCGTCGGCGGCGGCCTGCCGGATGGCATCGTTGATCTGGACAAATTGCCGGCGGAAAATCTTAAAGATGTGGCCGAGGCCAAAGGCAAGCGTATCACCGATGTCGTCGCCTGTATCTTAGATCGCCCTCGCCACATGGATTTAATCAAGGCCGTCCGAGAGACCGGCGCGCGTATTTTGCTAATATCCGACGGCGACGTCTCCGGCGTGATGGCGACTTCGCAAGAAGATAGCGGAATCGATATCTATATCGGCAGCGGCGGTGCGCCGGAAGGTGTTTTGGCAGCAGCAGCACTCCGGTGCATCGGCGGTCAAATTCAGGGCCGGTTGTTGTTCCGGAACGATGACGAACGGGAACGAGCGTCGCGCTGTGGGATCACAGATTTTGATCGCAAATACAATATATTGGACCTTGCGAGCGGTAATGTGATGTTCGCTGCCACGGGTGTGACCGATGGCCCGATGCTGCGTGGTGTGCGCTTCTCCGCTCACGGTGCTTCGACCCAATCAATGGTTATGCGCTCCAAGACCGGTACGGTCCGTGTTATTGAAGCCAATCATAACTTCGACCGCAAGCGTCCGGAGTATTTGGAAAACGAATGAGTGAAAGCGGGAATGTCGTTCTCGGAGTAGAGCGCTCCTATACTGGTAAGCGCTGGGAATCGAGCGATTCCGATGACCGCTCCGCAAACGCCATGAGCCAACGTCACGGTCTCTCGGATATTGTATCGCGTCTCCTGGTAGCGCGCGGCGTCCGCATTGATACAGCTGACACATTCTTAAACCCCTCGTTGAGAAGTCTGCTCCCTGATCCCGCTCGATTGCAGGACATGGAAAATGCTGCCGAACGTCTGGCTGAGGCCATTTTGTCAGGTGAGACAATCGGCGTTTTCGGCGATTACGATGTCGATGGCGCGACTTCCTCCGCTCTCTTGCATCGGTTCGTACACTCCGTTGGTGGCCGGGTAGATATTTACGTGCCGGATCGATTGCGTGAGGGATATGGCCCCAATCTACCGGCGCTTCTAGGTATGAAGTCGAGCGGTGTAGGTGTCATCGTAACGGTCGATTGCGGTATCACGGCTTTCGATCCTTTGGCTGGCGCGGCGGAAGCGGGAATCGACGTCGTCGTCGTCGACCATCACGCGGCGGAACCACGCCTACCGGAAGCGGTGGCGGTCGTGAATCCGAACCGCTTGGATGATGACAGCGCCATGGGTCAATTGGCGGCGGTTGGTGTAGCCTTCCTGTTAGTCATCGCTCTAAATCGAAAGCTTCGTACCTTAGGGCATTACCAAAACCGAGCGGAGCCGAATTTGATGCAGTGGCTCGATTTGGTTGCGCTTGGAACCGTCTGCGATGTAGTGCCGCTGGTTGGCTTGAACCGGGCCTTGGTAACACAGGGCCTTAAAGTTATGGCGCGCCGGGATAACATTGGCATTCGGGCTTTGTCGGATGTGGCCTCGGTGGATGAAGCGCCAACGACTTATCATGCGGGTTTCATTTTAGGGCCACGCGTCAACGCCGGAGGCCGGGTTGGTGAAGCGGGACTTGGTGCCCGCTTGTTGACGACCGCGAATGAAGACGAAGCGCGGGAAATAGCGTTGCGATTGGACGCTTGGAATAAGGAGCGCCGCGAACTTGAAACCATCTGCCTTGAAGAAGCCGTCGATCAAGTTGAGCGTGGTGGGATGGACGATGGTCTGGTCTATGCTTCGGCGGAAAATTGGCATGCTGGGGTCATCGGAATCGTAGCGAGTCGATTGAAGGAACGATACAATCGACCCGCTTGTGTCGTCGCCTGGGAAGGCGGAGTGGGAAAAGGGTCGGGG
>CAJWTF010000082.1 GCA_913046825.1 uncultured Rickettsiales bacterium | reverse complement strand
GCAAGTTCAACGGTGTTCCGAAGACTCAATTCGGGCTATATTTAAAAGAATGGGAATGGCGATTTAACAACAGTGACCCATTGGATTAATCATCCCAAATCAAACAATGGGTTAACCGTTACCTCAGATAGTTATCTGGGCCAGCTCCAATATTTTTAATCTACGAGCATTGGAAGCGACACTCGAGAACCTGCTGGAAGCCTGTGCCGAACGCTCCGATCCGGCCCGTCCAATCATCGAAACCCCGCATAAGCGTCCGAATTTCCTAGTCACGTCGTTCGGAAGAAAATAGATTTTGTCGCCATTCCTCCGCAACAGGTCTTTATCCTTATCGTGAGCTCCGCCGACACTCCCTCCGCATTCAAGATCAAAGGCCAGGGCACGATATACCTTGTCGGCTTCGGGCATGCCTCGACCCATTGGGTCCATGCGATGATGATCTTCTTGTTTCCTTATATTCAAGAGGATTTCGGGCTTACCTATACGGAGATCGGCTTGCTCAGCATGATTATGCATTTGAGCGCGCTCGCATGTAATATCAGTAGCGGTCCAATTGTGGACATGACGGGTCGGCGAATTGTATTCCTCATGATGTCGCTTGTTGGAACCGGCGGTGCCTTATTTTTGTTTGGGTTTGTCCAGTCCTTCATGATCATCTGTTTTCTGGTGGCGCTAGTTGGTGCGGCCAACAACCTTTGGCACGCTCCCGGCATTGCATTTTTGTCGGATACTTTTCCAAAGAACCGAGGCTATGTACTCGCGGTCCATGCTACCGGGGCCAATCTTGGGGACGCCTTGAGCCCCTTTATTGCTGGTCTGCTGTTATTGGCAATGACATGGCAGAGCGCATCAATAGCCATGTCGGTACCAGTGTTCATCGCGCTCGGCATTATTGGTTTTGCCTTGATGCCACATGAGCGAACACCCCAGGCAGAAGGTGACGGTCGAGGCATGAACTTGCGGGACTACGGCGCGGGGCTCATGACGATCGCACGTGTGCCATCAATTCGGAATTTGACGTTGGTAATCGCGGTGCGCGGGATGGCGCAGGTCGGTATCGTTCTGTTCGTGCCGCTCTATCTGGTCAATGAATTGAAGTTTAGCCCGGAAGGCCAGGGCACGACGATGATGCTGATGCAAATTGGCGGTATGGCAGCCAGCATGATCGCCGGCACTTTATCAGATCGGGTTGGACGCCGACCGGTGGTATTTGCCGGCCTTACGGCAACGACCATTGCTATCATCAGTATTACTTTCGTCTCCAACGATATCCTGTTTATCGTCGGCGTTTCAGTACTGGGCTTCGTGCTGTTTGCGGTACGTCCGGTCATGCAGGGTTGGATGATGGATCTCACGCCGCCAAATCTCGGTGGTTCCGCCACCAGCGTAATGTTCGGCATGCAGGCCTTATTCGGTGCCGCAGTCCCAGTTCTCGGCGGTATCGTCGCCGATACTTGGGGGCTGATCGAGGTCTTCTACATGTTGGCAGGCTTCATGCTGATCGCCAACGTGATGATGTTCACCCTGCGGGGCGACGACGCGGAAGCCCGCTCTTAACGGCACTTGGCGAGGACGTCCAAGTTTACGACATTCGTCGGGTTTCCAGCCACGTAGCTATTAATCTGGTCGAAAATATCTTAGAATTGCAGCTCGTCTTCATCCCGCGCCGCTTAGCCGATATGCGGCGTCGCCGCCACGTTCGGCAAATTGAGCAACGGGTGATCGGTACCGCGTACCGGCTCTTCCTCGTACACGTCGACCGCCGCCATGCCAGACCACCCCGAACGCAGGGCGGAGACCAAGGCTTCTTTCTCAATCAACGTCGCGCGGCTGGTATTGACCAACAACGCAATCGGTTTCATGCGCGCTAGGCCATCCGCCGTGACGATACCTCGCGTCGCATCAATCAAACACATATACAGAAACAGCACATCGCAACTCTCGAAGAACGCTCCTTTGCTCTCGGCCACATCATATCCGTCCGTCGCCACACGAACGCGCGAATACGCCCGTGCCCAGACCAGCACGTTCATCCCGAAGGCACGCGCATATTCCGCCACCACCTTGGCGATCCGCCCGTATCCATAAAGCCCCAATGTCTTACCACGGACCGTGCGGCCGACTCCAATTTGGCAACCTCCGGACCGCAAAGACACGATCTGTTGCGGTATTTCCCACATCGCGGCCATTACCAACCCCCAGGTCCACTCTGCCGTGGCATAAGAAGGCGTGCCCATGTGCAGATCGGACGAGATGACAATGTCGAGCTGGTTACAGGTCTCGATATCGATATGTGTAAAGACGCTTCGCCAGCTGATTAGCTTGAGGTTCGGCAGCTTCTCAAGAAGCTCCGCGCGAATTATCGTGCGCCCACGAATCAACTCCAACGCTTCCGTGTCCACCAAACGCGCCGCCAGAGCATCGGTTTCTTGCAAATGGTCGTTCCAGACCGTGACGTCATGGCCGTCCAGCTTGGAAAAACACGCGAGAGTCCTCAGCGTGTCAAAATAGTTGTCGAGTATGGTAACTTTCACGTGCACCGTCCGTTCTGATTGAGGCAAGCCAGCCGGCCGGCGTCGCGGAGACGCTTTTCGTCAATGCTTGGACGGATACCGATATCATCGTCAGATGGATGGGCCCCAAAAGGTTTGAAGGCGATCATTGACGCTCACGGCCCCTGCGTCGATGGTATCTTCCGGTTCATCATGAAAGGTACGGAGAGCACCCACACAACGCGAGGTATCTTTCTCGAGGTTGAACCGCCGAAGCGTCTTGTCTTCACCTGGGCTTGGGAAGAAGGCGGCTGCCCAGATATCGAAACCCTCGTAGAGCTTGACTTTCGCCCGAGCGGTGAGGGCACCGAGCTGACTTTGACTCATCGACGCTTCAACAGCGAAGAGATGCGCGACGAACATAATAGTGGTTGGACGAGGTGCCTCGACTGCCTTGAGGAAATGCTCGTCTCATAATGCCTTGGGATCCAGGCCGCGATGTCGTCGATGACCTACTCCTCGATCCCTTGATATCCGTGATAGCTGCGCGCCCCACATTCGTTATCGCCAAGCTTGCCGCCTTCTAAAAATCTTAACACCCTTGGGTGCGGCGCTACTGAGTTCGCGGGCAAGCTGAGGCACATCGCGTGCCAGCGTCGCGACACAACCGTCCTCTCGGTGATGGGTAATAAGCGCCGGAATGCTGATTTTCTCCAACGAGAAATCAAACACTTGGTATTCGTTGGTGATGGGCGCCAATATGAAGGATGTAAGGACAATCGCATCCGGGCGATGAACGTTCAACTGCGACGCACCGCTTACCACCGATGTGGTACGGCGGCTCGTGCTCACCAACGGCCGAAACGCCCTCACAAATGCGCAATAACCACGCCGATATCCATCTCATGTGCCGCCGAGGGGCGAGCGCAGATCGCGCGGATGATCGTCGACACCTGCATCGCGCGCGCCAGCTCCACGACCTTTGCCGGTTTGGCGGCGTCTAGAGACGACACTCGGATGTCTTTTTGACAGCCCGCGGCCGCGGCAACAAAATGACAATCTCTGCAATCCAAGATTTTGGTATGTGGGTTAGCTCCAAAATTCTGCACGGCGGTATCCCTGAATATACAATAGAGCCGTCAGGTCGCCATGATCGATCCGCGCCGTCGTCGCCTCCGCAACGACCGGCTTGGCGTGATAGGCCACTCCTATACCCGCCGCCGCCAACATATCGAGATCATTCGCGCCATCTCCGACGGTGATCGCCTCCATAACCGACACACCTTGTTGCCGAGCGAGACGCTCAAGCGCCACCCGCTTCGCATCTCGGCCCAGAATGGGGGAGAGAACCTCCCCGGTCAGCGCCCCGTCGCGAACTTCTAACCGGTTTGCCTGATCATAATCAAAGCCCAAGCGCGCCTTAATCTTTGCCGTATAATAATCAAATCCACCAGACACCAAGGCGCAATACGCACCATACTCCCGCATGGTCGCGACCAGTTCCGGCGCACCCGGCATGATTCTTATTTTCGCTTCGGACCGAGCAAGGGCCGCTTCTGCCAAGCCGGCGAGCATTTCGACCCGCTCGCGGATCGCGTCCTCAAAATCTAATTCTCCCCGCATCGCACGCGCGGTGATCGACCCAATCTCCTCCCGCAAGCCAAGTTCATCCGCTAATTCATCGAGCATCTCGTTCTCGATAATGGTGGATTCCAGATCCGCCACCAAGAGACGTTTGCGGCGGCCTTCGACGGGTTGCACGACCACATCGACGGGAGCGTTTTGCAGGGCTGCACGCACTATCTTCTCGGATTCACGCACCGACCGCGTCGTCGGCGCATCGCAAGCGATGCCGTCGGCGAGCCATTCGACGGTCGTCTCCAAGGCCAACTCGACTTTACGGACGCATTCGACGTTAATTTCGTTCGCGCCAATGAGCGTTACGACTGTGTTCCTCATGCGCCAAGCTGTATCTTCACAATCGATGTCTGACAACGCGCAAAATCCGATCTTGATCGTCTGCGGCCCGACGGCCAGCGGAAAATCCGCGCTCGCACTCGATATTGCGCGGGCGTTTGACGGTGTAGTCATCAACGCGGACAGTATGCAGGTTTATCGCGAGTTGCGAATTCTGACGGCGCGTCCTAACGACGAGGATCTCAGACGGGCACCGCATCGGCTCTACGGCATTGCGTCCGTCACCGAGGTTTTTTCCGCGGGACGATGGAGAGAGCTCGCGGTCGCGGAAATCCGAGCGGCCCATGGAGCCGGAAAGTTACCGATCATCTGCGGCGGCACAGGATTCTATATTAGGGCATTGACTGAAGGGCTTTCGGAAATACCGGATATTCCCGCCGACATTCGATCCGCGACCCGCCAACGTATCAAGACTATCGGGAACGAGGCCGCCTATCGCGAATTGACCGAACGTGATCCCAAAACCGCCATGCAATTGAACCCCAGCGACACCCAACGTGTCATGCGAGCGCTGGAAGTCTTGGATGCGACCGGGCGTTCGCTAGCCGATTGGCAGGCCGAAGCGAAGACCGCGCCCGACAGCCATTGGCGCTTTCACAACCTTCTAATCGAGCCAGACCGATCAGAATTAAACCAGGCCATCGAGGACCGATTTCAGCAAATGATCGACCAAGGCGCCTTGAGCGAGGTCGCCGGTCTCGACGGGATCGACGGCGATCTGCCGGCTCTTAAAGCGGTCGGAGTCCCAGACTTGCGCCTCCATCTCGCAGATCAAATGAGCTTGGACGAGGCCGTCGCTCGGGCACAAACAGCGACCCGCCGATTCGCGAAACGTCAGACAACTTGGTTTAAAAACCAGATCATTGCGGATAAATCGATAAAAATGCAATATTCGGAAAGTTTATCCCCTGTCATCTTTTCATATATTCGCAATTATGTATTGACCCCTTCCGACTGACCACCTATTGTCTCCGCTCGCCGCGAGCTAGGCTCCGTGCGAATATCCCCTAGTAAGGGCATTTTTGATCGAATGCGAATCGGGCGGCGAACAGGCTGCCTGCACACTTATGGAGTAAGACCAATGGCGACAGACAAAACCATGACCGGTGCGGAGGTGATCGTCCGATCCCTTATCGATCAGGGTGTCGAGGTCGTCTTCGGCTATCCGGGTGGCGCGGTTTTACCGATTTACGACGAGCTGTTTAAGCAGAATAAGCTGCGGCACATTTTGGTTCGCCACGAACAAGGCGCGGTTCATGCGGCGGAAGGCTATGCTCGTTCCTCCGGGAAGGTCGGGGTCGTTCTCGTGACCTCCGGGCCGGGCGCCACCAACGCGGTTACCGGCCTCACCGATGCGCTGATGGATTCCATACCAATCGTCTGCCTGACCGGCCAAGTCCCAACCCATCTGATCGGCAACGATGCGTTCCAAGAATGCGACACCACCGGCATCACGCGGCCCTGCACCAAGCATAACTACCTGGTAAAGGATACCGAAGCTCTGGCGACCACGATGCACGAGGCTTTCTACGTCGCGCGCACAGGCCGCCCTGGTCCCGTTGTGATCGATCTGCCGAAGGATATCCAATTTGCGGATTGTCCTTATTCACCGCCAACCACGGTCAAGCACGCCAGTTACCGCCCACAAATGAAAGGCGATGCGGCCGCTATCGAACAGGCTATCGAGCTGATCGCCAACGCGGAACGTCCGATCTTCTATGGCGGCGGCGGCATCATCAATTCCGGACCGGCAGCGTGCAAGAAGTTTACGGATTTCGTGCGCATGACCGGATATCCCTGCACGCTGACGCTCATGGGATTAGGTGCGTTGCCAGGCTCCGACCCGCAATTCGTCGGTATGCTGGGCATGCACGGTACCTATGAAGCCAATATGGCGATGCACGATTGCGATGCGTTGATTTGCGTTGGTGCACGCTTCGACGACCGCATTACCGGCCGGCTCGACGCTTTCGCGCCGAACTCGACAAAGATCCACATCGATATCGATCCGTCGTCCATCAACAAGAACGTACGGGCCGACATCCCCATTGTTGGCGACGTCGGTACGGTGATTCAGCAGCTAACCAAGGCCTGGAAAGCGCGCAAGAAACGGCGCACGAACGGTAAAGCCCTGCGGGCTTGGTGGGAACGGATCGAAGCTTGGCAGGGCGTCAATTGCCTCGCTTATAGCCAGAACAAGAAGACTATCAAACCGCAATACGCGATCGAGCGGCTGTACGAGTTGACGAAAGATCAAGAAACCTTCATCACCACCGAAGTCGGCCAACACCAAATGTGGGCGGCACAGTTCTATAAATTCGAGAAGCCCTATCACTGGATGACATCGGGCGGCCTCGGCACCATGGGTTACGGTTTGCCTGCGGCAGTCGGCGTCCAAGTCGCACACCCAAAGAAGCTGGTCGTCGATATCTCGGGCGAAGCTTCGTTCATGATGAATATGCAGGAAATTGCGACGGCCATTCAACACCGTCTGCCGATCAAGATCTTCATCTTGAATAACCAGTATATGGGCATGGTACGCCAGTGGCAGGAACTGCTCCACGGCAGCCGGTATTCGGAGACCTATATGGATTCGCTACCCGATTTCGTGAAGCTCGCGGAAAGTTTCGGCGGGGTCGGCCTGCGTACCTCCGACCCGGCGGATTTGGACGATTTGATCCGCGAGATGATTGCGGTCGACCGGCCGGTGATCGCCGATGTTGGCGTCGATCCGACGGAAAACTGCTTCCCGATGATCCCATCGGGCTCGGCGCATAATGAAATGATCCTGGGTGGTGAAGCCCAGGCCTTCGGTAAGGACGGCGTGTCGGCTGACGGCATGGTCCTCGTTTGATCGGATGATTTGAGAATGGCAAAGAATACACAACCTGGTGCCGCCTATAACTTTATGGATATGGGCGATAAGGAAGAACGTCACACTTTTGCGGTCTTGGTGGTCAACGAGCCGGGCGTCCTCGCCCGCGTGATCGGCCTGTTTGCCGGCCGCGGCTATAATATCGAAAGCCTGACGGTGGCGGCGGTCTCGGAAGACACCTCTAAGTCGCGGATTACCGTCGTGACCACCGGCACACCGATGATCATTGACCAAATCCGCCATCAACTCGATCGCCTGGTCCCCGTCTATGAAGTACACGACCTCTCCGAGGAAGGCCCATATGTCGAGCGTGACTTGGCACTCGTCAAGGTGATTTCGAAATCGCGTTCGCACGAACGCCGGGAGTCGCTCCGCATCGCCGAGATATTCGGCGCTGACGCGGTCGACACCACCACCAATTCCTTCGTCTTCCAAATGACCGGCTCGCCCAGCAAGGTAAATGCTTTCATAAACCTGATGCGCGAGCTCGGCCAGGTCGAGATCGTCCGCAGTGGCAGTGTTGCTATTGCCCGCGGCACGCAAACTCTCTGATTCTTAAACTCGCTACCGAGGAACCTCCTGATGAGCTTCATTTCGAATGTGTTTGAAACCCGCACGATAAAAATGGCCGACCGCGAGGAGACCATTGTCGCCGGCGGACGCCACCTGTTCCCACTGCTGCCAAAGGCGTTCGATGGGGTCAAACAGATAGCCGTCATCGGCTGGTCGTCACAGGGCCCAGCGCAGGCACAGAACCTGCGCGAATCCTTTGAAGGCACTGACATTCGGGTGAAAGTGGGTCTTCGCAAGGGATCTTCCTCCATGAAAGAAGCGGAGGCGGTCGGATTCACCGAGGCAGACGGTACGCTCGGCGAGATGTATGACACAATCCGCGAGAGCGACATGTCGCTCCTTCTGATCTCCGATGCGGCCTTCGCAGAGAACTACAAGGAGATCTTCGCCGCCTTCCGACCAGGAACGACGCTGGGCCTGAGCCATGGCTTCCTGCTCTCCCACCTACAGGCGCAAGGCGAAGAATTTCCAAAAGAAATCAATGTCGTGGCGGTCTGCCCCAAAGGCATGGGTCCGTCGGTACGCCGACTCTACGAACAAGGCCGGGAAGTCAACGGAGCCGGCATCAACGCCAGTTTCGCGGTCCACCAGGACACCACCGGTAAGGCCACCGAGTATGCTCTTGGCTGGTCGGTAGCACTCGGCTCTCCCTACACGTTCGAGACCACGCTGGAATCGGAGTACCGTTCCGATATCTTCGGTGAGCGCGGCATCCTGTTGGGTGCGGTACACGGCATCGCTGAAAGTCTCTATGCGCGCTATATCGGCCAGGGCATGGCCAAGGATGACGCTTACCTCAATACATCGGAATCGATCACCGGACCGATCAGTAAGTCGATCTCGCGTTCTGGTCTGAAATCAGTCTACGAAGAGCTCGACGAGAGTGAGAAGGTCGCCTTCCGTAAAGCATACAATGCGGCCTATCATCCATGTCGTGAAATCCTTGAGGAAATTTACGACGACGTTGCCTCTGGCAACGAAGTGCGTAGCGTGATCCAGGCGACACGACGACATGGCACCTACCCGATGGGTAGAATCGACAGCACCGACATGTGGGTGGTCGGCGAAGAGGTACGGGCCGACAGCCAACGTAACTATGCGCCGATCAATCCCGAGACCGCTGGCACCTACATGGCCTGCATGATGGCCCAAGCTGATCTGTTGAAGGACCGCGGCCATCCTTATTCGGAAATCGCTAATGAATCGATCATCGAGGCAGTCGACTCGCTAAACCCTTACATGGACTATAAGGGCGTTTCCTTCATGGTAGACAATTGCTCAACGACGGCGCGCCTCGGCGCGCGTAAATGGGCTTCGCGCTTCGACTATATCCTTAAGCAGCAGACATTCCCGTCGGCTGACGCCGACACTGTTGAGGACGAAACGCCGTTCGATAAATTCATGTCCAGCAACATCCACGAAGTGCTCAAGGTATGCGCCGAGTTGCGTCCATCGGTCGACATAGCGGTCGTGCCGTCGCGTCGCGACTGAGCCAGAACGAAAACAAGAGGACTATTAATATGCGCGTCTATTATGATCGCGATGCCGACGTCAATCTCGTCAAATCAAAGAAAGTCGTCATCGTAGGATACGGCAGCCAGGGCCATGCCCATTCCATGAACATGCGTGATTCTGGAGTGAAAGAGGTTAAGATCGCCCTTCGCCCCGGCTCCGGCAGCGTTCCCAAGGCGGAAGCCGCCGGTTTTGAAGTGATATCCCCCGCGGACGCCGCTAAATGGGGTGACATTATTATGGTGCTGACCCCGGATGAGGGCCAACGCGCGCTGTATTATGACGACCTTGAGCCGAACATTAAGGAAGGCGCCGCCTTAGCCTTCGCGCACGGCCTCAACATTCACTTCGGCTTGATCGAGCCCCGTGACGACATTGACGTCTTCATGATCGCACCGAAAGGCCCCGGCCACACCGTCCGCTCCGAGTATGAGCGCGGCGCCGGCGTCCCTTCGCTGCTCGCGGTACACGCCAACCCGACCGGAAACTGTCACGATATCGGCCTCAGTTACGGCTCCGCTATCGGCGGCGCCCGCGCCGGAATCATCGAGACGACCTTCCGCGAGGAATGCGAAACCGATTTGTTCGGCGAGCAAGCGGTTCTCTGTGGTGGTCTCACCCGTTTGATGCAAGCCGGGTTCGATACCCTCGTGGAAGCCGGCTACGCGCCCGAGATGGCATATTTCGAGTGCATGCACGAGGTGAAACTGATCGTCGACCTGGTCTACGAAGGCGGCATCTCCGACATGCGCTACTCGGTCTCCAACACAGCCGAGTACGGTGACCTCTCCGCCGGCGACCGGATCATCGACGATCATGTGAAGGAAAACATGAAGTCGCTCTTGGCCGATATTCAATCGGGCCGGTTCGTGCGCGAATGGATGACCGAATGCGAAGTCGGCCAGCCGAGCCTCAAGGCCATGCGCCGCAGCTCCAGCGAACACGACAGCGAGGAAGTAGGTGCCCGTTTGCGCGCTATGATGCCGTGGTTGTCGGAGAACAAGCTTGTCGATAAATCGAAGAACTGAACGACAAACGACTACTAGAATATGCAGCCTACGGCAGCTGAATGAGGCCGTCGGCTGCGAGTCCGAGTCGCTTATGCAATTTCATGCAAGAAATTTTCTTGCATCTCAGTAAAAAATCCTTTTAACAAAAGTATTTAAGGAACTACTCTTAACCTTGAGTCCTGCTTTATGGCGCTGACACTCTGTGATTTAGGACTCATAAAGCATGATGAGGCCCGAGAGTATTCTAACCTGTTACCGGAGAAGTAAAACTTAAGCCTCTGATTAAGGACATAAATTGAAAAACGACCGAATGCCGTTATTGACAGATATACCGCGAAGGTGCGCCCGCCACGGCATCGCAAACCAGCGAGCATGCCCGTCCTGGATAATCGAGAAGGATAAATCAAAAAGATGTTTGCTCGACTGCTTGGCATGATTTCAGCCGATATGGCGATCGATCTTGGGACCGCGAATACGCTAGTCTACGTCAAAGGCCGCGGGATCGTTTTGAACGAACCATCGGTGGTCGCCATCGCCGACGTGAAGGGCCGCAAGCAAGTGCTGGCCGTCGGCGATGAAGCGAAGATGATGCTAGGTCGTACCCCCGGCAACATCCACGCCATACGGCCACTGCGCGACGGCGTTATTGCCGATTTTGAACAAGCCGAGGAAATGATCAAGCATTTCATCCGTAAAGTTCATAACCGCCGCAGCTTCGCCAGCCCGCAAGTCATCGTTTGCGTCCCGTCGGGATCGACTGCCGTCGAACGCCGTGCCATTGAGGATTCTGCCGAGGCCGCCGGTGCGCGCCGAGTCTTTCTAATTGAGGAACCCATGGCCGCCGCAATCGGTGCCGGGTTGCCAGTTACCGAACCGACGGGCTCGATGGTCGTCGATGTCGGCGGTGGCACGACCGAAGTAGCTGTCCTGTCGCTGGGCGGCATTGTTTATTCGCGTTCAGTGCGCGTTGGCGGCGATAAAATGGACGAAGCCATTATCGCCTATATCCGACGCAATCATAACGTCTTGGTCGGTGAAAGCAGCTCCGAGCGGATCAAGAAGGAAATCGGCTCCGCCTGCCCGCCCGACGATGGCGAAGGCCGGGTCATGGAGGTCAAAGGCCGCGACCTGATGAACGGCGTGCCGAAACAATTGGAAATCACCGAGCGGCAAATTGCCGAAAGTCTCGCCGAACCCGTCGCGGCGATCGTAGAAGCGGTCAAGGTCGCACTTGAGCATACGGCTCCGGAACTGGCAGCGGATATTGTCGACAAGGGTATCGTGTTGACCGGCGGCGGCGCTTTGCTCGGTAATTTAGATTACGTCTTACGGCATGCGACGGGATTGCCGGTGTCGCTCGCGGACGATCCCTTATCCTGTGTTGCTTTGGGCACGGGGCGCTGCCTCGAGGAAATGAAGACGCTTAAGAATGTATTAATATCCAGTTAAGAATGTATTAATATTCAGTGCATAACCTGGGGAAGTTATTGGACATTAACTGAGACAAGCTGAGAGCCGACGTGAAGGAGAAACCAGGGTCAGTCATCCGCGTTGCGGCACCGATGCGCAGCCTCGCGCAGAGGTTTACATTCTTGTTGCTATTGGGCACCGCAGTCGGCCTGTTGATGATCGGTCGGACGGATCCGAAAATCTTCGAGGAAACCCGAATGGCGCTAATCGATTTGACGGCGCCAGTGCTCGACGCGCTTTCCCAGCCCATAGCGACGATCTCCAATGCCATAGACCACGTCCGGGAACTCGCCCATCTACGTGAGACCAATGCGGCCCTAAAAATCGAAAACGCGCGATTGTTACAGTGGCAACACGCTGCACGCAGATTGCTGGCGGAAAACGACCAACTGCGCACCCTGCTCAAATACTCCGGTGAGGCGCCAACGCACTCCATCGCGGCCCGCGTCATCGGCGATTCCAGTGGACCCTTTATCCGCAGCCTTTTGGTCAATGCCGGTACCCGCGAAGGTGTCCAACGCGGTCATGCCGCGATTACCGACGCAGGGCTTTTGGGTCGTGTCGCCGCGACAGGCGGTAAATCCTCTCGTGTTCTACTGATTAGCGATTTGAATAGCCGTATTCCCGTCCTCGTCGAAAGTTCGCGCGCCCGCGCGGTGCTAGCCGGCGACAACAGTAAATGGCCGCGTCTGACCTTTGTCTCTGCCAATGCGGATGTAAAGATTGGCTCACGTATTGTCACGTCGGGCCACGGCGGCATGTTCCCAACCGGTCTGCCGATCGGCGTCGTTGCTGAAATCGGCGATGCCGGCATCCGGATTGAGACCTTCGCCAGTTCCGATCAGCTTGAGTTCGTGCGGCTTGTGGATTACGGCCTCGATGGCGTAATTGGTGAGGATAACGCACCCATGACCCAGGGTGCCGGCCAAAATCGATGAAGAGTGCCGTTTGGCAACACCTCGATCTTACTGCCCGGAAACTGACGCCGTTTCTCTTATCGCTGGCCTTGGTGATCCTTAACCTGGTGCCTTTGCATCTGCCCAGTTATGCCGCGATTTCACCGAACTTAGCCTTGATGGCCATCTATTACTGGGCCTTACACCGACCCTCCCTATTGCCGAGCGGCGCGGTCTTCATCGTCGGTTTGCTGCAGGACTTCATGTCCGGCGGTCCCATCGGACAGAACGCTGGAATCCTTGTCGTGGTCTATATTATCGCCGTCTCCCAAGTGCGATTTTTTTACGGGAAGTCTTTTTTTATCGTTTGGTGGGGCTTCATGATCGTCTCATTATGCGTCGCGACGATGGAATGGGTCATCGCCTCCCTTTTGGTTGCGAGCATGCTGGCGCCCGAGCCCGCATTTTATGAATGCGCCATGAATGTCGCCGCGTATCCGATTTTTGGATGGCTCTTCGTGCAAGTGCACCGTACGCTACCTCAAGAGGAGTAGTGGGCCATGCAACCGGAAAAATTGCGGGTCAAATCCTTCCGACGTCGGGCGGCAGTCCTAGTCGGAGGCAAGCTCGCGTTGCTGGGAGTGTTGTGCGGACGACTCTATTACCTTCAGGTATTGGAATCTCAGCGCTACCAAATGCTGGCGGATGACAACCGTATCAACCTCCGTCTCCTCGCTCCGCCACGGGGACACATTGTCGACCGGAACGGAGCGCCGCTTGCGGTAAACGTGCAAAATTACCGAGTTGTGTTGGTACCCGAACAAGCCTTGGATGTTCGGAAGACCCTGGATCGCCTCAATACCGTGATCGAGGTTCACGCATACGATCGCCGACGCGTATTGCGGGAAGCCCGGCGGCGGCGCGCCTTTGTGCCGATCACCGTTCGGGAAAACTTGAGCTGGCAAGAGGTCAGCCGCATCGAGGTCAACGCACCTGATCTGCCGGGTATCAGCATCGACGTCGGTCAATCCCGCCATTATCCCAACGGGCAAGTTGCCGCCCATGTCATGGGGTATGTCGCAGCGGTCTCAGAGAAGGATTTGACCGGAGATCCATTACTGGAATTACCTGGGTTCCGTGTCGGAAAGAACGGCATCGAGCGGCAACACGATTTGGCGCTGCGAGGCACCGCTGGAAACAGCCAAGTCGAGGTCAACGCGATCGGCCGCGTCATCCGGGAGTTGAAACGCAGCAAAGGCAAGCCCGGCAAGCACATTGTCTTAACCATGGACCTCGGACTACAGCGTTTTATCACCGAGCGAATCGCCGATTACCGCAGGGCCGCCGCCGTCGTCCTCGATGTCCGAAACGGTGAAATTTTGGCGACGGTCTCAACACCCAGTTTCGATCCGAACGCGTTCAACGAAGGACTGAATTCGAAGGCCTGGAAAAAGCTAATCGAAAACCCCGATACACCTCTGAATAATAAAGCGATCTCGGGTCAATACGCCCCCGGCTCTACTTTCAAACTTGCGGTGATGATGGCTGCCGCGGAAGCGGGCATCTCGCCGGATTATCGAGTTTTCTGCTCCGGCTTTACCGAACTCGGCGATCAACGCTTCCATTGTTGGAACAAACACGGCCATGGTCTTGTCAATATGGTCGACGGGATGCGGGAGTCTTGTGACGTTTATTTTTATGAATTAGCGTTGAAACTCGGTGTCGATCGTATCGCCACTACGGCGCGAAAGCTCGGCTTGGGATCTAAGTTCGGCCTCGATATTCCAGGTGAACGCGCCGGCATGATTCCGACCAGGGCTTGGAAACGGGAGCATATAGGCAAATCCTGGCTGAAGGGCGAAACTCTGATCGCGGCCATTGGACAAGGATACGTCCTGACCACACCGTTGCAGCTCGCCATCATGACAGCGCGCACCGTGAATGGGGGCTACGCTGTCTTGCCGCGATTGACACGTGAGACCATCGATACCAGCGACGAGACCCCGACCGCGTCTTCATTCCCGCACATCGGTATTTCCAAACGGTCCCGAGAACTCGTCATGCATGCTCTCGACGAAGCGGTCAATCATCCGCGCGGAACCGCCTATAGCTCTCGCATCCAGGAGCCGGGAAAAGCCTTTGGCGGCAAGACCGGTACCGCGCAGGTCCGCCGCATAACGATGGTCGAACGCGAATCTGGCGTTCGGAAAAATCGAGAGAAACCATGGCGCGAGCGGGATCACTCGCTTTTCGTCGGTTACGCACCAGTCGACGATCCGGTTTTTGCCGTCTCTGTTGTGATCGAACATGGCGGTGCCGGCTCAAAGACAGCGGCACCGATCGCAAGGGATATTCTGCGCGAAACACAGCGCCTCCAATTACCGCAACGATTAGCAGATGCGGAGCGCAAGGAATGAGCACGCGCGACCGTCAGAATCCCAACGCCATGACGCCTGGTCAACGTTTCTGGCAATTGAACTGGATACTGATCTTGCTGATCTGCGCGATCGCATCGATCGGCTTTGCCATGCTCTATTCTGCGGGAAACGGGAGTTACACGCCCTGGGCGGAGCGCCAGATGGTCCGCTTCGCCGTCGGGATGGGTTTAATGCTCGCCATTGCTCTGACCGATATCCGGTTCTGGTTGCGATACGCCTACGCTTTCTATGCCATTGCTTTAATTTTGCTGATTGCCGTCGAATTCGCGGGGACCGCCGGCATGGGCGCGCAGCGCTGGATCAGCCTTAATTTCTTCAATTTGCAGCCGTCTGAACTGATGAAAATTGCATTGGTTCTATCACTCGCACGGTATTTTCATCGTCTTAGCCTCGAAGATGTCACGCGCCCGACGAGACTCTTATTCCCGATCCTGCTTGTCGCCGCGCCGACGGCGCTCGTTTTGCGCCAACCTGACCTTGGCACCTCCTTGCTGCTTTTGATCGGCGGTGCTGCGATATTCTTCCTGGCTGGCGTTCGCATTTGGAAATTCATTCTGATCGCCTTGATCGGCCTTGCTTCGATACCGGTCGGTTGGTCAATGCTACACAACTATCAAAAGAACCGGATCATGACGTTTCTCTCACCAGAGAGTGATCCCTTGGGATCGGGTTATCACATCCTGCAATCGAAAATCGCGCTCGGGTCCGGAGGTGTTTTCGGCAATGGATTTCTGCAAGGAACCCAAAGTCATCTGCGGTTTTTGCCCGAAATGCAGACCGATTTTATCTTCACCATGTATGCGGAGGAATTCGGCCTCGTCGGCGGCCTCTTCCTGATCGCCCTTTACGCCGTAATCATAATTTACGGCTTCGCCATCGCCATGCGCTCGCGCAGTCATTTTGGGCGGCTCGTTGCCATGGGCATTATCACGACATTCTTCCTCTACATCTTCATGAACATCGCCATGGTCATGGGTTTGATCCCCGTCGTCGGCGTCCCCTTGCCGCTGATCTCGTACGGCGGCACCGCCATGATGACCGTTCTCATCGGCTTCGGCCTGCTGATGAACGTCTATATCCACCGCGATATGCGAATCAGCCGCTACGGGGACGATCACGGCGGTTGAATCCCGGCTGTCAATATAGGTTTAAAAATCGGGGAAATATCCGATGCCAACACTGAAATTCGCTCTATTTCTATCGCATAATTCGTAACTTAACG
>CAJWTF010000081.1 GCA_913046825.1 uncultured Rickettsiales bacterium | reverse complement strand
AAACTTGGTATTGCTAAATAGATCTCCATGTTTGGATATTTTTCTTTTAATTTTTTGATATTTTTTTCTTTACTAAAAATTTTAATTGTATTAATTTCTGTGCCTTTTAAATCTTTCGAGTTATCGTAAAATCCAATAACATTAATATTTATATTTTGCTTAATAGATTGAAACAACTCATTTCCTGCTGTTCCAGCGCCAGTTCATACAGTCCTTCATGCACGCAGGCATTAAATGATAAACATCCTGACCTGGAATATTCAATGCGGCCGCGCCGTAAATGGCCGGATTGACCTGATGCACACGGCTGACGTCATCAAGCACATGGGCGACATCGATGTTATCTGCTTGCAGGAAGTCTCACGTTTCGAGCCCGAGCTTGACGGCGGCAAAGGTGCAGATCAGGTCGAAGTACTTGCGACCTTTTTTCCGGATCATCACCCCATATTCGGCGTGGCTCTGGACAGGCTTGGAAACGGAACCCGCCACCGACGCCAGTTCGGTAATCTAATCCTTTCCCGGTTACCAATCATTCAGGTCTTCAACCACTCTCTTCCACAACCGGCACCGGCAAATCCGTGCAAGCATATGCCACGACAGGCATTGGAGGTTACCGTTGAAGCTGAAGGCGGCCCGTTTCGTATCACGACCACTCACCTGGAGTTTCACTGTGAAGACCAGCGTCTGGCTCAGATCAGGCGATTACGCGACACTCAGGTTGAGGTCGTGAAAAACCAGCATTATACCCATGATGCACCTTTAAGCGGGCCCTATTCCGCATTCGCCAGACCGGCACGCAATATTATCTGCGGTGATTTCAATTCAGCACCAGATGATGCGGTTTACCAAAGCCTCACCGCACCTTTGGGCGTCCCGACGAATAACTATCTGGACGCCTGGCGGGTTATTAAAGGGAAAACACCCCACTCTCCGACCTGTGGCATACATGACCATGTTCAATGGCCCCAAGGTCCCCACTGTCGGGATTTTTTCTTCCTGTCGGAAGATATGAGCGAGTTTGCCAAGGACATTCAAGTTCAGGAAGAGACTGACGCGTCGGATCATCAGCCAGTTTTATTACATCTCAAAGGTTATTAGAGCAGTTGGAATAAAACACATTCTTTCGCGAATTTAACTCAATTTCGAAGCTCCAGTTTGCCCTCCCGCAGAAATGTCAACATGTCGCCTTCTGGCTAATCTGAGAAGTGGAACCAGGGCCAATCCTATGTCCGCAAGGTGATCAGAAAGCGGACGTAACACTATCAGCTCAGCCACTTCCGCTCAGGAGCGAAAGCGGAAGTGCAAGACCGTCCGATGGCCGCTGTTGGTCTGATTTGTCCCTAACGGCTGCGTGCGGCCAGAAGCGGACAAAATTTTTTACGACCTGAGTCGACCGCGATAGATCAGTAACCGGAACTGAATGCCCGATGCGAAGGGCCGTCCCTAATCGTTGTCTTGCTCTAGTCCGTTTGTGATCTAACGTGCGTTACTCCCCAACAGTGGTCTTGGTTTAGCCCTGACATTTGCCGAATAGCCAAAATCAATTATGTTATATTGCAATGCAGCATTATTGCTGCGCTGCAATGAGGGCGTCGTTATCGGGTTTGATCCGCATATCCTGATTATTGACGAGAACCTGGTTCGCGCAGCCATCCTGGAGGATGGATTGCGCGAGGCGGGTTTCGAACGCGTGTCGATGCTCTCGAAGCGTGTCGACCTGTTGCGGCAGATTGTCGACATCGATCCCGACGTCATTTTTATCGATTTGGAGAACCCGAACAGAGACGTGTTGGAGCAAATGTTCCAGGTGTCTCGTGCGGTCCATCGGCCTGTTGCCATGTTTGTCGACGAGTCAGATGCGGAGCGGACGGAAGCCGCCATGCGGGCGGGTGTCTCCGCTTACATCGTCAACGACCTGCGCAAGGAGAGGGTCAAGCCGATCCTTGATATGACGATCAGCCGTTTTCATGTGTTCAATCAGCTGCAGGAAGAACTGGAAAAGACCAAGCAGGAGCTGGTCGACCGGAAGCTCATAGATCGGGCCAAAGGTATTCTGATGTCGCGACATCAGCTCTCGGAGGACGACGCATTCGCGTTGATGCGGAAGTCGGCAATGGACGCCAAGCAGCGTCTCTCGGATGTCGCGCGCCGCGTGCTCCAGACAAGCGATCACGAAAGTTGAGGGAGGGGTAATGCTCGTGGAC
The DNA here is from genome assembly GCA_913046825.1 of uncultured Rickettsiales bacterium. The sequence continues at coordinate 14,275 of CAJWTF010000081.1, read as the reverse complement.
CATTTACGAGGACAGGGTACGGAAGCGGATGAAGATGAATCCAATGCGGCTGAAGGCATGCGTACGGTCCGCGCCGGGTTCATCCAATTAATTGATTGTGCGCTCCTCCTCGTCGCCGCCGAAAAGGGGTTTGCACGAAATCAGAACATTAACCTCGAGCTTTCCCGCGAGGCCTCCTGGGCGAATATCCGCGATAAACTCAACCTTGGTCATTTCGATTGCGCGCATCTCCTGGCTGGGATGGCGGTCGCCTCGCAGCTCAAGGTCGGAAATCCGATGGTCTCGGTTATCGCCCCGATGTCGCTCGGCCTGAACGGCAATGCGATCACGGTTTCAACCGCGCTTTGGGAGAAAATGGCGGGTTTGGGCGGCCTCAGCGGCTCGGAAGGCCCAAAGGAAATGGGCGCCGTGTTAGCTCAGGTTGTGGCAAACCGCAATTTGGCCGGTGAGGCGCCGCTTTCCTTCGGAATGGTTTATCCGTATTCGAGTCATAACTACGAGCTGCGCTACTGGCTGGCCGAGGCGGGCATTCATCCCGACCGCGATGTGCGATTGAGCGTCGTGCCGCCGTCCTACATGCCGGATTGCCTCGATAGCGGTCATCTGGACGGTTTCTGTGTTGGCGAACCGTGGAATAGCCTGTCTGTGGCGGCCGGGATCGGTTGGGTTATCGTGCCGACATCGGCGCTCTGGCGCGCCAGCCCGGAGAAAGTGCTTGGTGTGCGGACGGAGTGGGCCGAAAGCCACCCTGATGCATTGGACGGTCTCATCCGGGCGTTAAAGGCAGCCGCGACCTGGGCCGGCAATGCGGACAATCGAGACGAACTCGCCCAACTGCTTGCACGACCTAACGCGCTGAACTTGCCGGCCGACCTCATCCGCAAAATCTTGGCGGGCGAAATCCTACGCCCTGGCGGGTTGGATTTCACCGCTGTCGAAGACTACATCGTCTTTGACAAAGGGGCCGCCACGTTTCCATGGCGCTCTCAAGCGCTCTGGTTCTATTCGCAAATGGTACGCTGGGGGCAGGTTGAGCCGTCTGCCGAAGGCGAAGAGGCGTCCGCCGGAAGCTACAGGCCGGACATTTATCGCCGTGCACTCGCGGGCACGGGAACCACAATGCCATCGGCAAATGCCAAGGTTGAAGGCGCGCTGGTCGAAGCGACGGCCGTAGGGTCGAATTCCGGGCGCTTGTATCTTGGGCCGGATATCTTCTTCGATGGCCGGCGTTTCGATCCCGACGCGATTGAGGCCTATATCGCGGGATTCGACATTCATTCCTAAGAGCGACCCGGACGATCCGGAACGTTATGCTGCACTGCACAAAAACTGACCAATGTGCGATTAGAGTGCGCAACTTGTCGGCACAACGTCTGAGCCCCACAGTCGAGCACTTTGGCTCCTCAGACGATAACCGATTGATTCAATTAGAGAACAGGTGGCCGTTTGGACGTTGGCACAGCCCTTGCCTTTAGAGGGGTAATCGTCAACGCCGACGAGAACGTCAAAACGCCCCTCGATGGGCCTACAGCAACGCCGCTGACCAACCCCCCTCATACGAGGGGTTCAGGTTCGCGGCGTTTATTGTTTGGAGAGCATGGAACATGAGCAAGACTTTCGATCCCAAGGAAACGAAATGGCGAATAACCCGGCGACGCCTTTTGTCGTCCATTACAGCCGTAACGGTCGCTGCGATGGCGACCTTCGCGACGCCGCTCCTCCCGGCGGCTCATGCAGAGCCGCTCGACGTCGAGAAAGACGAGCTGAAATTCGGCTTTATCAAGCTGACGGATATGGCGCCACTCGCGATTGCCTATGAGAAAGGTTACTTCGAAGACGAAGGCCTCTTTGTCACACTGGAACCGCAAGCCAATTGGAAGGTTTTGCTCGACCGTGTGATCACCGGCGAACTCGATGGCGCGCACATGCTGGCGGGGCAACCGCTTGGCGCCACAATCGGTTTCGGCACGCAGGCGCACATCATTACCGCTTTCTCCATGGACCTGAACGGCAACGGTATCACCGTGTCGAATGAAGTATGGGCGGAGATGAAGAAACATATCCCGATGAAAGACGGGAAGCCGGTCCACCCCATCAAGGCGGACTACCTCAAGCCGGTGGTGGAGAAGTACAAGGACGAAGGCAAACCGTTCAACATGGGGATGGTCTTTCCCGTCTCGACCCACAATTACGAGCTGCGGTATTGGCTTGCGGCCGGTGGTATCCGTCCGGGCTTCTATTCGCCGGAAAACATCAGCGGCCAAATCCAGGCCGATGCGTTTTTGTCAGTGACCCCGCCGCCGCAAATGCCGGCGACACTCGAGGCAGGCACTATTTTGGGATACTGCGTCGGTGAGCCGTGGAACCAGCAGGCGGTCTTCAAGGGGATCGGCGTTCCCGTCATCACCGACTACGAGATTTGGAAGAACAATCCCGAGAAAGTCTTCGGTGTCTCCAAAGGGTGGCACGACAAGCATCCGAACACGCATCTCGCCGTCGTGAAGGCGATGATCCGTGCCGCGATCTGGCTCGACGAGAACAACAATGCGAACCGCCCCGAGGCTGTGAAGATACTGGCGCGGTCCGAGTATGTCGGTGCTGACTACGAGGTTATTGCGAATTCCATGACCGGCACCTTCGAATACGAGAAGGGCGACAAGCGCGCAGTCCCGGATTTCAATGTCTTCTTTCGCTATTTCGCGACGTATCCCTATTACTCGGACGCCATTTGGTACCTCTCTCAGATGCGGCGTTGGGGGCAGATCGCGGAAGCTAAACCCGACAACTGGTATCACGAAACGGCCAAGCGCGTTTACCGGCCGGACGTCTATCTGAAAGCGGCGAAGATGCTGGTTGCCGAAGGGAAGGCCAAGAAAGAGGACTTCCCCTGGGATACCGACGGTTATCGTGCTCCCCAGTCGGAGTTCATTGACGGCATCACTTTCGATGGACGCAAACCAAACGCTTACATCGACAAGTTCCCGATCGGCCTGAAAGGACAACAGGTCGTAAAGGGTAATGACGTCACGGGTTAACCGGTTGGGGCAGCTTTCCGGCTGCCCCATTCCTACCCCAATCCAAATGCGGAGAACTTGAAATGAGCACTGTTGATCCGACTATGGCCGCAAACGTTGCGGCGGATGCTGAGAAAGAGGCCCGCCGAGAACGTCTCTTCGCCATGATCAACAAGGCGGATTCCTACCTTTCGATGCTCGGGCTCGGTTGGTTGACGCCGATGATCAAGATTGCTTTGGGCGACGAGTTGAAACCGCAGCTCCTCGAACTCTGGCGCGGCTTCTTTATACCGGTGATCGGGCTGCTTCTGTTCTTCGCGGCATGGGCTGCATTGGCGCCGACCGTCAAAACATCTCTAGGAGCCATACCCGGGCCGGCCAAGGTTTGGGAGCAAACGGTCAATCTCTACGAGGATCACAAGGCCGAACGAGTCAAAGAAGGGAAGTTCTACGAACGTCAAGAGATACGGAATGCCCGTTATGCCGAAGCCGGCAAGCACGACCGCGTTAAATGGCGGAACTATACCGGCAAGCCGACGTATCTCGACCAGATCGTCACCAGCCTAAAGACGGTGGCTCTCGGGTTTATCTTCGCGACGCTGGTGGCTGTACCGCTCGGCATTCTTTGCGGCATGTCGAACATCGTTAACGCGGGGATCAATCCGCTGATTCAAATCTTCAAACCGGTCTCGCCGCTCGCCTGGTTGCCGCTGGTGACCATGGTGGTCTCGGCCGTTTACAAGACCAACGATGGGCTTTTCGAGAAATCGTTTCTGGTCTCCGCGATCACGGTCACCTTGTGCTCGCTGTGGCCGACCTTGATCAACACGGCACACGGTGTCTCGTCCATCGACAAGGACCTGATGAATGTCGGACGGGTTATTCAGCTCTCCTGGTACAAGAAGATTGTTAAGCTGGTTCTCCCCTCTTCCCTCCCGCTGATATTCACCGGGCTTCGGCTCTCGCTCGGCGTCGGCTGGATGGTGCTGATCGCAGCGGAGATGCTGGCGCAGAACCCGGGGCTCGGCAAATTCGTTTGGGACGAGTTCCAGAACGGCTCCTCCTCTTCGCTCGCCAAGATCATGGTCGCGGTTCTGACCATCGGCGTGATCGGCTTTCTGCTCGATCGGGTCATGCTCGCGGTGCAGTCCATGTGCACCTTCTCAGCAACGCGATAGGAGATTCGGCTATGGCTTTTTTAGAACTGAATGGTGTGTCGAAGGCTTACGGCAGCGGTACCGACAGAACCGAAGTGCTCGCCGACATTTCACTCTCCATCGAGGAAGGCGAGTTCGTTGCCATCGTTGGTTTCTCCGGTTCCGGCAAGACGACACTCATCTCGTCAGTTGCCGGGCTGATACCGCCAGACGCGGGAGAGGTCTTGCTTAAGGGTGAGCGGGTATCGGAACCGGGCCCGGATCGGGGCGTGGTTTTCCAAAGCTATTCCTTGATGCCGTGGCTCACGGTTGAGAGCAACGTCGCGCTGGCCGTGGACGAGGTGTTCGCGGATGAGAGCAAGGCCGAGCGGGACGCCCGAACACGGAAGTATGTCGACATGGTTGGCCTCACGCCCGCCATCGACCGTCGGCCGGCTGAGCTTTCCGGCGGGATGCGTCAGCGGGTTGCTGTGGCGCGGGCGCTCGCGATGAGTCCGGAAATCCTGCTCCTCGATGAACCTCTTTCCGCGCTCGATGCGCTGACCCGAGCCAAGCTGCAGGACGAGATCGAGGAGATTTGGCGGGAAGAGAAAAAGACGGTGATCCTGATCACCAACGATGTCGACGAAGCGATCCTGCTGGCCGACCGGATCATTCCCCTCAACCCCGGCCCGAATGCGACCCTAGGACCAGAATTTTCCGTCAATATACCTCGTCCCCGGGATCGCTCAGCAATGAACAGCGATCCGGATTTTAAAAGGCTTCGGGCAGAGATCACGAGCTATCTCATGAAGGTCGGGCTGGAACGCGGCGTGGATGCGGAGGAAGAATTCGTCCTGCCGAATGTCACCCCGATCACCCAAAGCGATGAGTTGCCGGAAGCATATAAGAAGGCGGCGCACAGCCCGATCACAGACGGCTATGTCGAGTTCAGTCACGTCCGCAAAGTGTACCCGACGCCGAAAGGCCCATTGACCGTAGTCGATGGCTTCGATCTCAAGATGCAGCGCGGTGAGTTTGTTTCCCTGATCGGGCACTCCGGCTGCGGCAAGTCCACGGTGCTCTCCATGTGTGCCGGGCTGAACGAATTGTCCGGTGGCGGCATCATTCTGAATGGCAAGGAAATTGACGGTGCCGGTCCGGAACGGGCGGTCGTCTTTCAGGCGCCAAGTCTTTTCCCGTGGCTGACCGCCGCGGAGAACGTGGCACTCGGCGTCGACAAGGTTTATCCCGATGCCTCCAACGCCGAGCGTCTCGATATTGTGCAATACTATCTGTCGCGCGTCGGCCTTGGCGATTCGATGAATAAACCGGCGGCTGACCTCTCGAACGGCATGAAACAGCGGGTCGGGATCGCCCGTGCTTTTGCGCTCTCTCCAAAGCTCCTCCTGCTCGACGAGCCGTTCGGGATGCTGGATTCGTTGACGCGATGGGAACTCCAAGAAGTTCTGATGGACGTCTGGAAGCGTTCGCAAGTGACGGCGATCTGCGTCACCCATGACGTCGACGAAGCGATCCTCCTGGCTGATCGGGTCGTCATGATGACCAACGGGCCCAATGCCCGGATCGGCAACATTATGGATGTCGATCTGCCGCGTCCTCGGACGCGAAAGGCGCTGCTCGACCATTCGGATTACTACGAGTACCGCCAGGAGCTGCTCACCTTCCTGGAAGAATACGAAGGCGGGGCAGACCCGAAAGCCGAAGCCGAATCAGATGATGAAGCGCCGGCGCTTGATAGCGAAGCGGCGTGACGGAGAAGAACATGAAAGAAAAGCTCGTAGTTGTCGGAAACGGCATGGCCGCCGGGAGAGCTCTGGAAGAACTCTTCAAAAGGGACCCGGATCGATATGAAGTGACCATTTTCGGGGCGGAGCCCCGGGTCAATTACGACAGGATCATGCTCTCGCCCGTTCTCTCGGGGGAGAAAGCGTACGCGGAAATCATCATTCACGATGAGGCCTGGTACGCTGAACACAATGTCACGCTGCACAAAGGCAAGGAAATCGTCCGGATAGACCGGGACACGAAGCAAGTGATCGCGTCGGACCGGACGCAGACTGATTACGACAAGCTTCTGATTGCGACCGGCTCTCTGCCTTTCGTCATCCCACTTCCAGGCGCCGACTTGCCGGGCGTGTTGACATATCGTGACTTGGACGACGTGGACGCGATGATATCTGCGGCGGAAGCCGAGGGGTCAAAGGCCGTGGTTATCGGGGGCGGTCTCTTGGGCCTCGAAGCTGCGGCCGGATTGAAGGCGCGGGGCATGGAGGTGACGGTTCTTCATCTGATGCCGACATTGATGGAACGCCAACTCGATGCCTCGGCCGGATATCTGCTGCAGAAAGCCGTTGAAGACCGGGGCATCAATGTCATCACCCGCGCTAATACACATGAGATTATCGGTGATGAGTTTGTCCGTGCGGTCAAGTTGGACGACGGCACGATTATCGAGGCTGACATCGTTGTCATGGCGGTTGGCATCAAACCCAATATCACCCTCGCCGACGACGCGGATTTGGCGGTCGGGCGAGGCCTTCAGGTAGATGACGCCATGTTTACCGACGATCCGGATATCCTGGCGGTCGGGGAATGCGTCGAACACCGGGGTATGTGTTACGGTCTCGTCGCACCGCTCTATGAGATGGCGGGGGTCGTTGGTGCGCAGCTCGCCGGCGATCAGACAGCGGCCTATTCCGGGTCGGTCACGTCGACCAAGCTGAAGGTGACGGGCATCAACTTGTTCTCAGCCGGTGATTTTGCGGAAGGCGACGACCGGGAAGAGATCGTGTTTCGCGATGCGGCGCTCGGTGTCTACAAGCGGCTCGTGCTTCAGGATGACCGCATAATCGGGGCGGTCCTATATGGCGACACGGCCGACGGTGCCTGGTTCTTCCAACTGCTGAAAGATGGCGCCGATATCTCGGAGATGCGCGAGACGCTGATCTTCGGTCCGAGTTATGCCGGGGGTGCCCCGCTGGACCCTACGGCGGCCGTTGCAGCCTTGCCGGATAATGCGGAAATCTGCGGCTGTAACGGCGTATGTAAAGGCGCCATTGTTGAGGCTATCGATGGACAGGGCCTGACCGGGCTAGACGACGTCCGGACGCAAACCAAAGCGTCCTCATCTTGCGGATCGTGCACGGGCTTGGTCGAGCAACTGCTCATGCTGACACTGGGTGACTCCTATGACCCGTCGGAAGTGGTGCCGATGTGCGGTTGCACGGCGCTCGGCCACGACGACGTCCGTCGTTTGATCGTGGCCAAAGAGCTGAAGTCGATCCCGGCTGTCATGCAGGAACTGGAATGGGAGACTTCGTGCGGCTGCAACAAATGCCGTCCGGCGTTGAATTATTATCTGCTGGCGACCTGGCCCGGTGAATATGTCGATGACAAGCAGTCGCGCTTCATCAATGAGCGCGCGCACGCCAATATCCAGAAGGACGGCACCTTCTCCATCGTGCCGCGTATGTGGGGCGGATTGACCAACTCGCGGGAACTGCGGGCAATTGCCGATGTGGTCGACAAGTTTGAAATCCCGACGGTCAAGGTTACCGGCGGTCAGCGGATCGATATGCTCGGTATCAAGAAGCAAGACTTGCCGGAAGTCTGGTCCGATCTGAACGATGCTGGTCTTGTCTCCGGACATGCCTATGGAAAAGCCCTGCGTACGGTTAAGACTTGCGTCGGTTCCGAATGGTGCCGCTTCGGGACGCAAGCGTCGATGAGCCTCGGCGTGCGCATGGAAAAATACCTCTGGGGTTCCTGGACACCGCACAAAGTGAAGATGGCAGTCTCCGGATGCCCTCGGAATTGTGCAGAGGCCACATGTAAGGATTTCGGGGTCGTTTGCGTGGATTCGGGCTACGAGCTCCATGTCGGCGGCGCCGCCGGGATGAGTGTGAAGGCGACTCAACTACTCTGTAACGTCGAGACCGAAGAAGAGGTCATGGAGTACTGCGCCGCAATCGTCCAACTCTATCGCGAGCAGGCGCGCTATCTCGAGCGCATCTGGAAATGGCTGGATCGGGTCGGTATCGAGAGCTTGCGGGAGCAAGTCGTCGAAGATCATGCCAATCGGAAGGCCCTCGCTGCGCGCTTTGATTTCGCGCAACGCTTCCTGCAGACGGATCCCTGGTCGGAGCGCACCGAGGGGCCGGAGAAGGAAGAGTTCAAACCGCTGGCAAGTTTCAACGTGTTGGAGGCGGCGGAATGAGCAAGGTCAATTGGATCGAAGTCGGCTCGATCGACGATATCCCACGGCGAGGTGCCCGTGTGGTCGAGACGCCTGACGGCAACATTGCGATCTTCCGTACGATCGATGATCAACTGTTCGCACTGGAAGATCGGTGTCCGCACAAGGACGGGCCGCTATCCCAGGGTATCGTCCACGGTCACAAAGTGACGTGCCCACTCCATGACTGGGTCATCGATTTAATGGATGGATCCGCGCAAGGGGCCGATCAAGGATGCGCGCGGACGATGGATGTGAAGCTCGATGATGGCCGCGTCTACCTGAACCTCGCCGCTATTGGCCGACGGGCCGCCTAGGGCGCAGGTGATGACGACAGGTTCTGTGAAAACAACGTGTCCCTATTGCGGTGTCGGCTGCGGCGTCATCGCGACACCGGAGCCAGATGGAAGCGTGACCATCAAAGGAGATCCGGATCATCCGGCAAACTTTGGCCGCCTATGCTCGAAAGGCTCTGCTCTGGGTGAGACGCTCGGCCTTGAGGACCGACTGCTACATCCGGAGATCGACGGCGAGCGCGTTGACTGGGATACGGCCCTGGACCGCGTCGCCTCGACCTTTCGTGAGACGATTTCACAACATGGCCCGGACTCAGTTGCCTTGTACGTATCGGGGCAAATTCTGATCGAGGACTACTACGTCGCCAACAAGCTGATGAAGGGATATGTCGGCTCCGCGAATATCGACACGAATTCCCGGCTCTGCATGGCGTCTTCCGTTGCGGGCCATAAGCGGGCCTTCGGCAGCGACACGGTACCCGGTACGTACCGCGATTTGGAACTGGCCGATTTGGTTGTCCTGGTCGGCTCGAACCTGGCGTGGTGCCACCCGGTCCTCTACCAGCGAATTGCGGCGGCAAAGCTGGAAAGACCCGAGATGCGCGTCGTCGTCATCGACCCGCGCGTGACCGCGACCACGGAACTCGCCGACCTGCATCTACAGATCGCGCCGGATACGGACGTCGCGCTCTTTGCCGGTTTGTTGAATCACCTTGTCTCATCCGGGTCGTTGGATAAACGCTTCCTCGTCCATCAGACGAGCGGATGGGGCGACGCACTTCGGGCGATTAAGGACGTCGATCTCGGCGAAGTTGCAAATGCTACCCAGGTGGAAGCGGAAACGCTGACGGCCTTCTACGAGATGGTCGCCGCGACGGAAAAGACCGTCACTGTCTATTCGCAGGGTGTTAACCAATCCACGACCGGGACAGACAAGGTCAATGCGATCATAAACTGTCATCTCGCGACAGGCCGTATCGGCCGTCCCGGTATGGGACCGTTCTCGATCACCGGTCAGCCGAACGCCATGGGCGGGCGAGAAGTCGGCGGGCTCGCGAATATGCTGGCCTGTCATATGGAATTGGAAAATGCCGATCACCGACGGATCGTCCAATCATTCTGGGAGAGCCCCCGCATCGCGGATAAACCCGGGCTCAAAGCCGTCGACCTCTTCAAAGCCGTTGCCGATGGTAAGGTAAAGGCGATCTGGATTATGGGGACAAACCCCGTCGATAGTCTCCCGGATGCCGACAAAGTGGCTGCCGCCCTGGAGGCCTGTCCCTTCGTTGTCGTCTCTGACGTACTGCGCCAGACGGATACGACGCGTTACGCCGATGTTCTCTTGCCGGCTGCCGCTTGGGGAGAGAAATCTGGAACGGTTACCAATTCTGAGCGGCGGATATCCCGTCAGCGACCCTTCCTGCCGCTGCCCGGGGCAGTCAGGCCAGATTGGCGCATCATTTCGGATGTGGCGAAGCGAATGGGCTTCCACATGGGCTTTGACTATGAGGCCGTCGCCGAGATCTTTCGGGAATTCGCAATGCTCTCCGCGCAAGAGAACAGCGGCCGTCGCGATTTCGACATCGGTGGATTAGCCAATATTACCGACGAAGCCTTTGAAGACTTCCCGCCTGTTCAATGGCCGGTATCGGACCTCGTTGAAGACGGTCCCTGGGAGAAGCGGTTCTTCGCCGATGGACGCTTCTTCACCCCGGACACTAAGGGTCGTTTGGTGCCGACGCCGCTTAAAGAAAAGCTGAGTATCGAAGATACCGAATTCGTCCTCAACACCGGACGCGTACGGGATCATTGGCACACCATGACCCGGACGGGTCTGTCCCCACGCCTCTCCGCGCACATGGCCGAGCCTTATTGCGAAATCCACCCGGGGGACGCCGCGCGCCTCGCGATCGAACCTGCCACTTTGGTGGAGATCGAAAGCTCCCAGGGGCGCGCGGTTGTCCGGGCCTTGGTCACGAAGCGGCAACAGGAAGGTACCGTCTTTGCGCCGATGCATTGGACGGGCCGCTTCTCAAGCGCTGGCCGCATTGGTGCGGTGATCGATGGCGCCGTCGACCCCGTATCGGGTCAGCCGGCCCTTAAGATGGCGCATGTCGCTGTGAAGCCGTTTAAGGCCGCTTGGTATGGTTTCGCGGTCACGCGGTCGCGGCCAGGGAGCTTGTCTGCCTCTTACTGGGCCATCGCGCCCTGCATTGAGGGATGGCGTATCGAACTTGCCGGCGAGAACCTGGAGGAGGATTGGGTCGGGTTCGCGCAAAACCTTCTAGGAGATAATGCTGAACTTCTCTCCTTTAGTGATCCGTCCACTGGGCGAGTTCGATTTGCCGCTTATCGGGACGGACGCTTGCAAGGGGCGTTCTTCGTCGGCCCGGAACCCGTACCGGCATCCCGATCCTGGCTCATTGAACAGCTCCGTGAGGTGGAGATCGCGCCACATGACCGCCTCCGGATTCTCGCGGGCCGGGGTGGGCCGGGCCGCTCGGAGCCCGGTGCAATCATCTGTTCTTGCTTCAGCATCGGCATCAACCAGATAGCGGAAGCGGTTACGTCCGGCGGTTGCCGGAGTGTTGACGCTGTCGGCAATGCCCTGTCCGCCGGCACAAACTGCGGCTCCTGCCGCTCGGAAATCCAAGGAATTATAAATGACCTCGCCGTTCGCGAAGCCGTCTGAGATGTCGCCGGGGCGCATTGCCCCGCTGGCCAAACTTCCCGTCTTCCTCGACCTGAAGGACAAGCCATGCCTTGTCGTCGGCAGATCGCAAGCCGCCGCTTGGAAGGCTGAGTTGCTGACGGCCGCCGGCGCGAACGTCCGGGCCGTCGACTGTGAAGATTGGACGACTATGGATTTCGAAGGGATGGCGGTGGCCATCGCGGACCTGGCGACCGATGCGGAAGCCCTCAGGTTCGCAACAACCGCTCGCAAAGCCGGTGTTCCGGTTAACGTGATCGATCAACCGCTTTATTGCGATTTTCAGTTCGGCAGTATCGTCAATCGCTCTCCCGTGGTCGTCGGAATTTCCACCGACGGCGGTGCGCCGATTCTCGGCCAAGCCATTCGCCGTCGGATCGAAGCGCTCCTACCGTCACAGCTTCCGGAATGGGGTCGGGCGGCGAAAACGCTGCGGGCGCGGATTGCCGGACTGTTTCCAGATCGACACCAACGCCGAAGGGTGTGGGGGCGGTTTGCGGAGAAAGCTCTTTCGGGCGAGCTGTATAGTGAAGCCCAGTTCGACCCTCAGCGCGAAGTCTTGGCGCTGCCGAGCGACCGATCGCCCTCATTCGGTGGTCGCGTCACCTTGGTCGGTGCGGGACCCGGCGATGCTGAGTTGCTCACTGTAAAAGCAATCCGCGCCCTGCAATGTGCTGATGTCATTCTCTTCGATGCTTTAGTGTCGGACGAGGTGCTTGATCTCGCGCGACGTGAAGCCAAGCGCATGCTGGTCGGCAAACGCGGCCGGCGATCCTCTTGCCGCCAAGACGATATAAATTCGCTGATGGTGAAGCTCGCGAAGCAAGGCAAACACGTGGTTCGACTGAAGGGCGGCGACCCTTCGATCTTCGGGCGGTCCGGAGAAGAGATTGAGCATCTGGACCGTCACAACATCCCGTTCCAAATCGTTCCGGGCATCACGGCGGCGAGCGGCGCGGCAGCCCGTCTCGGCATTTCTTTGACCCATCGCGACACCGCCCATTCGGTTCGGTTCGTAACGGGTCACGGTAAAGACGGGCAGTTCTCCAAAAATTTGGATTGGGACGGCCTGGCCGACCCCGAGACATCCCTGATTTTCTACATGGCCGGTCGCACGGCGCCCGACGTGGCACGGCGGCTACTCGACTCAGGCCTTTCGCCGCTAACCCCAATCACCGCCGTTGCCGGCGCGACGCGTCCCGAGGAAAAGGTAATTCGGTCAACGATCGGAGAGACATCAATCCGAGGGTTGCCAAACTTCAAGGGTCCGGTGCTTCTCGGTATAGGACAAGTGTTCCAACAAGTTCGAATGTCTAGCGACGATTGTTCGACCGATAGAGCCGCGGTGATGTGAGCGGACATCGTGATGAACAGAGGCCGAATCATTGAGAGCGGATCGGCTGAAGACGTATTGAGGCACCCGACCGATCCGTACACAAAACGCTTAATCGAAGCGATACCGCAATTCGAGCCGTCTACCTCTTGCCTTAATCCGATGGTTAAGTGATGCCGGTTCCGACCGGATAGCCTGCGCTCCGGAGGATACACCTCTTGGTCCTCTTTGGGTCATCTTGAGACTTGTGGCGTTTAAAATGCGATGTCCGCTTTCTGATCAATTTGCCGACATTTACCCCAGCCATGAACCACGACCGCTTCTGGCCGAAAGCAGACGTTTGCGTTTTTGACGTAATGAGCGTGATAATCCGTGAATGGCAATAGATTTTGTCCCCAAAGGCTTTATTACGATCAGCTCGGCGGTGGATTGCATCCTCAACCGCAAACACAGCCCGGACTGGGGTTCGAAAGAGATATTTCTTGAAGCGGAAGAACCCGATCACACTGGGACAAGTGGTGAGGAAGAACGCGCTTCACTGGGGATATCCTATGATCGAGTGGCAATTAGACAAGCACGGCTGGAAGTACGAGAGGCACAAGAGGAGCTCTTAAATGCACTTCAAATAGATAAGCTGAAGGCCGAGATTGATGAAGCGGACCGATTGGTTCCTGTGGAATATTGGTCCACGAATGGTGCCCATACGACGATCCAAACCGGTCATCTTGAACTTGGTACAGCGACCAAGCCAGAAGACCGCAAATGGCAACATTATCGCTTATTGCTAAACGCTGATGAGTTCAGAACGTGGTTAGATTTTCACTATCCAACTGACGCCGCAGCTGGCCAAAAGCGCTCTATCAACATCGAAGATGACACTCTTATCTCAAACAATATCCAGACCGTCATACAAGCGGCTAAACGTCTTTGGCCCGATCCGAAGAAACGCCCTAGCCGTAACGCCATGGCGAGAGAACTCAGTCAGGATCCGAATGTTAAGAATACAGGCTACCGCGAACAAACAATCCGCAAAATCCTAAGCGGATCCTACGCGCCTGCGAAGATCCGCGGGATCCCAGGTCTTCCGGGTATCGATACCCGCGTAAAGTAAAATACCCACCTTTTTTATCGCCTCATCAGTTCAACTAATTGATTTAGCTTAATTTTTAGCGTCCCAAATTACGCCGCGCAGCTCTTCACCCATCAATTGATACCCAGTCACAGTATGCCGGTCCTCAATATTTAACTCGGGGTACTGAGCGTTGGTGGCATCGCATTCTCAAACAAGTCGAAGCTCGGCGAAAGTCCGAGTGGCTCTCGCTGGTCTCGCACGCCTACTCGCGCGTAGCGCAGCTCAAGAGTTGTCTGCGGCATCGAGCAATCCCGACGATGCGACCAAGTCCCACAACCTCCCCTCCAATCATGACGAAACAGGAGATACCGATGACCGATCGGACTAATCCCGTTCACTCCCAGACGCACCTTCCGGAGTTGTTGACCCTGGAGCAGGTCGCCGAACGTTTGCAGG
>CAJWTF010000080.1 GCA_913046825.1 uncultured Rickettsiales bacterium | reverse complement strand
TTATTCTGCGCGGAAACAGGCACCGCGATGCTAATCGCAACGCACATCCATAGAAGAACCAGAAGCTTTTGTACCTTAAAGGTCATATCAAATCAGGACGGCATCACAACCGCCATTGCCTTCAATACCTCTTCGCCCTTCCCGGTCAGGATCGACGATGTAAATGTACGCCAGCCTAAACCATACAACGACTAACGATTTCGCGATTCACGCGAGAGTACGGTCGACACGGCCAGTTTATATTAATACATCCATCCGCTGACGTTTTCATGACGTGCCTCGAAATCTTCGATCGCGCCCGCGTATTCCAACGTCAAACTGATATCGTCCAATCCTTTCAAGAGCCGATGTTTATCGAAAGGATCGATATCGAAGGAAAATGTGCTGCCGTCGGGGCCGGTAACCTTTTGTATTTCAAGATCGACGGCTATTTCCGCGCCGGGCGAGTCGTGCAACTGCCGACGCAAAGAAACGCAGACACTCTCTTCCAGGATCACCGGAACAACGCCATTTTTCTTGCAATTGTTATAGTGAATATCAGCAATCGACGGCGCTATCACGGAACGAATTCCGTTAGCGGCCATCGTATAGACAGCGTTTTCGCGTGACGAGCCGCAGCCCCAATTCACGTCCGTCACCAATATTTTGGCGTCGCTGAAAGGGGCACGATTGAAAATGAAATCCTTCTCGCTGCCATCATCGTTGAACCGCAGGTCGTGCAGAAAGAATTTTGGATAGTCGGGATCGTCCTGCGCCATTCGAACGAAGCGGACGGGGATGATCTGATCCGTATCGCAGTTTGGGATGTCGATGGGAACGGCAATCGCCTTGAATGTAGTGAATGGCTCCATGATTACGCGTCCTCCATCAACTTACGCACGTCGGTGATTCGACCGGTCACCGAGGCGGCCACGGCCATTGTCGGGCTGACCAGATGCGTGCGGCTGCCAGGTCCCTGACGCCCTCTGAAATTACGGTTGTTGGTTGCCGCGACCCTCTCACCGGAGCCCACGATATCGCCGTTCAGAGCACAACACATGGAACAGCCGGGTTGGCGCCATTCCATACCCGCTTCGATAAAGATCTTATCGAGCCCTTCGACTTCCGCCTGCTTCTTCACCAATCCAGAGCCTGGCACGATCAAGGTTTCAACTTGGGCCTTACGCCCCTTCGCAACCGCCGCAGCAGCGCGCAAATCCTCGATCCGTGCGTTCGTGCAGGCTCCGACAAACACCTTGTCGACCTTGATATCTGTCATCGCCATACCCGGTTTCAAATCCATATATTCAAGCGAGCTGGCGATATCCGTCTTGCGGTCGCTATCGTCCTCCTGGGCTGGGTCCGGCACATTGTCAGTCACCTGGATCACGTCCTGCGGACTGGTGCCCCAACTCACCATCGGTGCGATTTCAGAGGCATTCAATGTTACTTCACGGTCGAATACCGCATCGTCGTCCGACTGCATATCGCGCCACGCGGATACTGCCTGCTCCCACTTCTCGCCAGTCGGCGCATAGGGACGGCCCTTTACATAGTCGATGGCCTTGTCATCGACCGGCATGAGGCCGAAGCGGGCACCCGCCTCGATGGTCATGTTGCTCATCGTCATGCGGCCTTCCATCGACATCGCAGAGATCGCCGAGCCCGCAAATTCGATGGCGTAGCCGGTGCCGCCCGCGGTGCCAATCTTACCGATGACCGCAAGGATGACATCCTTTGCGGTAACGCCATAGCCGAGTTCGCCCTCAATATTGACGCGCATCTGTTTTGGCATCTCCTGCCAAATTGTCTGCGTCGCCAACACATGCTCCACTTCCGACGTGCCGATGCCGAAAGCGATGCAGCCGAGCGCACCATTGGTCGAGGTATGAGAATCGCCACAGACCACAATCAGACCCGGAAGGGTGATGCCTTGCTCCGGTCCCACTACATGAACGATGCCGTGGCGCTCGTCCGTTAGGTCGAAATGCACGACACCGAAATTCTTCGAGTGCCGTGCCAACTCCTCGACCGGGACGCGCATCACGTCTTCTGTGATTTCCTCGACCGTCGTCACCGTGGTCGGCACACTGTGATCAGGCATCGCGAAATTCTGTTTCGGCTTCCGCACCGTACGGCCCTGATCCACCAACGCATCAAACGCACGGTGCTGCCAATCCGGTAGTAATTGACGGTCCACATAGAGTAGCGTTTTCCCGTCGTCACGCGCGACGACAACATGATTGTCCCAAATCTTCTGGAATAAAGTCTTCCCAGCCATGCGTTCTCTCTCCTTGACGGCAGCGCTGTTAGGCTTTCACGTACAGCCAATCGTATTCAGCCTTATGTTTTGCTTCGAAGGCGTCAAATTGCGCGTCGTATTCCCGCGTCACCCCGTAATCGTCAAGTCCGTTCAACATGCGGTATTTATCGAACGGGTCAATTTCGAAGCTATAGGTCGTGCCGTCCGGCCCCGTCGCGGACTGTGCCTCCAGATCGAAGGCAATTTCCGCTCCCGGCTCATCATGCAATTGCTGGCGCAACTTATCACAATCATCACGCGAGAGCCGCACCGGCAGGACACCCCATTTCAGGCAATTGTTGTAATGAATATCGCCGAAACTCGGTGCGACGACGGCCCGAATACCATTGGCGTTCAGCGCATACACAGCCCCTTCGCGCGAAGAACCGCATCCCCAATTGATATCGGCGACGACCACCTTGCCCTTGTTAAAGGGAGGCTTGTTGAAGATGAAATCCGGATTCTCCCGCAAATCGTGCCAAAGGAAATTCGGCATTTCCGGATCGGTCCGGTCACGCCGGAGGAAACGCGCCGGGATGATTTGATCGGTATCGCAATTGATGATGTCAATGGGGATACCGATACCCTTGAATGTCGTGAACGCTTCCATCTTCTAGTCCTCCATCAACTTGCGCACATCGGCAAAGGTGCCGGTGACCGCCGCCGCCGCCGCCATCGCCGGGCTCACCAAATGGGTGCGGCTGCCTTGGCCTTGCCGGCCCCGAAAGTTTCGGTTGCTGGTCGAGGCCGACCGCTCGCCCGGCTCCAGTAGATCGCCGTTCATGCCGACGCACATTGAGCACCCGGGCATCCGCCATTCCATTCCCGCGTCCGTGAAAATTTTGTCGAGCCCCTCTGCCTCCGCCTGTTTCTTCACGAGACCGGAGCCAGGCGAAATCAATGTCGAGACCACCGCTCGTCGGCCTTTGGCGACTGCGGCGGCAGATCGCAAATCCTCGATCCGCGCGTTGGTGCAAGAGCCGATAAAAACCTTATCCACCTTGATGTCGGTGATCGCGGTGCCCGGCTTCAGGTCCATGTAATCTAGCGTGTCGACCATCTCCGCGCGCTTCTCCACATCTGTCTCGGATGACGGTTCGGGAATGACATCGGTCACCGGGGCCGCCCATTGCGGGGAATTACCCCAGGTCACCATCGGCGCGATAGCGTTGCCGTCCACCGTGTGTTCGGTATCGAAGACTGCGTCATCGTCCGACGGGAGCGAGCGCCAGAACGCCTCAGCCTTGTCCCAATTGTCACCGGTCGGCGCAAAGGGGCGTCCCTTGACGTATTCCAGCGTCTTCTCGTCAGGCGCCACCATGCCGATCCGCGAGCCCGCCTCGATCGTCATATTGCAAAGCGTCAAACGGCCTTCCATGGACAGGTTTTCGATTGCCGATCCCGCATATTCAATGGCGTGACCGGTGCCACCCGCCGCGCTGATTTGGCGGATTATGGCGATGATGACGTCCTTGCCCGTGACACCGAAACCCAGCTTGCCATCGACCGTGATCCGCATCGTCTTCGGGCGGCGCTGCCAGATGCATTGCGTCGCCATCACATGCGCCACTTCCGACGCCCCGATGCCGAAGGAGATGCAGCCAAGCGCGCCATGGGTCGAGGTATGACTGTCCCCGCAACACAGCATGATACCCGGCAGCGTAATCCCCTGTTCCGGGCCGACTACGTGGGCGATGCCCTGACGGTCGTCGCCCCAAGGGAATAGCGTCACGCCGAAATCCGCGCAGTTCTTGTCGATAGCGGTGGAAATCTCGTGCGCGCGGGGATCCGGCACATCCCGCAGATCGGTCGAGCCGGTCGGTGTGTAATGATCCGGTGTCGCAAAGGTTTGCGCCGGCCTGCGGACATCCCGCCCATGCTCGCGCAATTGCCCGAATGCGTTGAACGAACCGTCGTGACAGAGATGACGGTCGATATAGACCAAGGACTGCCCGCCCTCGCGCTCCGCGATCACGTGACGGTCCCAAATTTTCTCGAAAAGAGTCTTGCCGGCCATGGCCATAGTCCTCTTATAAAATGCTTGTTGGCTTAACAGGAAAAGTTAGGTTCCGCCCCCCGGATAGCAATCGACACCGGTTCACATTAAAAATTCGTCCACCGCACTGTAACCGTTTTATAACGTAACAACTGTAGTTCATTCCCGCTCGCCACTCATGAAGACCGCCGGATTTTTTGATGACCGCGACAACAGAAACAAAATTCCAAAATCGCTCAACCTCCGACCTCACTCGCCTTATCGAGCAGGACGTTTCACGGCGGTCAGTTCTCGAGCGCGGTGTCGGCATCGGTGCCTTTGCACTGGTCGCGAGCACGCTGGCTACAAAGCTTGCAGGTGCCGGACCAGCGGATCGTTTCGGATTTGCCCCCGTAATGGCGAACCGCTTCGATACGATCACGGTTCCAGTGGGTTACAATTGGCATATCGTGGCCCGCTGGGGTGATCCGCTGTGGTCCGACGCGGCATCTTTCGATCCCGTTAGCCGTGGAACTGGCGCCAGCCAGGAACGCGCCCTCGGCGATAATGTCGACGGTATGTTGCTCTTCCGAAGTGAGAGGAAAAACATCCTCGTAGTCAATAACGAGTTCGTAAATCGCGCCAATATATACGCCAACCGCTGGTCTAAGCGGCCTGAGAACGCGGACGATGTCCGCAAAGGCAAAGCCGCGCATGGCATCAGCATTTTCGAAATCGAAACAAAATTTGGCCGATGGGCGATTACCCAAAACTCCCCCTACAACCGTCGCATTACCGCTGATACTCCTATGGACATCCGCGGACCGGCTCGGGGTCACCTTCTGCTGAAAACCGACGCTGACCCAGACGGCGTAATGGCATTGGGGACCTTTAATAATTGCGGTTGCGGACTCACGCCCTGGGGGACTTATTTGACATGTGAAGAAAATTTCAACGCCTACTTCTCCAGCAGCGATCCGGAGACCATCATCCCATCTGAGCTTGCCCGATATGGGATAAAGCACAAGGATTGGGGTTATAGATGGGCCAGCGCCGATGATCGTTTCGATATCGCAAAAACCCTGAATGAGCCAAATCGATTCGGATATGTCGTGGAAATTGATCCACTTGACCCGGCATCAACACCGCAAAAACGAACGGCTCTCGGCCGGATGAAACACGAGAATGCGGAAGTCGTACTGTCGGCTAACCGCCATGTCGTCGTTTACATGGGAGACGATGAGCGAGGCGAATTTCTCTACAAGTTTGTGAGCGAACAGCCGTATCTTGAAGACTCGGAAACGAACACATTGCTCGATCGAGGAACACTCTACGCGGCAAAATTCAATGAGGACGGGCGCGGCGAATGGCTCCCCCTCACACCTGAGACAACGGGTCTTTCCTCCATCGCTGATATTTGTATTCATACTCGATTGGCCGCGTCGGCGGTGCAGGCGACGACAATGGATCGGCCCGAATGGATCGCGGCTCATCCGAGCGGTGCGGAAGTCTATGTTTGCCTAACGAATAACAAGAATCGAGGCCGCAAACCCAATCGCGGCGGCGACGCGACTCCTGTCGGCGGGCCTAATCCACGCACACGCAACATATACGGCCAAATTGTGCGCTGGCACCCTGATGAAGGAGATCATGCCAGCACGGCTTTTTCGTGGAATTTTTTTGCTTTAGCTGGAAACCCTCAGGTTCACGATGATGCCCATGCTGGCTCGAAGAACATCACGCCTGAGAACATGTTTAACTCTCCAGACGGGCTTTCATTCGACACACAGGGTCGCCTTTGGATTAGAACCGACGGCAAGGATACGGATACCGGAGATTACGAGGGCCAAGGCAATAATCAGATGCTGGTCGGCGATCCCATGAGCGGTGAGATCCGACGATTCATGGTGGGGCCCCGGGAATGCGAAGTCACCGGCCTCACTTGGAGTGCCGATAAAAAGACGCTCTTCGTCGGCATTCAGCATCCGGGGGCTAAGGGTGGGAGCCATTTCCCAGATTGCGGCGACGCGCCGCCGCGATCGTCAATCATCGCTATCGCGCGCGATGATGGTGAGGTCATCGGCTAGCGACGACCAATAACGTTTCCCGGACGCGTCAGCGATCCGGGATTAAGAGCGAACGAGTTGGACTAGGCCCCGGTTCTGCGACCAGGGAGCGATGCATAATTCTATGTATCGCCGCTTTCCTCAAACATCGCCATTGTCTCTGCCTCGGTAAGGCGGGGATGGTCTCCGGCAAAATCATAGCCGGGCGGTTTGCGGTCGATGAAAATCTCACCTGTAATCCGAAAAACAGATTGATCGTCGAACACGCCGACCGGCATGTGATATCCGCCAGTCGCCTTCAATCGATAGAACAGGTTC
Organism: uncultured Rickettsiales bacterium; assembly: GCA_913046825.1. Next base: position 9,996 of record CAJWTF010000080.1, on the reverse strand, counting down.
GACCCGCAGATCTTGCAGAAACCGCGCTCCGCCCATTCCGACGAATCGTAGATGCCGATATTTTCGTCTCCGGCGAAGACGGCTCCTGCGGCGGATGTCGCCAAAAGCGGACTTCCCGCCCATCGGCGGCACATCTCACAATGTCAGGCGTGATGCTTAGCCTCGACGTCAGTCGCGGTGAAGCTTACCGCGCCGCATAGGCAATGCCCGGAATACTCGGTCATTTGCTCGCTTCATCGATCTTCGCGATGTCGTCCGCATCGAGCGATAGTGCCACCGTCGCGGTCAGTTCCACCAATTGATCCATATTGGTCGCACTCGCGATCGGCGAGGTCACGCTCGGCCGTGCCATCAGCCATGCCAGAGCCACTTGTCCCATCTTCGCGTTGTGCTTCTTGGCCACCGCGTTCAAGGCGTCGAGTACGCGGAATCCGTCCTCGGTCACATATTTCTCGACACGCGGCGCACGGATGCGGCCTTCCATGTCCGCCTTCGAGCGATATTTCCCAGTAAGAAACCCACTGGCCAGCGAATAGAAGCCGATCACGCCGACATTCTCGGCGGCGCACAAATCTTCCAAATCACCCTCGAACGTATCGCGTTCGACCAGGCTGTAGAGCGGTTGCAGGCTCTGATAGCGCGGCAGTCCCTTCGTCTCGCTGGCGTCGAGTGCTTCCTTCATCCGCGTGGCGGAGAAATTCGACGCGCCGATCTCCCGCACCTTGCCCTGCTCGATCAACTTCGCATAAGCCTCGAGAGTCGCGTCCACGGGTGTGTTCTCATCATCCTTATGGGATTGGTAGAGATCGATATAGTCAGTCTGCAGTCGGCGCAGCGAATCTTCCACCGCCCTCACCATATATTCCGGCGACAGGCCGACCTTACCGTCACCCATGTCCATACCGAACTTCGTCGCCAACACGATCTTGTCGCGCCCACCCCGGCTGGCCAGCCATTTGCCCATGATGGTCTCTGACTCACCGCCTTCATTGCCGTCATGCCAACGGGAATAAACATCCGCCGTATCGTAGAAATTGAACCCAGCGTCGAGCCATCCGTCGAGCAACCGGAACGACATTTCCTCGTCTGCCGTCCAACCAAAGACGTTGCAGCCGAAACAAAGGGGCGAAACCTCAAGCGATGACGTTCCGAGTTGGCGATTTTGCATGAAGAGTGTCCTTATTCCGCGAGTGGGTTATTACTTTCGATGTAGACCGATCGGGCCGTTATGTCATCCTTCAACAGGCTTAGGACGAGGCAAGCACCGCCCCTCTAACGCGCGCTGTAACCGCCGTCGACGGGCATCGCGACACCAGTCACGAAAGACGCATCATCACTGGCAAGGAAGGCGGCTACCTTTGCCACTTCCTCCGGTTGGCCCAAACGGCCAATGGGATGCAGGTCAAGGAGGAACCCCCGCCCGCCCCCATGCGCCAGCCGTTCGGCGATAATCGGGGTTTCGATATAGCCCGGACAAACGGCGTTCACTCTGACGCCCGCCGTCCCGAACGCGACCGCAAACTGCCTGGTCAAACCGACGACACCGTGCTTTGAGGCGACATAAGCGCTGACACCTTCCACGGCCGCCGGATCATTGTGATAGTCGACTTGTTGGCGCATCAACGCACCGAGCCCCGCGACCGACGCGGTGTTAACGACCGCACCGCCGCCCTGCTCCGCCATGATCGGACAGCCGTGGCAAAGCCCGTAATAGACGCCGGACAGATTGATGGACGTGGTCCGCTCCCAATCCTTACCGGCAACGCCCGCATTGTTCATCAACACATCAAGGCGACCGAGGTCCCGATGGGTCTTGGCCAACGCCTCTTTGACAGATTCTTCTTCCGCAGTGTCGAGCGCGTTTACCACGGCCTTCGCACCCAGTTCTTCGACACGGGCGGCGGTGGCTTGCGCGGTCTGCTCGTTAATGTCGGAACAAATGACCGTGGCACCCTCCGCTGCCAGTTTCAGCGCCATCGCTTCGCCGATCCCCGAGCCGGCACCGGTAACAAATGAAACACGGCCATCGAATTCTGGCATGGGTCGGATCCTTTTAATTTGGACGGGCTTTGTGTCCGCTGTCCCGTTCACACTAACTTAAGCTGGGCGGCCGGCTTGGAAAGATTGCGCCGGCTCGGTTGGACCACGATAATCGCCACGAATTTGCAGGAGAATTAAGGAATGGCCCGTATCGCTATCGCCGGATTTATGCACGAGACGAATTGTTTCGTGCCGGACATCACGGATTTCGAGAACTTTGCCAATCCGCCGGACCGGCCCGGAATTTTGCGTGGCAAGGAAATCCTGGAAGAGTTCTCAGAAAAAGGCGCTTCCACCGCCGGGTTCCTCAATGGCAGCGATGGTAATCACGAGATCGCGCCCCTGCTCTGGACCAGCACGACGCCAGGCGGCTACGTCACCAAACACGCCTACGAGCGGATCGCGGGAGAGATCATCGCCCGCTTATCAGACGCCCTGCCCGTCGACGCCGTTTACCTGGACCTGCACGGGGCGATGGTGTCGCAGGAGTTCGAAGACGGCGAGGGTGAGCTGCTGCGCCGGGTACGGGCGGTGATCGGCGAGGAAGCGCCCATTGCCATCAGCCTCGACTATCACGCCAATGTCACCGATCAAATGATCCGCCACGCCGATGCCATTCTTCCCTATTGGACCTACCCCCATGTGGATCAGTTCGACACCGGCAAACGCGCCGCCGAAGCGATGAAGCGGCTGTTGATTGACGGTCGCCCGCAGGGCCGGGCCTTGCGCCATTTGCCGTTCCTGCTACCACTCAATTTCCAATGCACCCTGGTCGAGCCCTCAAAAGGCATCGTCGAGGCGGCGGCGGCGCGGCTCTCAGAAGACATGCTCTCGCTGGCGTATCTCGCGGGGTTCCCGCCGGGCGATCTGCGGCAATGCGGCCCCACGGTCAGCGCCCATGCCTATAGCCAGGACGAAGCAGACGCAGCCGTCGACGAAATGGCGCAATTGATCGCGCTGAAGGAAGCGGAGTTCGCCGAGCCCCTGCTGGCGCCCGACGAAGCGGTGAAGGAAGGTATGCGCCTGGCCGTGAACGCTTCGAAGCCCATCGTCATCGCGGACACGCAAGACAATCCGGGATGCGGCGGCACCGCCGATACGGTCGGCATGCTGGAAGCGCTCGTGCAGAACGGCGCGCAAAATACAATCTTCGGCGTCGTGAAGGATGCAGATGCGGCTGACGCGGCGCATGCAGTCGGTGTCGGTGGGGAAATCGAGATTGACCTCGGTGGACAAGCTGACTTGCCAGGTGTCATCCCGTTTCACGGCACCTTCAAGGTGGAAGTCATCAATGACGGAAAGTACCAGACGACAGGGCCCGTCGCGCAGGGCAAGCGTTACAATGTTGGTCCCTCGGCCCTGCTCTCCATTGGCGGTGTGAAAGTCGCGGTCAGCAGTGAGCGCGTCCAAGCCCATGACCGCTCGGTCTTCGAGCATCTCGGTGTCGTGTTACAGGACCTGGACATTATCGTGTTGAAAAGCACCGCGCATTACCGCGCCCATTTCGACCCCATCGCCGAGACCACCTTCGCGGCCATCGCCCCCGGCGGCCACGGCGCAAATCCAGTCAATTTTTCTTACAATGCACTGAGAGAGGGTGTCCGGTATTATCCTCTCGGGCCGGTGCGGGGTAGTTAATTCCGGCGCAGTGTTGAGTTCTCTTCGGCCGCGTCTACCCACACGAAGCTAAAGTCGCCCCCCGTCGATCCATGGCATTTCATGCAACCGACGGTGGACACTTGTCCATTCGCGTCCTTTTCACGCAATAAATGGCTGACTTGGAACGTCTCCAATGTTGTGTTGCGAAGTCGCAAATGGAGAGGAATGAGCATGTAACAATCGGGATTGATTTGCGCCCCCTTGCAAACGTTCATGTTGATCGTGGTCGCTGACGGTGTGCCACGGCCATTCATCGCCTCAATGAGATAACCATTGATTTGTTGTACGCAGAACAAGGGATCCTTCTGACAGGCTGCAACGCATTAGCTCGGTGACATCTCCCACCCTTTGATCCAAGCGTTCTGTTTCGTTTCGGCTTCAACACAAGAAGCCGTCAACAACGCAAAACAGGTTATTAGACCGGAAAGTATCTTGATCGAAATCGACATCCGAATTCTCCAAATTGCTTGTCCGACCAGCTACCTAAGCAACGCTTAATCGCGTTCAAAGCTTTATGCTCCGCAATTAATGCGACAGCGGTGACACCCATAAATGTATATTATTAAAATTATTGTCTTTAAGGTTGCATAAAAAATTGCGCAAAAGGCGACTGAAAAATAGTAACACACAAATTCAGATATTAATTTTCTGCGGTTGCTATCGCCCGCCAAACCTTTTCGCTGGTAACCGGCATATCAATCTCATCGATACCAAATGACGCCAGCGCATCCAGAACAGCGTGGACGATGGTCTGCGGTGCGCCGATACATCCGGCCTGGCCCGAGCCTTTGACGCCGAGCGGATTGGCCTTCGTCGGCACACCTTCGAGATGGACCTCGATGTTCGGCAACTGGCTCGCGCGCGGCAGCCAATAATCCATCATTGAGCCTGCCAGCAGCTGTCCCGACTCATCATCATAGGTGCAGTTCTCGCCAAGCGCCTGGCCAATTCCCTGCACCAAGCCACCGTGCACCTGACCCTCGGTCAGCATTGGATTAACCAATGTGCCGTAATCGTCGACGGCGACATAACGTAAAAGTTCAATATGCCCGGTCTCTGGATCGATCTCGACCTCGGCTGCTTGGCAACCATTCGGAAACGTAAAAGGCACGTCCTCGTCAAAGACGAAAGTGTCGAGACTTCCTTCCGCTTCCACCGCGACATCGGCCAAGCTGATCGACTGCCCTGTCGCCGTGACGGAGAATGCGCCATCCGCATAACTAAGGCCGTCCGCGTCCGCTTGCAGCAGGCGCGCCGCCACGTTGCGGGCTTTCTCCAACACCTCGTCGATGGCGTGCATCATCGCACCGCCGCCCATATGCATGGAGCGGGCACCGCCATGGCCGAAACCGGTACGGATTTTGCGCGTATCCGCTTGGATATACGTAAACGCATCCATCGGGAGGCCGAGGCGCGACCCCGCGATTTGCTTATAGGACGTCTCGTGACCTTGCCCGTTGGATTCCGTCCCGACCCGCAATTCAATTTGGCCATCGGCCGCAAACCGGACCTCGGCCCCTTCCTGGGGAGCACCGCGTGAAGTCTCGAGGAAAGACGAAATGCCGAGCCCCCGCAATTTTCCGTTCGCCTTGGACGTCGATCGGCGAGCTTCAAAGCCGTCGCGATCGAGCAGACGCACAATGTCGTCGATATTTGGGCCGAAGCGACCACAATCGAAGGTTAGGCCTTGGGGTGTTTCATAGGGATAGTCCTCGACCACGTTGAGACGCCGCAGAGCCACCGGATCAAAACCGCAGCGTCGCGCCGCCGCTTCGATCAATCGTTCGGTGATGAAATTCGCTTCCGGTTTGCCCGCTCCACGATAGGCGTCAATCGGCGCGGTATTGGTGAAGACGCCGCGCGATTCCATGTGGATCGTTGGGATTTTATAGCCGCCGCCCATCGCAGTCGGCGCCGCGCGGGTCGATGCCCCGGGTGCCGCGCCTGAGAGATATGCGCCCAAATCGGCCACCAGATCGGCGTCCAACGCCAGGAACCTGCCCTCCGCATCGAGCCCCAAGCGCCCCTGCGTGCGAATGCCCCGCCCTTGTGTGGCGCTAGCAAATTCCTCGCCGCGCTCGCCGGTCCATTTGATGGGACGGCTGAGCTTGCGTGCCGCCCATAGCAACAGCACCCATTCCGGATAGACGAAATTCTTGAGTCCGAATCCGCCGCCGACATCCGGCGCCACCAGTTCCATTTGATCCTCAGGCACCCGGAAGATGGACTTCGCCAACTGGCTCCGAATACCGTGCAGGCCCTGTGCGGCGCAGGTGAGTTTATACGTCTCACGCGCCAGATCGTATTCACCGATCCCGGAACGTGGCTCCATCGGCACCGCCGATATCTTATTATTGACGATGTCCAGTTCGACCACGTGAGCGGCGGAAGCAAAGGCCGCTTCCATCGCCGCTTTGTCACCCTTTTGGAAGCGGTAGATGATGTTGTTTGGCGCCCCCTCCCAAAGCTGCGGCGCGCCTTCAACCTGGGCCGCCATGCCATCTACCACGGCGGGTAACGGATCGTAATCGATCATGACCAACTCCGCCGCTTCCATCGCAGCGTCTTCGGTCTCGGCCACGACGAAAGCGACGTGATCGCCGACATAACGAACGCGATCCTTCGCAAGCGCCGGGCGCGGCGGGATATATAGGCCGGATTCAACCGGCAACTCAGCGCTGCAGGGAAGGTCTCCGACGCCATCCGCCGCCAAGTCACCTTCGACATAAACGCCAATCACGCCGCCGACGGCGCGCGCCGCCTCGATATCGATCCCGGCAATCTGCGCATGGGCGTGGGTCGAGCGAACGACGACGCCGTAAAGCTGCCCCTCAAGGTTTAGGTCGTCCGCGTATTTCGCGGCACCAGTGAGAAATCGTTGATCTTCGAGACGAGGGACGGAATGCCCCAATAATGCATCGGACACGAGCCTGCCTTTCGCAATTAAGGACGCCGAGCGCGTATTAAGCGAGCGGCTTGAAATGTTTACTCAGGGCCAATCCCTGGCGTTGATAGGATGATCCAATCCGGGTCCCGTATATCTTGTCCGGCACGTCGGTCAGCTTGTCATAGATGAGTGATCCCACGACTTGATCTTCCTCGACCAAGAAGGGAACTTCGTGCGAGCGCACTTCGAGCACTGCGCGCGATCCGGCACCGCCGCTTTCCGCATAGCCGAACCCGGGATCGAAAAACCCAGCATAGTGAACCCGAAATTCACCGATCAGGGTGTCGTAGGCCACCATCTCCGCTGCGTATTGTGGCGGCACGTTGACCGCCTCCTTCGATGCCAAGATATAGAAATCTCCTGGATTGAGGATGAGATGCTTATGCTCGCGCGCGAAGATCGGCTCCCAATAGTCGATGGGTTCGTAATAGCCGATATTTTCGACATCGATCAGGTCCGCGTGTTGGCGCGCTCGGAACCCGAGCAAGCCGTCCGTCGCTTCCCCTTGCAGGTCCACCGTCAGGGGAATCCCCTTAAATGGCCCCTTCTTGTTCAAGTCCCGGTCGACGAGACGGAATTCCTCGTGCAAACGGTGATGCATCGCGGCGCTCAAACTATCCGAACCTCGGCGCAAACGCAGCTGGCTTAGCTTAGTGCCCTTGCGCACGACGACGCTGAAGGTGCGGGGTGATATCTCCGCATAGAGCCGTCCGTGATAGCCTTCCTTCACTTTGTCGAAGACTTCGGCGTGATCGGTGATCAAGCGGGTCAGCACATCAATCCGCCCGGTCGAGCTTTTCGGGTTCGCCAACCCCCAGACGCGTGGCGGCAACGCCAGATATTCCAGGAGCGGTACGATATAGACACAGCCGACTTCCAAAACCGCGCCCTCGGTGATGTCAAAGGCGTGCATGCCGAAGTCACGAATCTTGTCCTCAACCGTGGAACGGCTGCCGGGCAGAAAACTCGCCCGCAGGCGATAGGCCGTCTTACCCAGGCGCAAATCGATACTGGCGGGCTGCACCTGGTCAACAGAGATTTCCTCTGATCCCTGGATCGCCTTTGCGCGCACCAACTCACGGATCGCGTGGGACGGCAGAATGCCAGTGCCAGGAGACTTGCTTCCGTCGCCGGTTTCTTCGTCTGCGGTTATCAACACGCTCCCTTCTTCGCTCATGCAATTACCTTGTGACATTGCGGGATCATGACACAAGCTACGCCGCGCGGGGCGTATGGTTCAACAAGACAGGCACCGGGCACACTAAGGCCTCTGCTCCGAACAATGCCGCGCCATACTTCAGGTGCTAAATAATTGTTAAGTCAATAAAATCTGCCAGCAAGAAAAATTCTTGCCACGCGCTGTTCTTTACACGATCCGCAGAGCTAACAGTACGGAGGGAAGGCCGTAGACACCACTTTCGCGAATCGCCATACGCCTTGTTCAGAAAACACTATCCGACCGCAATGCCTCGATCTCTTCGGCAGTGTATCCGGCCTCCAGTAGGACTTCCTCGTTATGCTCACCGGGCGCTACCGGTGGACGGTCGATAACACCCCCGCCATGGGCGAGTTTGAAGCCCGATGCGACGAGGGTCATATCACCATGCGGTGTCTCGATGGTCTGCAGGACGTCACGATGCGCCAATTGCGGATGCTCGACCACTTCGTCAATACACCAAATCTTCGCGGCCGGAGCGCTGACCGCGTCAAAGCGCTTCTGCCAGGTTTCAACGTCTTCCTCGATCAGTTTCTCCTGCACGATCTCACGCAAGGCGTCGGCATTCTGACGTCGCGCGTCCCAGTCGACGAAGCGTGGATCGTCGAGCAGATCGGCGCGGCCGATCTCAGCAGCGAGTGCGCGGAATTGGCCCTCGGAGTTTACCGCCAACAACATAAAGCCACCCTTGACCCTGTACATATCAGCCGTAGCCTTTCGGCTGACCGCTTGGTTGCCCATCTGCTTCTGCTCAATACCGCCCACAGTGTATTCACAAACCGCGGGCGAGAGGAAAGTCAGCGCCGCGTCCAACATGGATATATCGATGAATTGTCCCTTGCCGGTGCGGGTGCGTTGGAAGAGCGCGCTGGAAAGTGCGAAAGCGCCGGTCATGCCCCCGATGGCGTCGCAGACCGCGAAGCCGGCGCGGGTTGGCCCGGCCTCCACATGACCGGTGATCGACATGATGCCCGATGTCGCCTGAATGCGCCCGTCATAGGCCGGGGTGTTTTTCTCGGGGCCCTCTTGGCCGAAACCGGAGATCGCGCAGTAAATCAGGCTCGGGTTCACCTCAGACAAGGCCTCATAACCGACGCCGAGACGATCCATCACGCCGGGGCGATAATTTTCCATTACTATATCGGCGTCTCGGACCAGTCGTTTGACGATCTCAACGGCTTCCGGTTTCTTCAGATCGAGGGTCATGTTTCGTTTATTGGCGTTGACCGCAATCCACATGGGACCGAGCGATTTCGCCGACCACTCGGGCGTATGCGCGGAGAAGCGAAACTCCTCGCCGCCCGGACGTTCAATTTTGATCACGTCCGCGCCGAGCAAGGCCAGCTGATAGCTGGCGAAGGGACCCGCAATCACCTGCGTGAAGTCGATCACGCGGACCCCTTCGAATGGCTGTGTCATGACCCGCTATTCCGCGGCGGCGGCGGACTTGATATCTTTCTCGCGACGCTCCTTGGCGATCTGCTTGTTGCGGTCGAACTCCGCCTTGCGCCGGGCGATCTCCTCATCCGACATCTGCTCGATATTACTGAAATCGAGTTTCCATTTACCGTCCTCATTCCAACGCAACGGCGACTGCACCGTTGTCCGGGGACCGACGGCCGATTCCAGAACTTTGAGCGCCAGTTCCATGGTAAACGATTGCGAATCGACATCGTTCGGCTTGCCTGCCGCATTGCCGAGCGGGAAGTCGCTGAACAGAAAGCGCGGTGCGCCCACTTGTTCGACGATATCCTTGCCGCAACCCATGATGACAGTGGGAATGCCGTTTTCTTCGAGGTGCCGTGCAATCAGACTCACGGTCTGATGACACACTGGTCAATTGGCGACGATGATGGCGACGTCGCCGCCATCTTCACGTATTCGTTCGTATATCTCGGGACAATCGACTTCCATGGTGCGCTGCTGGCTGCGATTGGTCGGCGCACCATAGAAACGCTCGGTAATGCCGCCGATCACGCCTTCATCCGCCAAGCGCTTTAATTGCTGCAGCGGAAACCAAGTCTTCATATCCTCGGCCGTCGTATGATTGCGGTCGATACCAATATGGGAGACGCGGAGGTCCGGGTCCGATGCGGTCGAATCTGTATAAACAGTGTAAAATTTCGCCGCTGAA
>CAJWTF010000079.1 GCA_913046825.1 uncultured Rickettsiales bacterium | reverse complement strand
ATGGTAACACCAGTCACAATTACCGTATCGACGCCAATGGACTGCAGGTAACTGGACAGGTTTGTGCCGTGAAAGGCGCTCGCCTTTTTCTTTACGATCACCTGTTCGGTTGGCAGGGGTGCGATACGATCGTCGATGGCGACGGCATCACTGCCCAATTTCAGCTCTTCGACGGGGATCTTCTCTTTCCAAAGACCCATATCAGAATTCTCACTTTCCGTGTCGGCATAGGCCGTCGTGGTGTAGACGACGGGAATGCCTTTTGCCCGCGCCGCATCCAACAGCTTTTGGACGCCCGGAATAATCGTGTCCATCCCGTCGCAGGTAAAAGCGTGCCCTTCCCGCGTCCATGCATTGGCGAGATCGATGATCAGCAGGGCCGGCTTCTTACCGTAGCCGATGCGGCGGGCAAACCCGCGATCCGCATAAAGCTCGGAATCGGCGGCGAAAATTTTATCAAGGGCTTCCTGGAATTCGTCGGGCATTTGTCTGTCAATCTCAAGGTTATCACTGATAGAGGAAAGATATGAGCGAATAACCTGAAATAGCCAGCTTGCCGCACCATTCATTCCGGATAGCTCACTTCAAAAGATAAGGAATTGCCGCATGAGCCTTTATCCGCCGCCAAAAGACGTTGAGACGGAAGTCTGGACGGAAATACCGGACAAGTTCAAAAAAGAGAGCGTGCGCACCCCTTGGGTTGCCGCCAACAAATTTGGACACGACCCGCATTCCTTTCTGGAGGGTCCCTCTTTCGACCGGGACGGCAATCTCTATGTGGTCGACATTCCTTTCGGTCGCGTGTTGCGTATTTCACCCGACAAGGAATGGACTCTGATTACGGAATATGACGGCGAGCCGAATGGCCTGAAAATCCATAAGGACGGCCGCATCTTCATTGCCGATTACAAGAACGGTATTCTGCAGCTCGATCCAGATAGCGGCACCGTGACACCGTATTGCGAACGCTGGCGGGTCGAGAGTTTCAAGGGCGTCAACGATCTGGTGTTTGACGCCCTCGGTAATATGTATTTCACCGATCAGGGCTTGACCGGTATGCATGACCCAAGCGGTCGGGTGTTCCGGCTCTCCCCAGACGGCGGTCAGCTGAATTGCCTCGTCAATACCGTGCCGAGCCCGAACGGCCTCGTGCCCAACCTGAGCGAAGATATCATCTACTTGGCCGTCACCCGCGCGAATCAGGTCTGGCGTGTCCCGCTCCTTGATGACGGCGGTACGGCGAAGGTTGGTATCTTCCTGCAATTGTCCGGCGGCCATGGCGGGCCCGACGGCATGGCGCTCGATGCGGACGGCGGCCTCTTGGTCTGTCACGCGGGGAACGGGAGTGTTTGGCACTTCGACCCAATGGGTGAGCCCAAACACCGCATCCGCTCCCGTCGGGGACTGAACACCACTAACCTTGCTTTTGGCGGACCGGACAATAAAAGCCTGTTCATCACAGAATCTATGTCCGGCACTATTCTACGCGCTGAATTAGCGGACGCCGGCAAGGTCATGTATTCGCATTTGGATTAAGGGACAAACTCGTGAGCCTCTTCCCACCGCCCCAGGAGATCGAAACCACGGTCGCCTTCGAATTGCCGGAAACCCTCCGCCGTCCGAATACTTATTCCGACTGGGGGCAAAATAATCAGTTCGGCCATATGCCGGATAGCTTCCTTGAAGGCCCATCATTCGACAAGGACGGAAACCTATGGATGGTGAATATCCCCTTCGGGCAAATTCTACGTGTCACGCCGGCCGGAGAATGGAGCGTGGCGACGGAGTATGATGGCAATCCAAACGGTCTAAAAATACGAAATGACGGCCAAATATTCATCGCTGATTACAAGAACGGCGTCATGCATCTGGACCCGTCGAGCGGGAATGTTACTGGACATCGCACGCGCATCCGCACCGAGCCCTTCCGCGGATGCAACGATCTCCATTTTGCCTCAAACGGCGATCTTTATTTCACGGATCAAGGCCAGTCCGACATGCAGCGATCGGATGGGCGGGTATTTCGCCTTACCCCTGACGACCACCTGGAATGCCTCATCGATTGCGGTGTCAGTCCTAACGGCTTGGTCTTAAGCCACAACGAGAAGATGCTCTTCGTCGGAATGACCCGGGCTTGCCAAGTATGGCATATTCCGCTGCCGCCCGACGGCGGACCCTATTACAAGATCGGCGTCTTCCAGAACCTGTCCGGTGGCCCGGGTGGACCGGACGGTATGTGCCTGGACGATGAAGGCAATCTCTATGTAACTCATGTCGGTCTCGGCATCATTTGGGTCTTCGGACCGACAGGTATTCCGCTCTACCGAATAAACTCCTGTCGAGGCGCTAAGATGACAAATATGGCCTTTGGCGGGCCCGAGAACAAAACCCTGTTCATCACGGAATCCGATACGGGCACGATCTTAAGGGCGGAAATGCCACATGCAGGAAAGGTAATGTACTCGCATATGTAAGCTTCTCCTAAATTTCACTGACACGTTTTACAATGATTTTCTCCCCATGAGCGGCGAGATTTCAATCTCTAAAGGGGATAGGGGAGGCTAAAATGGCAATATTTGAAGAAGCGATTTGCAATGTAAAAGTGAAAGCCGCACGCGAGCGCGGTGAATAACATCCGAAAATTGACGACGAGTGGACCAGTGTTCACTTCATCGAGGTCGACGCCATGAATGAAAACATGGCACGGGCCAAGTTGGGTCGGCAATACCCCGCCGCCCGACGGATTCGTGATTGACGAATTGAATCCAGCGTAGCGACTACAGCCAAACTTTTCGACGCACGCCGAGCAGATCCATCTCGAAATCAAGACCGATTATGGGTGGCCGGGACAGATACCAGTGAATGCCGTGGATCGCCTCGGCGTCCATGCGCGGTATGAGTTCAGACGACAGCCAATCGGCATTCTGCGCCGAAGTATAGACGTTGACCCCTGTCACGTCCTTCCATTCCATACCAAGGCCACTGAGCCGTTCCTGCATGGTTTTGACCACACGGGCAGCCTTCTGTCGCATACCATTCTCGGACATATCTCCTTCGGCGACGATCCCATCACCGATTGTCTCGCCGCCGCCAGCACCCCTAAAGGTCGCCGGCGCGTCAGCGTTCTCCACCGTATAGCTGAACCCATACATCAAAGTTTCACTCGGCGGGTTTAGGACGGGTGCGACATTCGTGCGTCCCACCGGATTAACGCCGTCGATGATAATGTCCCATTCTTCGAGAATATTTCGATAGCCGATATTAAACTCGTGAAAACCATCCGGCGTCATCGGCGCGGGGCATCGCAATTCAACGCCGCAGAGCGCCTGTTTCGGTCGTCCTTCCGCATCAAATAGCTTCGCCATCGTATCGAAGCCATCACGCCAAGGGACCGGGCGCCGGAAGACGGCTTGGACAACCTCATAGCCCGGCATCGCCGCTGCCCCGGAAGAAAACGGAAATCCAGCAGGCAGATAGATGTAACCTCCACGTGCATTCTCGACTGCGGCCATTCTATTACCCTCCTAAGGTATACGGTTTTTTATCCCTATGAATTACGACAAGCTAACTAGTAACCTTGCCCAATTTTGCGATAGCGCACCAGGAGCCTCACGCCGATGAAGATCGGAAGAGTTCGCAAATACAATACGCGAGACATTTATCCGGAGCAGATGCTCGACAACGATCTATGCCAGGTCATTTGGGCAGGCAACCGGATTTTCATGCGTTGACAAACGGGTCTCGACCTCGATCAAAAGCTCCACACGGAAGACGAGGCTGAATAGGCCAACCAAGCCATGCAAATGTGACGACGCTCTTGGAGAAAGCCGGCTCCAGCCTCGAGCATATCTGTCGGGTCACGACCTATCTGACGGCCCCTGGATGGCGCCCGCCTGTCCACAACACGGTCAACTGGTACCTGAAGGATATTCCCACCGTCGGCACCGGCTTGATTGTCAAAGGCCTCGCCAAGCCAGAAATAAAAGTCGAACTCGACATCGATGCGGTGATTCTGGAAACGGGTTCTCACACAAAGATCAGAACCTTCGACACTGGAGATTGGTTCGGGCCGTCGAGCCTGCGCCGCAGCTCCTGCTGGGCAGTGCGCGCGAATAAGGAGGTTTACCTGCGAGGTCTCACTCGAGCAGCGGTGGACGGCAGTGTCATATACGACCTTGGCTGCACGCCGTAGCATGCAGCCGCGCGGGCCGACCACGCCATGAGAAACGCGCGCGTCCGGTTGAAGAAGCGGGCGGCAGTTTCGATAACGCCTGCAAGCTGCATGTTTATATCGGCGACCGCGCCTATCGTGAGGCGGTCTAACAAGTTCTCGGTGAACATCTCCGTGATACCTACCCCTGCTCCACCGGCCTCATCGTGCCTGGTTTCGCGTGGCCGAAGATTCTGTTTGAAATCGACATGGCCATCGACCTCGCAGATACCGCGCCTCGCCAGCGTTTTCGTAAGTTTCACACGGATACCAAATACAAGGACGGACAAAAGCTAGGGACCAAATTCTGCAAGACCGTCCGGGCGGGAAATCAGATATATTTGCGCGGCCAAACCGGCACGTCACTTGACGGTGCGTTCGTTGGGCCTGGCGATGCCGGGGCACAAGCTGACCAGGCCATGAAGAATATCACCACGCTTTTGAAAGAAGACGGCGGCTCTCCTCCTTGTCCACAAGGAAGATTTCGCCTATGTCGATCTCGACCGAAACCCTTTGGCGCAACTCCGCTATCACTGGGAGTTAGACAAGCCGATGTTGCAGCGTTATCGCGACCGGGGATTATCGATCCGGACAGCGTACCTATCCATAAATTTAGCTCGCGATAAAAGTCTCAGAGAAACTCGACTGCGCGTCCTCGGTCTCAGACATCGTCGCTCGAGTGAACCGGAACAACAGGCTGCTCACACCCAATTCCTGGAGTGCCGCAATGTCGGTTTTAATCTCGTCGACACCACCAGTGAAGAGTCGGCGCTCGCCTTCCACATCCACGGAATCGCTTGGCCCGTTGAACCAGGTGGAATTATAGGCCAATGAGATGGTCGCCGGGTCACGGCCGATCTTCTCAGCCTCCCCTTTGAGGACATCCAACCTGGTCTTGAAACGACCGAGCGTGTCGAGCGGAAACCGCGGATTATAGCCGATCGGATACCACCCATCGCCAAGCTTCGCGGTGCGCCGCAGTGCAGGTGCGCTTTCACCGCCAATCCACAAGGGCAGCGGCACTTGTTTCGGGTGAGGTAGACCAACAATGTTTGAAAAGCTAGAATAGGTGCCGCTATATTCCGGTAAATCCTTCGTCCAAATCTCGCGAAAAATCTCGAGATACTCGTCAGTAGACTTCCCTCGCTCCACAAACGGCGGCGCACCAACAGCGATGAATTCCTCCTCCATCCATCCCGCGCCGCAGCCGATAGTAACGCGTCCATTCGAGAGTACGTCGATGGTTGCGATCATCTTGGCAGTGACGACCGGATTACGGTAGGGCACGACCATCACTGAGGTCAGTAATCTAACATTCGACGTTGCCGAGGCGAGAAATGAGAGCATCGCCAATATATCCATCGCCTCGCCGAATTGACCACCGGACCAATCACCCCCTTTGGAATAAGGATATCGAGAAGCGATATTGCGCGGAATCACGATGTGATCGTTCACATAGGCGGTGCCAAATCCCAGCGCTTCACCCTTCTGGGCGATGGCTGTGATGTTCTCCGGTGATGCCAACGGGCCCCTTGTTGGAATGTCATAGCCGAAATTCATATTGCGTCCTTTCGAATGTGCCGCTTTGACGAGTAAGCTAGTCCGTAGACCTAACAGTCACACAGAATTCGGGCGCCTAATATGCCACAGATTTTTTTGGAAGATGGTCTGGAGATCAGCTACGCGCCACATGGGACATTGACGGATGAGGACTAGTCGCCAAGAGCCTCATGCGCGGTACCTATAAGGGGGTCCGTGCCAAACGTGTCGAGCGCGAACGTTATGCGCCAAAGCCAGGAAAGTCGCGCCGGACTTCACAATCGAATGGTTATCCAGTGATGGCAACCGAACGAACGAGATGTTCCAACTTTCGAAAAGCCGAGGTAAACCAGTCGCGTTGATCTTCGGGTCCTATATGTGACCCCCTTTTCGTAAACATGCCGGGCGCATGAACGAAATTTACGAAAGCTACAAAGACTGCGTCGACTTCTACCTCATCTATATCCGGGAAGCGCATTCGATCGACGGTTGGCAGGTCTTCTCCAACCTGAAGGACGATGTCCTTCACCCGGACCCCAAGGACGCGGACGAACGCGCGGAGCTGGCCGGTGTTTGCATGCTGAATCTCGGCTTCACCATCCCAACCTTGCTCGATAATATGCAAAACGAGGTCGACGATAAGCACGCCGCCCTACTCGAGCGCCTCTACGCTCTCGATAAAGACGGCAAGGTGTATTATCGCGGCATAATGGGATCCCCCGGTTTCGATGTGGATACCTGGTTCGAAGCCGTCCAAGCACAGGGCGCCTTATCCAGCGCGCAGGCAGCCGAATAATACTCCTGCCTTCGAGTACGCATTGGCAATCGATGTGTCGGATACGGTATCTTTCTGAAAACGTTAGAGGGAAATATGGCCCATTACGAAACCATCGACCAAGCAGGTCAGCCGATGCGCATATGCCTGTCCCTTCCGTCAGGTGGCGGTGCTCATCCTGCAATCATCGTGATGTGCCACGGTGCCGGTCTCGATGCCTTCGGCGAGGATGTCTGTGACCGTTTGGCGGAGACCGGGTTCGTTACAGCTGCTCCCGATGTCTTTCACCGCCAACCGGTCATAACGGATAGCGCGGTCAAGCGGGCGCATATGATCGATGGTCAGATCGTCAACGATATCGAAAGCACGATCTCCCTGCTTCAGAACAAAAACATTATCAATCCCGAGCGCATCGGTATTCTCGGCCATTGCATGGGCGGGCGCATATCCTTGCTTGGCGCCTCCGCCGACCGTTGCATTCAAGCCTGTGTCGTTTTTTACCGCGGCAATTGTATGGTTTCTTGGGGCGGTGATGACCCAACGCCTTTCGAACGAATCGGCGATATTCGCTGTCCCGTTCTGGGGTTATTCGGAAATGAGGATGAAAACCCCTCACCCGACGACTTCGACCGCATTTCGGCTGAAATGACTCGTTGCGGTATCACCCATGTATTTCATCGCTATCACGACGCCAGACACGCCTTTCAGAATTTCCTAAGCGATAAGCGTCACCGCTCCAAATCCAGCGCGGACGCGAGGAACAAGACTTTGACGTTCCTTAGCCATCGACTTGGTTAGCCCCCTCATACATCATGGTCATTATGACACCTCATGCCGACACTATTATCCAAAACGCCAAAATCATAACGCTCGATTCACAGGACCGCATTGCCGACGCCATTGCCATATCAGGGGATCGTGTTCTCGCCGTCGGTGATAATACAGAGATCGAGGCACTGACAGGACCCGACAGCCGGAAAATCGATGCGAAGGGTCACGTTGTCATCCCCGGTCTGATCGACGGTCACGCGCATATGGACCGCGAGGGATTGAAGGATATCCCACCGACGCTGGCCGGATGCCGCTCTATCGACGACATTCTGCAACGGATTGAGGCTATTGCCGCGGAAACGCCGAAAGGTGAATGGATCGTCACCATGCCGATCGGCGAGCCGCCTTTCTACTACGGCGTGCCGGACAATCTCGCGGAGAAAAGGGTTCCCAACCGCCAAGAAATTGACCGTGTCGCACCTGATCACCCTGTCTACATACGGGCCATTTGGGGGCATTGGCGGAACACTCTGCCACTCGTCTCCATCACCAACACAATGGCATTGGAACGTGCCGGAATCGACCGCAACACCATGCCGCCAACGCCATCGATCCAAATCGAAAAAGATCACGGAACCGGCGTTCCCACGGGTGTGCTGTACGAATTCACCTATAAGCCACTTGTCGAGAAGACGTTGATGAAATGCATTCCGCAATTCACCCTCGACGATCGTACCAGCGGTTTGGAGCGCTCGATGGAGGTCTATGCCGGATATGGTACGACCAGCGTATTCGAGGGTCACGGAATCGCGGGAGAAGTCCTCGCAGCCTATGAAGCCGTGCGCTCGAAGGGGTTGCCACCAGTCCGCGCTAATCTGATGTTCAGTCCAGCTTGGCCGAACATTAATCCAGACGACGTTCGTGCCTTGTTGGTCGACTGGGGCCGCTGGCTGGGCGGGCGCGGACTTGGGGACGAGTACCTACGCATGGCCGGGTTCTATGCGGAATCGGATTATTCCGAGGAAAACAGACTGCGCGCTGAATGCGGTCCCTATACTGGCTGGGCCGGGTTCAATTTCGACGCCGCACTGCCCGAAGACGTCATGCTCGAACTGATGGTGGAAGCGGCGCGCAATGGAATTCGTGTTGGCTCCTTCACCGATAACATCCTCGATCTATACGAAGAGGTCGATAAACGTGCCTCGATTGCCGGGCAACGGTGGCTAATCGAGCATATCGGCGTCTACTCGAAGGACGAGATCGCCCGCATCAAAGATTTAGGACTCGTCCTGCAAGCCTATAGCAACCGCTGGCTCTACCAGGACGGTGAACAACTTCGCCGCGACCTCGGCGCATCGGAAGTCGACCACATCTTACCGATGCGCGATCTTGTCGATGCCGGAATTCACGTCTCTCTCGCCACCGATAATGTGCCGCCAACTCTATTCCATCCAATCTGGCACGTGGTCTCCCGCAAGACCGAAGAAACGGGAGAGCGCCTGGGTGACACGCAAGCCTTATCGCGCACCGAAGCGCTCGCTTGTGCCTCCCGCGAGGGCGCCTGGTTGAGTTTCGAGGAAGACGTCAAAGGCACACTTGAGGCTGGCAAGTATGCGGACCTGGCAATCTTGTCGGGCGATCTACTGACCATGGCGGAAGATAATATTCCGGATATTACATCCGTCCTCACCATGACCGGCGGCCGCATCGTCCATGAGGCCGACTAAGTAACCAGATGCTGAAACCGAACAAATCCTATGCAGGTGCCCGAGAGGCGTTCCGTTGGCGAATACCTGAACGCTACAATATGGGCGTCGATGTATGCGACAAATTCGCTGATATCACGCCGAATGCACCAGCACTCATCGATGTTTTGAAGGACGGATCACCTCGGCCCTATAGCTATCTCGAACTCAAACGTCTATCGAACCGTCTTGCAAACGCCTTGCTGGCAAATGGCCTCGGCGCAGGTGATCGGGTCGGCATACTGCTACCGCAATGTCCGGAAACCGCTCTTACACACATTGCTTGCTATAAGGCGGGTCTCATCGCCGTCCCCTTGTTCACATTGTTCGGCGAGGACGCGTTGGAATATCGCCTCGCCAATAGCGGGACCGCCGCGATTGTCACCGACCGGGAAAACATGCCAAAGATCGATGCCATCAAGGGGCGATTGAACGATCTGCGATTAATCCTTTCCGTTGACGGCGCAGAGTCCGGTGTGCGTGATTTCCATGCGTTGCTTTCTTCCGCGTCGGACGCTTTTTCCCCCGTCGATAGCCTGGCTGAGGATCCAGCTCTTTTAATTTTCACTTCCGGCACAACAGGTCCACCCAAGGGTGCGCTGCATGCGCATCGAACGCTTCTTGGGCATTTCCCCGGCGTGCAGTTCATGCATGACTTCTTCCCGGAAGCGGGCGACCGATTCTGGACCCCAGCCGATTGGGCCTGGGCTGGCGGGTTGTTGGACGTTTTGCTGCCGTCATTGGCCCTCGGCAAATCCGTCTTGATCTATCGCGGGCGAAAATTTGATCCGGAAGACACCTTCCGGCTTCTTTCGGACCATGAAGTGCGAAATTCCTTTCTGCCACCAACGGCGTTGAAATTGATGCGTCAGGTAGAGCGCCCACGAGAGCGATGGAATTTCGCCATGCGCTCTATCTTTACCGGCGGCGAAGCAATGGGCGCTGAGTTGATGGATTGGGGCCGAGAGACATTCGGCTTTACTATTAACGAAGGATACGGGCAGACCGAGTGTAATTTGGTGGTCGGCAATTGCGCTTCTATCATGAAGGCCCGCCCCGGCTCCATGGGAAAACCGGTACCGGGACACAACGTGGCGATCATCGATGAGAGCGGCGATGTTCTACCGCCCGGTGTCACCGGCAGCATTGCGGTGCGGGCGCCAGATCCGGTGATGTTCCTCGGGTATTGGAATAACTCGGAGGCCACCGCCGATAAATTCCTCGGCGATTGGCTTTTGACCGGCGATATCGGCCAGACTGATGAGGACGGCTATATTTGGTTCGTCGGCCGTGACGACGACGTCATCACCAGTGCGGGTTACCGCATCGGCCCCGGCGAGATCGAGGATTGCCTGATGAGCCATCCCGCCGTCCTGCTAGCCGCGGCCATCGGCAAACCGGACCCAATCCGCACAGAGATCGTCAAAGCCTTTATTGTTCCCAATGACGGCGTCGAGCCGGATGCCGCCCTGACCGAGGAAATTCGAGCACATGTCCGCAACCGTCTTTCCGCGCACGAGTACCCACGCGAAATCGCGTTCGTCAACGATCTTCCCATGACCACAACCGGAAAAATCATGCGCCGCGAGTTGCGTGCACGTGAAACCGAATACACGAAAGATCATCAATCATGAGCAAAACAGTTGATTACTATTTCAGTCATGTCTCTCCGTGGAGCGATCTAAGCGCGGCGCGCTTCTAAAAGATTGCCGAGGCCGCGGGCGCCACGATCAATCTCAAATCGATGAATTTAGGTGTGATTTTCCCGAAATCGGGTGGCCTACCGCTCGGCAAACGACCGCCCCAGCGCCTGGCCTACCGCATGATGGAATTGAAGCGTTGGATAGCACATTTGAGCGTCGCTCTCAATTACGAGCCAACGCATTTCCCGACGAAAGATATGCCGGCCACCCTCATCGTAATTGCCACGTAGCAGGCGGTAAACAATATCGCCGGTTTGTCGCTCACGATCATGCGGAAATGTTGGGTGGAAGAAATGGATGTCTCGGAAGACGCAACCCTAATCGAAGCCGCAAACCGCGTCTTAGACTTCTTGATTATCCGTGATCACATAGCCGTGAAAAGATGGATAACGGACTTCGACTTTTTGAAATGCCGCGCCCGGCGTGTAGGCCCGCACCTCGATCCAATGGACATCCGCCCAATCGTCCTTGAGAAACGGGTACCGCTCACCCTCTTTCATCACATCACGGACCACCTAATTGAAGACGGCAACTTTGTAAGTAACCGTTTGCTAGTTCATTCGATAATTCCCGTGATCGAATAATAAAAACCTACAAATTACCACAAATCGGTTAATTGAATGTGTCGGCGGTCACACTTTGCCAAGGTAATCGGTGAGGAGGTTAAAGAACCCATCCGCATCAATTTCAGTTATGACTCGGCAGTTTGCTGATTTCTCAGACTTACCCCACCAATCGGTGACTGTCCGCCCAAGTGCGACCCCTGCCGCGGTCTCGATCGCAACATGGCACTCGCGCCCATCGAAGAGGTCGGGGCGCAACAAATAGGCAATGACACAGGGATCGTGCAGCGGTGCGCCCGGCGCACCGTAACGTTCGACATCGCATCTGTCATAATAAGCCAACATCTGGCCGACCGCTTTAGCCGTCGGCTTGCCGACAGCTTCAATGGCTGCCCGCCGCGCAGGGGTCGCAATCGCTTTATGGGTGACATCGAGGCCAAGCATTGTGAGACGTATTCCGGAGTCGAAGACAACTTGCGCAGCATGCGGGTCCACATAAATGTTGAATTCCGCTGACGGCGTTATGTTGCCAGGTCCAAGCGCAGCCCCACCCATAAGAACAATTTCGCGAATATGAACGCGAATATCCGGCGCCATGATTAAGGCGAGAGCAATATTGGTCAACGGACCGAGTGGACACAGGGTCAATCCGCCTTCAGGTGCGGACCTGCAGGCTTCGATAATAAAACCCACCGCATGACGCGGGTCTACACCCAATGAAGGTTCGGGCAAATCGACCCCATCGAGGCCCGTCTTGCCATGGACTTCCTCCGCCGTCTCCAGCTTCCGCATCATCGGACGCGGGCAGCCGGCAAATATGGGCACGTCATGCCGGCCAGCCAATTCCCTAACCCGTAACGCATTGCGCACGGTCATCCGAAGCGCGACGTTGCCAGCAACACATGTAATACCCACGAGATCCAACTCGTCCTTGGACGCAAACGCGAGCAAGAGCGCAACCGCGTCATCCTGTCCCGGATCGCAATCGATGATAAGTCTACGTGCGTTCATTTCTGCCTATTGCCGAGATAAATTAAGATACATCAATGAATTTACACAAAGGTGCAAACACCACCAATCACACTAAATGTTCTCCATTTGTTAGTTTTCAAATTACAACATTTACTATGGAATAATTTTTTGTTTTCGTTTCGATGCATTATAAGTTTTTTGATCGATGTATTCGCATTTGTTCGAATTCCCATAAGAATATAAGGACATACAACGTATTAAATTTTTTTGTGTGAAACTCCCTTCAACATTCATTTGTCCTTCTAATCTGCAAGTGCCGATTCGCAAATGGCAAAATTCGTCCAATCCCTCAACGGTACCTAAACGATCGCGGAAGATGTCGGGACCACACCTAAGGACAGGGCAGTTATCCGCGAGGCCCCCCTCCTTCGTCGCAGGTCTTCCAGAAGGTGGCAGCGGCGGCCATGCGGGAGCGCCTCGGCCATGACGATTTGAAGTTGTCCGCGTCGCCGTACAGGGGCTCAGGAATGTCGGCTGGCACTTGGCGCGACGCCTCAGCGATGCCGGCGCTATCCTTTTGGTTAGTGATATCCATAATAGCCGCATGAGCGAGGCCCAACGCACTTTCGGTGCGACACCGGTCCCCGCCTATTGAATTTACGATGCCCCAGTTGAGATATTCGTCCCCTGCGCGCTCGGCGCCATCATTAACAACGATACCCTGGCGCGCCTGAAGGCCAAGATCATCGCCGGCTCTGCAAACAATTAGTATCCTCATATAACACTGGATCAGACAGGCCTTCTTGGGATTCCGACGACACCTCGGCGTCGATCGTGTTTAATTCGTTTTGCCGAGAGGATCGGTCCGGCAGATACAAGCGATGTTCGGATAATACCGTGGCAATCCGCCCTGCCCCTTCCAGGACACCAGACATCCCCTCTTCGCGGACCAACCATTCCGCGATACCGCGGGCCGTTCGGTAATCGCGGCGCTGACACGCTCCAATAAGCGCTACGATCGAAAATTCATCGGTACAGATATGCCCGCAACATGGCGGATGTAAGCGCAACCTGCGGCGGGAATAAAGCCCGACCCCCGCAATCATACTTTGTAAACCGCCTAGAACCGATCTGACAGAATCCGCACCGAAGATGCAACTAACTTCACGCCACACAAGCGTCCAG
The DNA here is from genome assembly GCA_913046825.1 of uncultured Rickettsiales bacterium. Next base: position 3,182 of record CAJWTF010000079.1, on the reverse strand, counting down.
TGAATTTCCTCATGAGTTCGCATACCGACAATCCATCGCCGGTATGACCACACGAGAAGACGTTCCGATTCAGACAACTGTTCTAGACTACTAGGGGCAATCTTGTCATTTCCGTATGCAAACATGTTTCGTCTCATTGTAAATCATTAATAATATTGCGACGCATTCGCAAGTAAAGTATCCGCATCTAACCTTTATTGCGAATTCTTCTCATTCTCATTGAAGCGCCAATTCGCCGCATTCATCCAAACGCAAATCCGACCTCGATATACAACCCTTCGCAATTCGACTAAATAGCGCATAGATCACAGTGCGCAGCATTCCACAGATTGCCACCCCGTGCCTGCCCCCCTAAAGTACCGTTCTACAAAATCGTTGGAAAACACCGATGTGCGGCATTGCCGGTCTCGTCGACCTCAAGCGTAATCTCGACGGTAACGAACTCGCCCTGCAGGGAAAACGCATGGCGGACGCGTTGTACCATCGTGGACCCGATACCGGTGGCCAATGGACCGACGCCCCGAACGGTTTGGCGCTTTCATTCCGACGTTTGGCGATCATCGATCTCTCGCCATCCGGCCGCCAACCGATGGTATCGCGAGATCAACGCTACGCCATCGTCTATAACGGCGAAGTCTATAATTTTCAGGACCTCCGCTCGGAATTGGTCGGGCAAGGGGTTTCGTTTCATGGCACTTCCGATACCGAGGTTATCCTCGAGGCGTTCGGTCGATGGGGTATCGAAGGGACCGTCAAACGATTGATCGGTATGTTCGCCATCGCGCTCTGGGATCGTGACGAACGCCGATTATGGCTCATCCGTGACCGCCTTGGTATCAAGCCGCTCTATTTCGGCACCGTCGGAGATCAGTTTCTGTTCGGATCGGAATTGAAAGCCCTGCGCGCCGCCGAAGGATGGCAGCCGGAGATCGACCGGGACGCGGTCGCCGCATATCTCCGCTTCAACTATATCCCGGCCCCCCGCTCCATCTATAAGAATATCTTCAAGCTACCGCCGGGAAGCCTGTTGTCGATCACGCCGGGCGGTGATCCCGATGTTCGACGATACTGGACGATGGCCGACGTGGTCCAACAGGAGCGGATCGAGGCCTCCGACGATCAGGTCGTCAACGCCGCGGAAGCCTTGATGCGCGATGCGGTCCGTCGCCGAATGGTCGCCGATGTTCCTTTGGGCGCCTTGCTATCGGGTGGCGTTGATTCGACCACCGTGGCCGCCCTGATGCAGGCGGAAAGCGATACCCCAATCCGTACTTTCACCATCGGGTTCGAAGACGCCACTTATGACGAAGCGGGAGATGCCCGCGCGGTCGCGTCTCATATAGGCTCCGAGCACACCGAGTTATATCTCTCTGCCAACCGGGCCCGTGACCTTATCCCGCAACTGCCGGATTGGTATGACGAACCCTTCGGCGATTCTTCGGCCCTGCCCACGCGTCTCGTCTCTCAATTAGCGCGCAAAGACGTCACCGTGGCCCTATCCGGGGACGGCGGCGACGAGGTATTCTTCGGATATAATCGCTATATCGCTGCAGAAGAAGCATGGCAGCGTATGTCGCAAATGAGCGGTTGGCGGCGGCAATTATACGCCACCGCAGCAGAGAGCCTCTCTATCGCCGCCTGGGACCGCTTGGCGAAGGTATTTCCCGCTGAACGCCGCCCCCGCATGCTCGGCGACAAAATGCATAAACTGGCGTCGGTATTCCGGCAACCGGATCAGAACGCGATCTACCTACGGCTAGTCAGCCAATGGGACGATCCAGCCTCATTCATGGTGGAAGGTAGTGAGACCACGGGAGAAGCTTGGCGAACAGCGGATCAGCTTCCGGATTTTGCCGAACGCATGGCATTTCTTGATACAATGACCTATTTGCCGGACGACATTCTCACCAAGGTTGATCGCGCGAGCATGTCGACGAGTCTGGAAGTCCGGGTACCACTCCTCGATCATCGCTTGATCGAGTTTGCCTGGACCCTGCCGAAGAGAATGCGCATTCGCGGGTCGATGACGAAATGGCTGCTCCGCGAAGTTTGTTACCGCCATGTCCCACGCGAGATCGTCGACCGACCGAAAATGGGTTTTGCCATTCCGCTCGATAAATGGTTGCGAGGTCCGCTTCACGAATGGGCGGACAGTCTTCTCGACGAAAAGCGTATATTAGAAGACGGATTGTTCGAACCGATTGCCGTGCGCAATGCTTGGGAAGGGTTTCTGGACGGCAGAGGTAATAATCAACACGGTATTTGGGGTCTCTTGCAGGCCCAGGCTTGGTTGGAGCGTTGGGCGTGAGCCTCAAAGGCCGCAAGATCGTCTACCTAGTGAGCGAAGATTGGTATTTCTGCTCCCACCGCCTGCCACTGGGTATTGCTGCACGGGAGGCAGGTGCCGAAGTGATCGTTGCGACACGGGTCAACGATCATCGGGCGCAGATCGAAGCCGCCGGATTACGCATTGCACCAATTGAGATGCAGCGCAGCGGCACCAACCCTCTCACTGATCTATTCACGATCCAACAGATCATTGAGTTGTATCGACGCGAAAAACCCGATCTTGTCCATCACGTTGCCTTAAAACCGATCCTATACGGCGGCTATGCCGCCAAGCGGGCGGGCGTCCCAGCCATTGTGAACGCTGTCGCGGGCATGGGGTTCATTTTCATCTCGAACAGTCTGTTCGCACGCACCGCACGCCCCCTTATCGCGCGGGCGCAACGGGCCCTGATGAACCGGGCGAACACACGAACCATCCTGCAAAACCCGGATGATGTGGAGATGTATACCCAGCGGATCGGCGTCTCGCCCAACCGTTTGACCATCATCCCTGGCGCCGGTGTCGACATCGACCAATTCACCGTGGTACCGGAGCCGTTTGCCGTCCCGACCGCCGTTTGCGTGAGCCGCATGCTCCGCGATAAGGGCATCCACGAATTGGTCGCCGCGACGCGGCTGCTTCACGCGAAGGGGGTTAAACTTCGCGTCAGATTGGTGGGCCCGACCGATGACAATCCTGCCTCCATACCCCGCGCCATTTTGGCAGGGTGGAATCGTGAAGGTGTCGTCGAGGTGGTTGGCCCTTCCAAAGATATCGCGGGCGAATACGCGCGGGCGAATATCGCGGTCCTGCCGTCCTACCGGGAAGGGTTACCAAAGTCCTTACTGGAAGC
>CAJWTF010000078.1 GCA_913046825.1 uncultured Rickettsiales bacterium | reverse complement strand
ACGCGACGCTCTCCCAGCTGAGCTACGGCCCCACAATTTCGCCGCCCGTTGATTGGGCAGCAGGAATATGTTGATCCGCCCCTTTTCTGTCAAGCCATATGGCGCAACGCAAAGCTTGCTTGAATTCCGTATTATTCGTTAGTGTCACAACACCGCGTCCCTCAATGCATTTCGGATACATCATGCAATCTCTCTTGGGTTTGATTTCCGCTGTTATCCAGCTCTACACGTTCGTGATTATCGGCCAGGTCATCGTCAGCTGGCTGGTCGCGTTTAACGTGATCAATATGACAAATCAGTTCGTCTATACGGTCAGCAATATTCTGTATCGCCTGACGGAACCGGCCTTGCAGCCGATTCGCCGTTTCATACCGAATTTTGGCGGTTTGGATATATCACCGGTAATTTTGCTTCTGTTGTTGTATTTCGTCCAAAGCCTGCTGCACGAATATTGGCCCCACGGGGGAATGTGACCGCGTTTCCGTTTCTGATCAGGAAAGACGGCGTGAGGGTATCGCTGCGGGAAACGCGGCGCGTGGTAAAAGATAAAATCGCTGGATTGGCACAGGTTGCGGACGGCGAAGTTGAGCTCAAAATTGTCGTCACAGCACCACCGGAAGACGGCAAAGTTAATTTAGTGGTCATCAAGCTGTTGGCGAAAGCTTGGAATGTACCAAAATCCTTGATGTCCATCATCGAAGGGGCCGCCGACCGGCGGAAAGTTGTTCTGGTGGCGGGCGATGCGATGACGCTTGAGGGTGAGTTGACGCAATGGCTGGCTCGAATGGGAACATAGGGGATAAGGACATGGCCGAAGCTGGAATTATCGATGGTAAGGCATTCGCGGCGGGTCTACGGGAACGCATCGGCGCGGCGGTCGCGACACTGCAAGCGGATCATGGATTGACGCCTGGACTGGCGGTGGTGTTGGTCGGCATGGATCCAGCCAGCCAGATTTATGTGCGCAATAAGAAGAAGGCGACGCTTGAGGCCGGGATGAACGGCTTCGAGCACGTGCTCGCAGCGGGAACTTCCCAGCAAGAATTGCTCGATTTGATAGCAACGTTGAATGCCGACGATGCGGTCCACGGCATCCTGGTGCAATTGCCGCTGCCGGATCAGATCGACGAGCAGGCGGTGATCGACGCCATCGCGCCGGCGAAAGACGCTGATGGCTTCCATGTCATCAATACGGGGCGGCTCGCGACGGGAGGCGACGCCATGGTGCCGTGCACGCCACTCGGTTGCTTGATGATGCTGAAGGACCGGCTCGGCGACTTATCCGGCAAGGAAGCAGTGATCGTCGGGCGCTCGAACATCGTCGGCAAGCCGATGGCGCAATTGCTCCTGGATGCGAATTGCACGGTGACGATCTGCCATTCCCGCACTGCCGATCTTCCGGCAACGTGCCGCCGTGCTGATATTTTGATTGCCGCCGTGGGGCGGTCCGAGATGATCCGCGGCGACTGGATCAAGTCAGGCGCAGTCGTGATCGATGTTGGCATTAACCGGGTCCCGAAATCCGGCGAGGAGGGGAAGACCCGGCTCGTCGGTGATGTCGCGTTTGACGAAGCGAAGACCATTGCGGGCGCAATTACGCCGGTGCCCGGCGGTGTCGGTCCAATGACCATCGCGTGTCTTCTGGCGAACACTGTGACCGCGGCGTGCCGCCAACATGGGATCGAGCCGCCCAGTCTCTAAGTCGGTTTGCGGCGCGTTAGGGTGGTCAATGCGCCCAGTAACATGGCACCGCCTCCGATCGCGAACAGCGGGTCGTAACCGCCACTGATATCCAGCAACAGCGGGAACGATAGCCCGCCTATCGCCGCCCCGCTGGCATTGGCCAGAATGGTGGCCCGCATCATGCGCGGCATATCCGCCGCCTCTCCCATCTCCCGAGCCCGAGCCGCCATGATGGAGGCCAATCCAGGCTGGCCACCATAGAGGATAGAGGAGAACCAAAGTACCGGCAGCATCACGAGAAAAGCTGGTCCTGCGACACCCAGGCCTAGCAAGACGAAGACGATCAGCAGGGTCGCCGAAATGCCGATCCGGGCCGCGAGCGCGGCGCTGATGATCGGTCCGAGGAAGGCGGAGAGGCCAACCACGCTCCACTGCAATCCGGCCGCGTCCATGCTGAGCCCGACATCGCGAACCAGGAAATCAACCCAATAAATCGTGTGCGGTACGATACCGAAGGAGAATAGAAAATTAGCCGCAACCAGACCGCGCCATTGCCAATGTGTCGGCAAGGCCGCTGGTTTCCCGCTGGGGGCGCTTGGTAGAATATCGGCGGCTGCCCAGCCCCAATGGGCCACTGCGGCGGAGAATAATCCGGCGAAGGCGAAACCGCTCCACGCCCACACGATGCCGTATTCCAGCAAGGTGGGGGCGACGGTGCCGGTCAGGAATATGCCGAGCCCGACCCCCGCATAGACATATCCCGCGGCGACCGGGCGTTTATCCAGTGGTGCGGCGGCGGTCGCGAAGGCGATGCTTTGCACCATGATCAATCCCGCAATAGCGCCGAGGACGCCCCGCCAAAGGGCCAGCCAGTAGAACCCCCACGGGACGGCGGACGCGGCCAAAGCCAATAGCGCCAGCCAGACCGCGCAAGACAACAGCAAACGGATCGACAGGGCGCGGCGCAGCTTCTCCGCATAATAAGCACCGAAGAAAAAACAGGCGAGATTGGCGCCGCCCACATAACCCGCCTCCAGCTCGGTCAATTGGCCGGACTGGATCAACGGCGGCACCATGGTCGTATAGGTAAACCGGCCAAGCGCGATGCCGGTGAACATGGCGGCGCCCCCGCCGATGGCGATTTGCCGCCAATGGGAGACGCCATCCTCGGTCGCGCTCACCCGTCCGCATCCGCCTTCAAGCGCAAACGGTAGACGCCTTTAAAATCATTGGGATCGGCGGGTTTGCCTTTGCGCAGGATTTCGATGCGTCCGGCCCGTGCCAGATGGATCGACTGTTGGCGCACGGCGTTAAGATAGCGCCGCCACAGATCGGGCGGGTCGTTTTTCCGCCGCCGGGTCTCCGCATAGGCCCGTGCCGCCGATTCCGGTGTAATCACATTCCCAGCGTCGCTCTCCGCCAACAGGGCCATGATGGCGGTGGCGACGGGATCGTCGGCAGCACCGCTTGCCGACGTTGCGTCGGACTTTTGTTCTTCGTTCATGTAAGCTCCTTAACATGAAACTGGACGCTAGGCACAATCCTGAAATAATCCTGAACCATGACTAACTCTCTGCAACCGTTGCTCATCGCCATGTCGACATTCGTCATCGGCCATTTCGTTCTCGCCAGCCTGCCGGTCCGCCACGCTGCTATTGGCATGATCGGTGTGAACGGCTTTCGCATTCTGTTTTCAATCTTCGCGCTGGCCACCTTGGTGTGGGCGGTGCGGGCATACATCGCTGCTCCCTACGCGGAATTGTGGGCGCAGACAGCGGCCCTGCGGCATATCCCGGCGATGGTCATGCCGCTCGCCTGTATCCTGGCGGTCGCGGGTGCCTCGACCCGGAACGTCACCTCGGTCGGCGGTGAGACGATGACGCCCGAAGATTCGGCCGCCCGCGGTATAGTGACCGTGACCCGCCATCCGCTGATGTGGGGATTCGTGCTGTGGGCTCTGGCGCACCTCGCCCCGAACGGTGACGCGGCCAGTGTTATCTTCTTCGGTGGATTGGCCGTGCTGTCCTTGGTGGGCATGGCACATATTGACCGTCGGCGCCAAGTGACGATGGACAGTGCTTGGGGACCGATGGCGCTCACCACATCAGTGGTGCCGTTCCTGGCCTGCATGCAAGGACGGACGAAAATCGACTGGGAAGGTATAGGCCTGACGCGCCTCGCCATGGGGATAGCCCTCTACGCCTTGCTGCTAATGGCGCATGAATGGGCCATCGGCGTCTCGCCGATGCCAATGGGTTAACCGCCGCGCTTTTGCGCCAATCGCAACCGCAACGCGTTCAGCTTAATAAATCCTTCCGCGTCGCGTTGGTCATAGACCTCGTCTTCCTCAAAGGTGACGTGTTCCAAGCTGTAGAGGCTCTCGCGGCTACTGCGGCCGACCGTGTGGATACCGCCTTTGTAGAGCTTCAAGCGCGCGGTGCCGTTCACATGTTCTTGGCTTTGGTCAATTAAAGCTTGAAGCATGTAGCGCTCGGGCGAGAACCAAAAACCGTTATAGATCAGCTCCGCATAGCGCGGCATCAGTTCGTCTTTCAGATGGGCCGCACCTCGATCTAGGGTGATTGATTCGATGGCCCGGTGTGCCGCCAGCAGGACGGTGCCGCCGGGTGTCTCGTAGACGCCCCGTGACTTCATGCCGACAAAGCGGTTCTCAACCAGGTCGAGCCTGCCGATGCCGTTCGCCCCGCCGAGCTCGTTCAGTTTGGTGAGCAGGGTCGCGGGAGACATCACCACGCCCTCGATGGAGACTGCGTCACCCTTTTCGAAACCGACTTCAACATAGGTCGGGGTATCGGGCGCTTCCTCCGGAGAGACGGAGCGAGAATAGACATATTCCGGCGCCTCTTCCGCTGGGTCTTCCAGCACTTTGCCTTCCGCCGAGATGTGCAGCAGGTTGGCGTCGACAGAGAACGGGGCTTCACCGCGCTTGTCCGTCGGCACGGGAATTTGGTGTGCTTCGGCATATTTGATCAGGCGCGTGCGGCTGGCGAGGTCCCATTCCCGCCAGGGCGCGATGACCTTGATGTCGGGATTAAGGCCATAGTATCCGAGCTCGAAGCGAACTTGATCATTGCCCTTGCCGGTAGCGCCGTGAGAGACCGCGTCGGCGCCTGTCTCGGCGGCGATCTCGATCTGGCGTTTGGCGATCAGCGGGCGTGCGATTGAGGTGCCCAGCAGATAGACCCCTTCATAGACCGCATTGGCGCGGAACATCGGGAAGACGTAATCGCGCACAAATTCCTCGCGCAAATCTTCGACATAGATTTCCTTCACGCCCATCATCTCGGCCTTTTCGCGCGCGGGTTCCAGTTCCTCGCCTTGTCCTAGGTCGGCGGTGAAGGTCACCACCTCGCAGTCATAGGTATCTTGCAACCAGCGCAGGATCACCGAGGTGTCGAGTCCCCCGGAATAGGCTAGTACTACTTTATTCACGTTCGCCGATTCGTCGGCCATGGTGTCTCTCCGCGCGAGTCTAAGGTCCTTGAAATGCGCGCGGAGTATAGGGATTTGCGCCTTTTCGGCAAGCGCTTGCAATGCTCCGCGAATCCCGATTAGCTGGTGTTTGGGCAATGGGCGGGCGTACCCCCGAGTCACAGGGAGATCGTTACAAAGATGACGAAACTGACTGAGGAAGAGCTAGCGGCGTTGGCGACGTTGGACACCCCAACCGTGTGTAACGCGTTGGAACTCGTGGCGCCTGAGCGTCGTGGTTTCGGCTATACGACAAAGCCGATGGTTTGCGCCCGCCCTGCCCTCGCCCCAATCGTGGGCTATGCGCGAACCGCTCGCATTCGGGCCAAAACCCCGCCACAGCGCGATGGTGCCGTGATGAAGCAACAGCGTCTCGACTATTACCGTTATATAGACGAGGGCCCGAAACCTTCGATCACGGTGATCCAAGACCTGGATGAGCCTACCGGTTTCGGCGCGTTCTGGGGTGAAGTGCAGTCGAATATCCACAAGGGGCTCGGCAGTCTTGGTGTGGTGACCAGCGGCAGCGTGCGGGATATCCCCGATTGCGCCGAGGATTTCCAGATGATCGCCGGCTCTTTCGGCCCATCTCACGCGTGGGTGCATCTGGTCGATTTCGACACCGAAGTCTCGGTCCACGGTATGGATGTGGCGCCATGTGATCTAATCCATGCGGACATGCACGGTGCAGTGATGATCCCCATCGCAGTGGCAAAAGAGGTCCCGGGTGCGGCGGCCTTGATCGCGCGCCGCGAAGCGGTGACCATCGGTGCCGCGCAAAAACCCGGCTTTAATTTTGAGGCCTTAAAACAGGCACTCGGCGACGCCGACGACGTCCACTAATAGGCCCAGGCTCATGAAATTAGGTGTTTGCATTACGCTGACCGACGACGGTGGGATGAGCCGTGATCGTTTGGTGGACGGCGCTCGCCGTGTTGAACGTCTTGGGTTCGACGGGTTGTGGTTTTTCGACACCATCGGGCGCGCCCGGGCTTTGCCCGATCCTTTGATCTCGGCGTCGGTTGCAGCGGCGGTGACGGAGAAAATCCATCTCGGCACCTGCATCTATCAGGTGCCGCTGCGCAATCCGGTGGAATTGGCGCACCGTATGATGACGGTGAAGATGTTGGCGGGTGACCGATTGCTGTGGGGTGTCGGCGCGGGTTCCACGCAGGATGATTTCTCCGCCGTCGGAGAGGATTACGAGACCCGGTTCAAGAAACTGCGCGCCGCGTTACCGTTAATGCGCCGCCTTTGGGCCGGAGAAACCGTGGATGGCACCAATATACAGCCTTGGCCTGAAGTCCAAAGTGGGCCGAAAATTCTCATCGGCAGTTGGGCCGGCAGTATTTGGATTCCCCGCGCGGCAAAGGAATTCGACGGCTGGATCGCGTCGGGTCACTACACCGATCTCGCAACCATGAAGGAAGGGCTCGATCGTTTCAGGAGCGAAGGTGGTGGGATAGCCGTGGCGGCGAATATCAAGGTCGACCTGACGAAACCGACTACCAGTCTCGAGGGTCAGCAAGGCTTTACCCTTGAATGTGCGCCTGATGACGCGAAAGCGCGCTTGGCTCAGGTCGCTGAAGCGGGATTTGATCATTGTGTCCTGGTCGTGAACGACGCCAGCGAAGAAAATCTCGCGGCGGTGCGGGCGCTGCTCTAGTTCGGAAAAGAGTGTCATTCCGAACGGACCGAAGGGTCGATCCGGCATTATAGCCTGAGCCTGACTTCCATCGCTGTACTGCTTGCGAAATCTGCGGCGAGCAGCGAAATCAGCGGTATTTTAATACTGTACATGGGGTTGTTCCGCGATGTTGGCAACAATTCAACCGTCTTGGTCTCTCTCGCCTCCGCTCTATCCTCACATTCAGGGAAATTTGACGGAGCACGGGTAAAATGGGCAAGAAAATCGAATTCGGGACCACTTTGCGTTCGCCCTATAACGTGGCGGAACTGGCGCAGCAGATAGAGGCGTTGGGCTTCGATATCATCGGCTGTGGCGAGCATGTGAGTTTTCATGGCGAGTCGGCAAATGGCTTCATTTCATTGTCAGTCGCGGCCGGTGTTACGAAGAATATCCGTCTGATGAGTGCGATCACCTTAGTGCCACTTTATCCACCGGCGCTGTTGGCGAAGCTCGGTGCGGCCTTGGATGTGGCGTCCGGCGGGCGCTATACCATGGGTGTCGGGGTTGGCGGTGAATTTCCGAATGAATTTGAGGCCTGCGGCGTGCCGGTGAAGCAGCGGGGCCCGCGCACCGACGACGCGTTGGAAGTTCTCACCCGGGTGTGGAGTCAGACTGATGTTACCTATGAAGGCCGCTATACGACGCTGAACAATTTCAGCTTGAAGCCGTTGCCGATCCAAAAACCGCGCCCGCCGATATATGTCTCGGGTCGATCGGAAGCCGCCATGCGGCGCGCTGCGAAATACGCGGACGGATGGATTCCCTATATGTACACGCCGGAGCATCTGGCGGACAGCATCGCAAAAATCAAGGAGTACGGCGAGGAAGAAGGCCGCGATATGTCCGACTTCACCTTCGGCATGTATATCTTCAGCGCGGTGAATGAAGACAAAGACACCGGCATCAAATACGCCGCCGAAAAGCTCAGTGTTCAATATGCGCAGGACTTCAGCCAATTGGTGCACAAATACGCCTTGGCGGGCAATCCGGATAGCTGCCAGACGCGGCTCCGGGAATACGTTGATGCGGGCGCTAGCATGGTGTTTGTCTCCTCTGCTTGTCCGCCGGACTATATCGATCGGAATTTGGAGATGTTGGCCAAGGATGTTATCCCGGCCTTTCGTTAGGTCCAAATTACACCGCTTGCCCGCAGGCGTGGCCCGACGCCCAGGCCCATTGGAAGTTGAAGCCGCCAAGATGCCCGGTGACGTCGACCGCCTCGCCGATGAAATAGAGGCCGGGGATGTTGCGGGCCTCTAATGTCTTCGAAGACAATTCCCGCGTGTCGACGCCGCCGAGTGTGACTTCCGCTGTCCGCTCACCCTCCGAGCCCGCGGGCATGACCTGCCACCGATTAATCTGGTCGCCGAGTGTGCGCAGTTTCCGATCGGCGATCTCGGCCAAGCGGCCGTTGCAATCAGTCCATTCGGCTAAAGTGGCCGCCAGTCGTTTCGGCAAATGCTGAGCAAGCGCAGTCTGGATTTCCCGGCGTGGTTGCGCGGCCTTTAGTTCTTTTAAGGTTTCGAATGCGTCTTGTCCGGGCAACAAGTTGACGGTGATGGCATCCCCTTCGCGCCAATAAGAGGAGATCTGCAGGATGGCTGGGCCACTCAATCCTCGGTGCGTGAACAGGAGTGCTTCTTCGAACCGCGTTTTCCTATGGGTAACCGCCGCGTTGAGGGAGACACCCGACAATCCAGAAAGGCGGGCGAGGAGGTCTCGCTCGAATGTCAATGGCACTAGGCCGGGGTGTGGCTCCACCACTTTCAGTCCGAATTGGTTGGCGACCCCATAGGCAAAACGGCTGGCACCCATCTTTGGGATCGAGGGGCCGCCGGTCGCGATGACGAGCGATGTCGCGGTGTAGGTATCGTGATCCGTGATGATGGTAAATGTATCGTCTTTTTTTTCAATTCGCGTCACTATCGTCGCGGTTTGGATGTCGACGCCGCGCGCTTCCGCCAGCAACATGTCGATAATCTGTTGGGCGGAGCCGTCGCAGAAAAGCTGACCGTGATCGCGTTCTTGATAGGCAATGTCATGTCGTTCGACCAAGGCGATGAAGTCGTGCTGAGTATAGCGGGCGAGAGCTGAGACGCAGAAACGCGGATTCTCCGAAAGGAAGTTCGCAGGCGACGCGTGGATATTGGTGAAATTGGCGCGTCCACCCCCAGAAATGCGGATTTTCTGGCCAACATTTGGAGATTTTTCGAGCAGGAGCACTCGCCGACCCCGTCGATAGGCCCCGGCCGCACACATGAGCCCCGCAGCACCCGCACCGATAATGATAGAGTCAAAACTTCGCATGGGTGAGGTATAGACGAAGACTGTGCTACACCCCAATCCCGAATATTGATTACGTCTGAGAATTTCGGTAAAAGCGCAAACTATTATAGTTTACCAAAATCGTCGAATTCGAGGACCAGATATGAGCACGACACAATCCAGCAGTTCCGGAGACGGAAAGGCCGCGAAGACGGAAAGCCCTAAGAGTACGTCGACCACGGAGAGCAAAAGTGATTCGTCGACCGCGTCGAGCAGCGGCGGCAAGTCCATGCGGGACTCTATCGGGGGTTCGAAAGAGGTGCATTACGGCTATTTTTCCAGCGTGCGCACGCCGGAGTACCGTTCGGGCTGGGACGATATTTGGGGCAAGAAACCCAACAAGAAATCCGCGCCAAAATCCAGAGCCAAAACCAAGGGTCCGGTCGAACTCGAACTTGAGTTCGAAAAGCTGCCGGCCGACCTTTGCGACGGATTAATGGAGCACGCGCGCAAGAAGCTGCGCCGGACACCGACCGGCTTCAAGAAACTTCAGGAAGCCGGGGATATCGAATGGACTTTGTCTGTTCGAGTTGAGAAATAGAAACGCCCGCATTCGGTCCGACAGTTTTCCTATTTGGTAACGCGTAAATTCGTCATTTCTGGCGCTTCCCTCTTTATTGCTTTTGGTACGGGGGTTGGTCCGGTTAACGGTTGCCGGGTTGCGCCTGGTCGTTTCACGGATTTGCCGATCCCGTGTTGAGAACAACAAAGGGAGATCGGCGATGGCCGACGAAAGCAAAAATGCGCCCGATATGGTCGCGAAATCAGGGTTTTTACGGGATTGCACAGCGGCATGGGACTGGCCGCTAAAGGCATGGTCGTGGCCTTCGTGGTCTTCACTGCGCTGAATGTGGATTTCGCGAACGGCATTTATTCTGCCGTTCGCGGTCGGATTGAGGCCACGCTCAGCTGGTACTATATCAGCGCCTTTTGCCTCATGCTTGCGGTCTGCATCTACTTGATATGCAGCCGGTACGGCAACATTCGTCTCGGTAATGACGATTCGCGGCCGGAGTTTTCGAACTTCTCGTGGTTAGCGATTTTATTCTCGGTTGGAGTCGGTATCGGTCTGTTTTTCTTCTCCATCGCCGAGACGTTTTTCTATTTCGACAACACCGAGGCGTGGAAAGATCCCAACAACCCCTTTGCGGACCAGGTGGGCGCGACGGCGCTGAACGACTAACGTGCGATCCATGCGATGCGGCTTACCTATTTCCATTGGAGATTCTATGCCTGGGCCGTCTACGTCATGGTCGGCTTATCTCTCGCCTATTTTGCTTTCCATAAGAAACTGCCGCTGACGCTCCGCTCGTCGCTCTATCCGATTTTCGGCGATCGAATTTACGGACCGATCGGCCATGCTGTCGATTTGTTGGCTGTCTTCGGTACGGTCTTCGGTGTCGCCACTTCTCTCGGCCTTGGCGTCAGTCAGATGGCGGCTGGATTGAACGTGCTGTTCGGAATCGACCCCGGGACAATGACGCAGATCATCTTGATCGCGATCATCTCCGTCTTGGCGACGATGTCAGCAGTCTCCGGTGTCGGCAACGGTATCCGGATCATATCGGAATGAAATATCTATCTCAGCATCGTGCTGGTCGCGTTCTTCCTCTTCGCGGGGCCGACCGAATGGCTGATGGGTTTCTTCGTGACGACAATCGGCGACTACCTCTGGAACGCCGTGCCGATGGGCTTCTGGGTCGCGGGCGAAGCGGGCGACAAAGCCTGGCAAGGCGGCTGGACCATCTTCTACTGGGGATGGTGGATTTCATGGGCACCCTTTGTCGGCATGTTCATCGCCCGCATTTCGCGTGGCCGCACGATCCGCGAATTCATGGTCGGCGTCATGTTTGTCCCGACGACAATCGCCTTCTTCTGGCTCTGTATTTTCGGCGGCAACGCTCTGCATATGGAAATTCAGGCGGCGGCGTCCGGTGGCGGTACCGCCGGTCTGTTGGATATGGTCCGCAATTGGAACCTGCCGTCGGCGTTGTTCGGTACCATCGAGCAATTGACGGATATCCATTGGCTCAGCTGGGCGATGTCGGCTTTGGCGACGCTCTTGCTGGCAACATGGTTCATCACATCGTCGGATTCGGGCACGCTCGTGATCACTACGACGCTCAGCATGGGTGACGATAACCCGCCACAGAAATTCCGCATTATCTGGGGTATGGGCGAGGGCCTGGTTGCCGCGGTGCTGTTGTTGGCGGGCGGCTTGAAAGCCTTGCAAACGGCATCCATCGCAGCGGCCCTGCCGGTCAGCGTCATAATGTTGATGATGACTTATGGGCTCTGTAAGTCGCTGAGGGAAGATTCGTCGGTAGCGCCGGATCCGGAAGGGAAACTCGCCCCGGACGGGACGGCCTTGACTGGCGAATTGCGCGCCTAGCAGGTGACGTGACCGAAAAGAAAGAGGCCCGCGGCGAATGACATCGCCGCGGGTCCTTTTCTATAGCGTCGCCGACACGGCTTTCTCGACCACGGTGCCCTTGAAGAAATTAGGGTTCAGCGACGTGTGCAGCCGGGCCGCGTTGCCGAAAGTAAAGGATTCGAACTGCGCCTCGTTGAGGTCACCGTCTTCGACCAGCTCGAACGCTTCCTCTAGCACGCCGCTCATATCGATGACGTCGAAATGCCCGACGTCGGAGCTGAACATCGGGTTGAGTTTGGTTTTGCCACTATAGGCCCAGGCAGCTGTCGGATCGTCGGCTTCGCAACCGAAGAAAAAACGCTCTTGGAACAAATGTGCTAGATCCGCTGACGATGAAATTCCGGCGGCTTCGTAATCGTCGATTGGCGGTCCCGCGTGATGCTCGCGCTCGGTCAATTCCATCGGTGAGTAAAACGGTTTCAAGGTGCTGGGCCCGGCGACGATCTCCTTGATTTTCCCGGCATAGGCGGCACCGCCGTACTGGGCCAGCAATCGGGCGAGCTCTTCCATATCCATATTTGTTGGGCTTAGATGTTCGAGCATTGATGCCTCGTGGCGTTTCTCCCAATGGCCGATCATATCGGCCAGAAGGTTGCATCCCCAGGCGACACCACCTTCCAGCATCCCGAATCTCAACTGAGGGAATCGCTTCAGAACCCCGCCGAAGATCAGCGCTTTCGCGAACACATGACTGGCGCCCGCGAAATGTCCGATGTGGTTGAAGGTGAAGTTGTTGACCGATGCACGGCCTTCCCAGCCCATGCTGCTGGAATGCGCGGTGACCGCGACCTTATGATCGATACAGGCCTGCCAGAACGGGTCGTAGTCATGGGGGCTCTCCATCGCGAGACTGTCGATATAATAGCCGCCGGAGGGATAGTAGCCGCCGGTATTCTGGCTCCCGCCGCTGTCGAGCGGACGCCGGACATGGTTTGCGATCATGATTGCTTTCATGCCGAGCTCGCTGACTGCGTGGCGGAGCTCTGCGATGGCTTCGCCTGGCGTGTGCATAGGGATTGTCGCAACCGGTGTCAGCCGGTCCCGATAGGGCGCGAACAATTCAGCGTTCATCTTGTTCAGGGCGCGGCAGATGATCGGTCTCAATTCGTCGTCCGGGATCGAGCCCTGTACCAGTCCGAGCGTGGTATAGACGACGGCGAAATCCACACCGTATTCGTCTAGTCGCTCATACATCAATCCCGGAATCATGGCCGAGGCGCGGTCGCGTGTATTGGCGGGCTCACCCCACCATGTCGGCCGCCGAAGTCGCCGGGCGAGGCGTTCCTCTGCACTCAATCCGTACCATACGTCCTCACGTTTTTTATTCTCGCGAAACCGGTCGACCATCGCCGACCCGCCTTCCGTTTCGAGAAAATCCAGAAAGACCGGCACCGGCTCCAGCCAATGACCATCCGCATCGATCACGGGATGGAAAAGTTGGGCGCGAATTTCGGCGGATGAAGTCATGGCCGAACCTAATTTTGCGCGGTGGCAAGCATCATGCGCGACGCTTTCTCGCCGATCATGATCGAGGGGGCGTTGGTATTGCCGGATGTCAGGGTCGGCATGATCGATGCGTCGGCGACGCGTAATCCTTCGACCCCATGGACGCGCAATTGGTCGTCGACCACCGCCATCGGATCGCTGCCCATTTTGCAGGTACCAACAGGGTGATAGGTCGTTTCCGCATTTTCTTTTACCCATTGCAGCAATTCATCATCCGCGTCCATATCGGCGCCGGGCGTGATCTCCCCGGTTACGATGCCGTCGAGCGCCGGTGCGGTCATGATGCTGCGGGCGATACGCATCGATTCCAACGTGACGTCACGATCGAGCTGCGCCGAGAGAAAATTGAAGCGAATTGCCGGTGGCTGTTTGGCATCGGCCGAGGAGACATGAATGCTACCTTGGCTCTCTGAACGCAGGATGTGCATAAAAGCGGTAACTCCGGATTCCTTAGCTAAGGTGAAATTGTCACCGACTAAGAAAGGCACCCACCCGATGACCGCATTCGGCGCTTCCAGACCTTCGCGTGTCCGGATATAGGCACGCAACGGGGCGGCCGTAATACCGAGCAATCCTTTGTCGGTGAAGAGATATTTGAGCGCTTCCCAAACGACGCGCGGCCCCCGGCCCTTAACGTTGTACGTGAGCGCCAACGATTTTGGAATCGTCCATTTCATGCGGGGCGCATAGTGATCACGAAGGTTCTCGCCGACACCCTTGAGTTCGTGCAGGACGTCGATCCCGAGTTCTTGCAGGCGTTCCGCCTGGCCGATGCCTGAGAGTTCCAAGAGTTGAGGGGAATTAATTGTCCCTGCGCTGATGAGGATTTCCCGTCCTGCCTTTGCCTCGCGCACTTCTCCTTTAACAGTGTATCGTACACCGACGCATTTCTTGTCCTCGAACAGCAGTTTCTCCGATAACGCGTGTGTCTGCACTGTGAGGTTCGGCCAGTCCTTCGCTGGATAGAGATAGCAATAGGCGGTACTCATTCGTCGTCCGTGGCGAATTGTCGTTTGCGACATGGCGATGCCGTCCTGGAATTCGCCGTTGTAATCGGGTGTGCGCATGATGCCGACTTGCTCCGCACCATCCATTATCGTTTCGTAAAGCGTACCTTTTTCGATACTATCGTTGACTTTCAATACACCGCCGCGGCCACGAAAGTTCTCGTCCGCTTCGCCTTCGTAATCCTCCATGTCGCGGAAGATCGGCAGTACGTCGCTGTAACTCCATCCGCGATTGCCGAGCTGCGCCCAAATGTCGAAGTCCTGGCTCTGGCCTCGGGTAAAGACCATTCCGTTGATCGAACTAGAACCGCCGAGCAGCTTACCGCGCGGTACTGAAATACGCCGTCCGCCGGTACTCTCTTCCGGCTCCGACGAGTAGAGCCAATTGGCTGCCGGATTATTGATCAGTTTCGCGAACCCGACCGGGATGCGGGACCAAGGATGGCTGTCACGCCCGGCTTCGAGAAGAAGAACCGTGTACTTGCCGTTCTCCGCCAACCGATATGCGGCGGCCGCCCCTGCCGAACCTGCACCGACGACAATGAAATCATAAGTTTTACTGTCCATAACGCATTCCCTTGATCGCTGAATCTTGGATTAAGAGTAAGCTGGATCGGAGCGAGGGAAACGGGCGAGTGATTTCTGAAACTGAGGTGCGGCTTCATTCTGGGATGGGCTAAGCTCAGACCCGAAATTATCACCTGAGGCTTCCATTCAAAGAAAATGCGGAGGGGAAATGCTCAGGCACTAGTTCCGGGTTCGCTGCACGCCCCGGAATGATGGCACCTGCTCCTAAGCTGCCGCCGCCAACACAATCTTCGAAGCTTTCTCGCCGATCATAATCGAGGGCGCGTTGGTGTTGCCGGATGTTAGGGTTGGCATGATCGAGGCATCGGCGACCCGCAACCCTCCGATCCCATGGACGCGCAATTGATCATCGACCACGGCCATCGGGTCATTACCCATCTTACATGTGCCGACCGGATGGTAGGTCGTCTCCGCCGTCGCCTTGACCCAATCCAGGACTTCGCTATCGGAGGAAATATCGACGCCGGGCGCTAGTTCATCCTTGACGATACCTTCTAGCGACGGTGCCCGCATGATCTCCCGCGTGAGACGGGTCGCTTCCAAGGTGACGTCGCGGTCAAGTTGCGCGGATAGGAAATTGAACTTAATCGCCGGTGGCTGTTTCTCATTTGCCGACGTGATGTGGATGCTGCCGGTGCTTTCCGAACGCAGGATATGGGCAAAGGCGCTGACGCCGGAGTTTCGGTCGAGGGTGAAATTCGGACCCATTAGGAAGGGCACCCAACCGATCATCGCGTTCGGCGCTTCGAGCCCCTCGCGGGTGCGGACGAAGGCGCGCAACGGTCCCGACGACATACCGAGCAGCCCTTTATCAGTGAAGGCATAGCGTAACGCTTGCCAAACCAACCGAATACCGCGCCCGTGAACGTTATAGGTAAGACCCAACTCCTTTGGCACCGACCATCGGAACCTGGGAGCAAAATGATCGCGCAGGTTCTCGCCAACGCCTTTCAACTCGTGATGCACTTCTATGCCATGCGCCCTCAACACATCCGGTTGACCGATGCCGGAGAGCTCCAACAATTGCGGCGAATTGATTGTGCCGCCAGAGACGATGACCTCGCGATTGGCCGTCGCGGTCCGGGTTTGTCCGTCCTTGGTATAGCGCACGCCAGTGCATTTCTTGCCGTCCAGGACCAAGGCCTCGGTGAGGGCGTTGGCGTGAATGGTGAGATTGGGCCGGTCCCGTGCCGGGTCGAGATAGCAATAGGCCGTGCTCATTCGCCGCCCACTGCGGATCGTCGTTTGCGTCATGCCGATACCATCTTGAAGCGCGCCGTTGTAGTCCTTTGTATATTTGATGCCGTGATGACCAGCCGCTGCGATGATCTTGTCGTAAAGCGGACCCTCTTCGACGGTGTCGCTGATTTTTAAGGGACCGCCTGAGCCCCGGAACTCGGGATCGCCGCTGCCGTTATAGCTCTCCATTTCCCGAAAGACCGGCAGTACATCCTGATAGCTCCAGCCACGATTGCCCATCTGCGCCCACATGTCGTAGTCCTGCGCCTGACCGCGCACGAAAACCATGCCGTTGATGGAGCTGGATCCGCCAAGGAGCTTGCCGCGCGGCACCGGAATTTTCCGTTCCGCCGCCCCTTCTTCCGGCTCCGACTCGTAGAGCCAGTTGGCTGCCGGATTATCGATCAGCTTGGCAAAACCAACAGGAATGCGCGACCACGGATGGCTCTCCCGCCCGGCTTCTAGAACCAAGACGTTGTGCTTGCCGTCGGCGCTCAAGCGGTTCGCCAACACGGATCCAGCCGATCCTGCACCGACGACGATATAATCGAAGTTCTCGTTGCTCATCCTATGGTCATCCAAGTCTCTGTTATCATCCGCATTCCCTAGTGCTCATGGTTCGAGAGTCTCACCATAAGGTTTCGAAATAATCGTCCGAGTCTAAGCCGATGACAATACCATTCGCGCGGCTTTCTCGCCGATCATAATCGACGGCGCGTTGGTATTCCCCGACGTCAAGGTCGGCATGATCGAGGCATCGGCAACACGCAGACCCTTGATCCCGTGGACGCGAAGTTGATCATCCACAACGGCCATTGGGTCGCTGCCCATCTTGCAGGTTCCGACTGGGTGATAGGTCGTCTCCGCATTGTGTTTAACCCACTCCAAAAGATCGTCGTCGGACTGGGTGTCGACGCCAGGTGCCATTTCATCTATCGAGACGTCCTGCATCGGACCTGCATTCATGATGCGCCGTGTGATGCGCATGGATTCCAGCAGAATTTCGCGATCGGTCTGTGCCGAGAGGAAATTGAACCGGATGGCCGGCGGTGTGCCTGGGTCGTTTGACGTGACGTGAATATTGCCGGTGCTGTCCGAACGGAGGACATGAGTAATCGCCGTAATTCCCGACTGTTCGTGCAATTGAAAATTCTCGTTGGCGAGGAACGGAATCCACGAGATGGCCGCGTCCGGTGCTTCCAAGCCTTCACGGGTCCGGACATAGGCGCGGATTGGTGCCGCCGGAAGTCCGAGCAATCCCTTGTTTGTGAGAGCATATTTTAGCGCCTGCCAGAAGAGACCGAGGCCCCGCCCC
>CAJWTF010000077.1 GCA_913046825.1 uncultured Rickettsiales bacterium | reverse complement strand
ACGTCTTGCTCACAACCAGCCTGCTTGGGATAGCAAAGAGAATGCATGACTTTTGACGTTGCTCCAAAAACGTTGCGGGCAATTTCCGGACGATTAATGGCGTGAGCGATTGCGCGACGAACCCGGACGTCTCGAAACGGGGATTTTTTATTGTTGCGGCCCGCCCCATCCATCACAAGAAACGCTATCCGCATACTCGGGAATCCTGTCAATTGAAGCGGAACTCCTTCTCGCTTCATCCTCTCGAACGCCTCTTTCGATAAGCGCCCTAGCCAATCGATTCGTCCATCCAGCAGTTGTTTGCGGCGTTCGTGGGGGTCCAAGATTGTAAAAAATTGGATGCGACCAATGCCCGGATGGCCCTTTGGCCCTTTATGGTATCTGCTAAACCGCTCCAGCTCGATATTTAATCCCGGCACGATGCGACTGACCCGATACGGTCCGCTTCCAACTGGAGGAATCTGCGTATAGTCCGGCTCTCCATTACCGTCCATTGGCACAGCGCGCCATGCTGCCTGAGGTATGATTATGAAAGGCCCCGACAGAATCTCCATCAGATGGGGCGTCGGTTGCACGAGATCGAACCTGATACGATGGCTCGATAACTTTTCAATTTTAGCAATCCATTGGATCGCCCTATGTCCAGGCGTTCCAAGTTTCGGATCCTTCAGACGGCGCACCATCTCGACTATATCATCTGCAGAGAACCGATCACCGTTATGAAAGACTACGTCTTTACGTAGCTCGATTTCCACGGTCGTAACACCGCTCCACTTAAGCTTCGTCGCCAGATGCGGCTTAAAGACCGGTGAATTTGGTTCCCGATAGAATAGTCTGTCCCAAATCAGATGAGAGAACACTTGGATTTCCGGACGGAAATCGAAATACGGGCTGATGTTCTCTATTTTGGAAGCGGTCGACCAATTCAACATATTTTCGCGCGGCCCGGCATCGCTGCGGCCTGCCCATAGCACAGCGAAAACAAGGCACAAAACTGCAGGGACAATAACGCCGAACCTACTTACCAGCCGATCGTTTGTAAGATAAACGCTC
The DNA here is from genome assembly GCA_913046825.1 of uncultured Rickettsiales bacterium. The sequence continues at coordinate 16,629 of CAJWTF010000077.1, read as the reverse complement.
ATCTGCACCTTGCACTAAATCGCCAATGCCAACGCTACGCGGGCCGGCCATTGCGATCAAGACGCCTCTCGCTCTCTTTCATCTCAGCGAAGACAAGGGCATATTAACTGCCTCACATTTCCAGGATTACCGGCATGCCCGATACCGACCTCCATTCGCTCTCCGTCGATCAACTAAATGAGGCGTTTCGCGCGAAACAACTCTCTCCTGTAGAAGTTACCGAAGCCGCTTTGGCGCGGATCGACAGTTACAATGACGCGGTGAATGCTTTCGTCGTCGTCGATCGCGAAGCCGCCATGGCATCGGCAAAATCAGCCGAGGCACGCTGGCGGAGCGACGAACCGCTCAGCCCTATCGATGGTGTCCCGACAACCTTGAAAGACACGATGTTGGCGAAAGGCTGGCCGACACTGCGGGGCAGCAAGACAACTGACCCCGATGGGCCCTGGGACACAGATGCGCCACCCGTCGCACGACTGCGCGAGGCAGGCGCCGTCTTCCTCGGCAAGACGACGACGCCGGAATTTGGATGGAAAGGCATCACCGATAGCGCGTTGAGTGGCGTGACCCGCAATCCTTGGAACACCTCGCGGACAACCGGCGGCAGTAGCGGCGGGGCCGTGGCGGCGACGGCGCTCGGCATGGGCGTGCTCCATACTGGCACGGACGCGGGCGGCTCTGTGCGTATCCCCGCCAGCTTCAGCGGAGTCTTTAGCATCAAACCGACTTACGGACGGGTCCCCGCCTGGCCGGCCAGTCCTTTCGGCACCTTGTCCCACGCCGGCCCAATTACGCGCACTGTCCGCGATGCAACCGTTATGCTGAACATCATGTCGGGACCGGATATTCGTGATTGGACGGCGCTGCCACCCGACAACCGCAATCATTTGGACGACATTGAAGACGGTGTGAAGGGATTAAAGATCGCCTATAGCCCGACATTGGGTCATGTGAAATTCGTTCACCCGGAAATTGCGGACCGCGTTGATGCCGCCGCAAGGACATTCGAGGAACTGGGCGCCGTGGTCGAACAAGTTGACCCCGATCTGGCCGATGCGGAATCCGTCTTCCAAACCCATTGGTTCGCATCCGCCGCCGCAGCAGCTAAAGCCGTTCCCGTTGAAAAGCATTTCCTTTTGGATCGCGGATTGCGCGAAATCATGGACCGAGGACGCAGGGTCGCCGCGGCTGACTACATTGACGCCGCCTCACAACGAGCTGGGATCGGAGAGCGTATGCAGGCTTTTTTTCAAGACTACGATCTGCTCCTCACACCGGGCCAACCGCTACCCGCATTTGCCGCTGGCATCGAGTTCCCGGAAGGCTACGGATTCACCCGCTGGCACCAATGGACACCTTTCACATATCCCTTCAATCTTACGCAACAACCCGCCGCCGCCGTGCCGTGTGGGTTTACTGCAAATGGCCTACCGGCCGGACTACAACTTGTCGGCCCGTTATTCCAAGACGCGTTAGTCCTGCGCGCCGCCCGCGCCTATGAGAGCTTGCATCCGTTCCAAATGCCAGATGCACCAATTCAAGGTGAATAGAAAGCTGGACCTTACCCCCGGATATAACTCTTCAACACATCATCAATGATGCGTTCCAGGTCTTGAACCGTTCTGCATACCGTGGCGACGTGGCAGAACGGTTGATAGCGCAGCATCTCGGAATCGCCGGTGCCCCAAAATGTTTTCGGCTCCGGGTTCAACCATATCACCGCTTTCGCCCGATCATGTATCCAGCGCATCAGATCGACACGCGGGTCGTTATGGTTCGAGCGACCATCACCCAGAATAATGACCGTCGTTTTGCGGTCGATGACGTCACCAAAATCTTCCTCGAAATCGGCGAAGGATTGACCGTAATCCGTCGGCCTAAAACCGATCTTATCGAGAATTTCCGGGATCGCGACTTCAACCGATTTTTCTTCGAGGATACCGCTGATCTCCGACATGTGGTCGGAAAACGCATAGGCTCGTAATTTTGCGATAACCTCGTTCAACGAATACAGGAATAGCAACAGGAACCGAGCCGCCGCCGCGACCGAGCGTGAGACATCACAGATCACAACAATGCGCGGGCGGTCGATCTTGGTCTGTTTCCACACCGTATCGAAGGGAATGCCGTCATTGGCCATGTTCCGCCGCAAGGTCCGCCGCACATCGAGCACACCGCGCCGTGTCTGCTTGCGCCGCCGGTTGTAACGGGTCGCCAGTTTCTTCGCCATCTTGCGAACCAACTTGTGCATACGCTCGAAGTCGCGCATTTCAACAGCGGACAGAGCGGTCTCCGCCAGGAACTCCTCACGCAATTGTTGGCCATAGGGCCGGGCGTAAAGCTCATAGAGCCGGTCCAGATATTGCCGCGCCTCTTGGAACAAATCCTGCCGCGCCTGTGCGAGTTCCTGTGCCGCATTGCCTGCACCGGCGTTTTCTTCGTTCTGGTTGAGAGCCCGGATCGCCGCTTCCAATTCACGCAGCCCCATCCGGTCTAGAATACGCCGCACCAGCAAACCGCGTTGTGTGACGTAGCGGATGTTCATCGCCCCGGACTCGCGCGCCGCCTGTTCCATCCGTTGAGCCAATGCTTCGCGGTCGCCATCCGCCAGCATTTGCAGCAATTCTGAGTTCTGCAGTTCTAGCGGCAGCCCTTCCGGTAACGCTGCGGGGCCGTCTCTGGCTTCGGTTTCGGATTCTGAATCGCCTGCGTCTGCGCCGCTGCTTTTGAACTCGTCGCGCGCGAAGAACATGTCGAAGCAATCGTCAAACCGATGGGTTTCAGCCGCCGACTTCGCCAGCGCGATACACAAAGCATCCTTCAATAAAGTCCTGTCGGAATAGCCGACGCTGTCGACCGCCAGATGCGCATCGATGGCCTCCGCCGGCGAAATTGGAATATCGGCCGCCCGCAGCGCGCGGAAGAAATCCTCAAGCGTTTCTTGCATACGCCCCCACTACTCCAGCGATTTGCGGACCAAGGTTGGGATGCGCCGTTCGACCGACGTGATGTCCTGCTCGAACTTGAGCAACACATTCAGCGTATCCCGCACCAATTCGCTATCCAAGGAATCCGCGTGCATCAACAACACCACTCGCGCCCAATCGATTGTCTCGGAAATCGACGGTACCTTCTTGAGATCTTCCTCCCGCAGCATTTGGACGAACTTGACCAACTGTTTCGTCAAACCTTCCTCGATGCCGGGGATGCGAGACGACACAATGCGCCGCTCTAATTTTTCGTCCGGCAGCGGAATATAGAGATGCAAGCAACGCCGCTTCAGAGCATCACCCATCTCCCGCATATTGTTCGACGTGAGGAAGACCAGCGGCGGAATCTTCGCCACGATCGTCCCAATCTCCGGGATCGAGACCTGAAAGGCCGACAGAATTTCAAGTAAGAAGGCTTCGAATTCCTCATCCGATTTGTCGATCTCATCGATCAGCAGCACGGCGCCGTTTTCTTCCCGCAACGCTTTCAGGAGCGGACGGGGTTCCAAAAACTCTTCCGAGAAGAACAGATCGCCGAAACCGCGCAAGCGCTCCATCGCCTGGTTCATCCCTTCGGTTCCCTCCAGGACATCACCAACCTTATCTTTCAGGATTTGCGTGTAAAGCAGCTGCTTGCCGTATTTCCACTCATACAACGCCTTGGCTTCATCCAAGCCTTCGTAACATTGCATTCGGATCAACGGCAGGCCGAGCCAATTGGCGGCGGAGAGAGCCAACTCCGTTTTACCCACACCGGCGGAGCCTTCTACCAGGATCGGTTTATTAAGATTCTGCGCGATGAAAATCGCCGTCGCGATACGGCGCGACGCAATATAGCCGACCGTCGAGAGCCCCTCAGTGATGGCATCGACCGACGATAGCTTCTCGCCAACGGCGGCAAGGACGGCGGAGTCGTTCATGTGTTCTTTTCCGTTTATGTGTTCATCAAGTCGCGGGCCCGGCCTTCGGCACGTATGGCATGAGCGCCGCCCGCAATGCCCGTAGTCTTCACTATGTCCCGCGTGACTGCGGCGAGCCTCGGTGAAGGCGTCATTCCAGCCCGTTCGATAAACGCCTGGACGCGCTCCTGCAAGTCCTTGATCCAATCGCGCCCGGCCGCCGTGATCGCCTCAACTTCCTCGGCATTATTGTTGGGATCCAGGTCGAGCAATTCCACCGCACGGTATGACAGCGCCGAAAGACCGTCGCGGGCCGCGGATAATCGGCCGAGCTCAGCCAACGCCTCTTTATCCAAGTCCATACCAGCGACTTCTTGTCCCAGTCGGTTGATCTGATAACGGAAGGCACCTGCTTTGTTAGCAGAACTAATCGCATCCTCGACCCGCCGCATGGGCAGTGAGAATGTCGCGAAGGCGTCACCCTCGGGCCCCAGCATCGCATCCGCTGGAATGTGGACATTCCGGAACGCCATCCCGCAATGGCACGAAGGCTTGAGAAAGTCTATCTTCACACCTTCGGTCTCCTCGATCCCGGGCGTATCGCGGGGTACCAGGAAGATCGAATATTGCTTACGTCCATCGTCTACGCCGGTGATTGCCAGCAGCAGAATCAAATCCGAAATCGGTCCATTAGTGAGATAAGCTTTCTCACCATTGATAACGTATTCGGCACCGTCACGAACCGCTTCCGTCTTCAGATGTTTTGGGTGTGCGCCGGCGCCGGGCTCCGAGACGGCGAAACACGGTGTCGACAGACCAGCCGCCAATCTCGGCAAATACGTAGCCTTCTGTTCTTCGGTGCCATGGCCGAATATGTGCAAACGGGCACAGAGTTGGCGCGCCATCCACGCCCCCGCCAGACCGAGATATCCGCCTTCCGCGGCCAGCGCTTCGCCCACCAGTGCCATGGCACGTAAATCACCACCATCACCGCCGAATTTCCTCGGCAACCCAATGGTCGTTATTCCGCAAACGCCGAAGGCACGCCACAATTCTTCCGATGGCCGCTCGTGGGTGTGCAGATCGTCAAGCAGCGCGATCTCGCTTGCCGCAAAGGCGCGGGCACGCTCGCGCAATCGAAAGCGCAACGTCTCCATATCCGTCGTTAAATCCTCGTCCGTCATGCGATGAGACATAGGTCATAGAACAGAATTGTCCCGCGACGAAAGCGCCCAGGAGGCCTCATAAGATGACCATTCGAAAAATCGCCCGTATGGGCCATGACGTGCTCAAACAAGTGTCGGAACCGATCGCGGACCCTACCGCGCCGGAGGTCGCGCGGCTCGCCCAGGACCTGATCGATACCTGCGAGGATATCGGCGGCAACGGCATTGCGGCACCACAGGTCTATGAGCCGGTCCGTATGTTCGCCTACCGGGTCCGCAAGGAAGTCATGCCCGTGGGCGCCAAGATGTCGGAGATTCCCTGGAGCGTGGTGATCAATCCAAGAATCACGCCACTAAGTGAGGAGAAGAAGTTCTATTGGGAACGCTGTCTCTCCCTCCCCGGTCTCTACGGCCAAGTGGCGCGCTACACCGAAATCCGCTTCGAAGCCGTCGACCTCGAGGGCGAGCCCATCGCTTTCAACGCCCGCCGATTCCACGCCCGCCTTCTGCAGCACGAATACGACCACCTCGACGGCATGCTCTACCCGATGCGGATGGAGAATTTGGGCACGCTTGGCTACGTTACCGAACTCGGACCCACCGCCTACCCGAACCTGCCAAGAGACGCCGAGGATTTCCTCGATCCGACGTAAAGGTTTTGTGTTCGTTCACGCCGTACTGCGGCTGGTTCATCCTTCAAATGGAATTTATCCCCCGAAATTAGCACATTCTTGCTATAATTCGGTGTCCGAACCACGGGGGGTGGGGGGGCGAGCTATGGAACCCGATGCGCTCCGGCAGAAGACGCGGCGCCACAAACAGAAGATACACCAAACCAACCGCCGCCAGAACACATCCGGTAATCGTGAAGTCGAAAAACCCGAATGTCCGCATTCCGCCTTCCAACAACGCCCCATTGACGAGCGCATTGGTGCTGGAGCCGACCAGGGTCGTCATTCTGCCCAGGACAGCCGTATAGCTCAGAGGTATCATGACCTTTCCGATATGCATGCATATATGCATGCATATACGACTGGCGAGCGCCTGCATGATAAGAATGAAGTTAACGACCACGGGAATATTTTTCATAAAACCACTGACGATCAGCACCGCCGCCAACGAGATCAGGATCGCGAGCCAAGGCCGACCGCCCTTCAGCCACAACACGAGCCGGGCCGCCCGATCCAATATTCCTGTTCGTGCGATCCCTTCTCCCATCACCAGGAGCGCTAAGATCGTGAAGGCCGGATTGGCAAACCCCGGCAAAATTCGCGCCGGACTGAGCCGCTCGTAATCGCCGTCCACGGGCGCCAGCTGGAAGAACAGCATCAGCGCACAGATAACACCGATAGACGTTACCTCCATCGGCACTTTCGCCGACGCATATGCAATCAGGGCCGCCACGATAATGGCAAACACAAACCACATCTGAAACTGCGGCCCGAGCTACGACAGAACCTCGACCATGCGGGTTTTCTCCCAAGATCTAACTTGAATAGAGAGTAGTCCGATATCGCAAAATCGAGGAAAGGGATACAGAACAGCCGTTTGGCCCTTATATTAGGGTGCAGACCATGAAGGGGAGATCCGCATGTCGGAACCGATCCGTTGCACCATCTTGAGAGGCGGCACCAGCAAGGGCATCTATCTGAGGGAAGCCGATTTACCCGCCGACCCAGCAGCGCGGGAACGCACCATTCTCTCGATCTTCGGCTCGCCTGACCGCCGACAGATTGACGGTCTCGGCGGGGCAGACCCGTTGACCAGCAAGGTCTGCATCGTCGGTCCTCCGCCGGAGGACGAGCCGCGCGCCCAAGGTGCCCATCTCAGCTATACGTTCGGTCAAGTCGAGCTCGACGAACCGGTGGTCGATTTTCGCTCACTCTGCGGCAATCTCACCTCCGGCATCGGTGCCTTCGCGATTTGGGAAAATATGGTTCGGCCCATCTCGCCCATGACGACGGTGCGCATCTGGAACACCAACCTGCAAAGCATGCTCTATTGCGAGGTGCCGGTTGAAGGCGGACGCCCGCAAGAACGCGGCGACTACAACATTCCGGGCGTCCCCGGCAGCGGTGCGAAAATTCAAGTCGATTTTGCCGAAACCGCCGGGCAAGGCGTCGGGTCCTTGCTGCCGACAGGAAACCCCATGGACCGGCTCGAGGTCGCAGGCCTCGGCACCATCGATGCTTCGATGATCGATATCGGCAATCCGCATGTGTTCATCCGGGCCAAGGATATTGGGCTGACAGGCACCGAGACCGCGGATCAAATAGACGCCGACAAGGACCTTACTGAACTGCTGGAACGCATCCGCTCCCATGCGGCTTTTACCATGGGCATGATCAGCGATCCGGCACGCGGCAAACAGGAAAGCCCGGCCGCACCGATCATCGCCATTATCTCGCCGCCTCAAGACTACGAAGCACCGCTCAGCGACCGCACGGTCAAAGCGGAAGAAAGCGACTTTCTCTCACGCCTGATGTTCATGCAGCAAATGCACAAGACCTATGCGGGCACGAGCACCGTCTGCACCGGCATCGCCAGCAAGCTTCCCGGCACCATTGTCTACGAGGCTTGCCGTGAGGAAGCGCAAGACCGCATAGAAGTCCGCATCGGCCACCCGGCGGGCGTGATCGAGACGGAAAGCGTGGTGGAGCTGAATGGCAACGACTACGACGTCAAACGCGCGACACTAGGCCGGACAGCACGGCGGATCATGGAGGGGACGGTTTACGTCTAGGTGCGCATACTCGCACGCTCATGTTGAGCGTGGCGACGCACGTGCCCAGATTTAAAGCACCGGTGCCTTATCCGTGCAGCCCGTCTCCCGCTCATACGCGCGAGCAGCCCTGAACAGTGTCGCTTCATCGAAGCTGCGACCGACGATCTGATATCCAGTCGGCAGACCGTTCGACGTAAATCCGCACGGCACACCGAGCGCCGGCAAGCCAAGGAAATTGAACGGGCGGGTGCAGGAGCCGAACCGAGCGATCATATCGAGGAAACCTTGGTTCGCACTCATATCCGTCTCCGCGATGGTCGGCACTGCCATCGGCACTGAAGGCGCGATAAGCATATCAGCGACATCGAAGACCGCTTCGGTGAATTGCGCCAATAATTGGCCCCGCAGATTCAGCGCTTCGATATAACGCGTCCCCGGATAGTAAAATCCTTGCATCAAGCGGTTACGGGTCTGTGTGCCGTAATCTTGCGGGCGTTCGCGAAGATTAGTCGAATGATATGTGGCCGCCTCGACGCGCCCTAATACCTCCCCGAGCGCGAAGCCGTCGGCAATACCGGGTATTTCGATCTCAACGATCTCCGCGCCTAATTTCCGAAAGACCTCGATACTGGCCTCGATGGCGACACGGACCTCTTCATCGACATCGTCAAAGAAATGGTTGGCGGGCAAACCGAGCCTTAGGCCCTTCACGCCGTCTTCGATCCCAACGGTATAGTCGCCGACCGGCTCTCGGCTAGTCGTGGGATCGTCCGAATCGTAACCGGCCACCGCCTGAGTCATCACCGCACAATCGGTCACGGTGCGGCAGAGCGGGCCGACATGATCGAGACTGAACGAGAGCGGCATCGCGCCGTAGCGGCTTACCCGCCCATAGGTCGCCTTCATGCCAACGAGCCCATTGCAATAAGACGGAATACGGATCGAGCCGCCGGTATCCGAACCAAGCGCCCCATAGACGAGACGCCCCGCAACGGCGGAACCAGAGCCGCTCGACGAGCCGCCGGTGATGTGCTCGGTATTCCACGGATTGCGCGGTGTCCCGGCCATTTCATTGTGGCCGGTAGGCCCCGTGGCAAACTCGACCATTTGCAAGCGTGCGACTTCCAGCGCTCCCGCCGCGTCCAGTTTCGCCAACGCGGTGGACGTAATCTCCGGCACGTAGTCGGCGCGGATTTTCGAGCCACAGGCGCTAACACGCCCGGCGCGGTAATACATATCCTTATGCGCCAACGGCACACCATGCAGTGGGCCTGACGGACCGGCCTTTGCTAAGGTCTCGTCCGACTTGCGGGCCTGCGCCAGCGCATCCTCGGGGTTGACGTCGGCGATGCAATTCAGCGTGTCGCCATGGCGCGCGATCCGGTCTAGCGCCGCTTCTGTCGCCTCTACGGCCGACAATTCCTTGGCCGCGATCTTGGCCGCGACGTCGGTCAGGCTCAACGCCGCAATCTCATCCGCACTCATGCCTTCTCTCCCTTCGCCTTGCCGTCAAGCAGTCCTCGAAAAATTGCCGGTTCGGATTCAAATGGCAAACCACGAGCGGCTTTGCGCACCTGACCTTCGTGCAATTTCACCCTGCGAAACACAGTGCTAGCGGAACCAGGATCCGGCTCGACCTGTTGTACTTTCTTCGCCCACTCGCGGAGGACTTCGTCACTGTCGCTCATCATTCCCTCCTAGAGTTCCGGTGCTCGGTCGCACCACAGCGTCTCGCGCTCGTAGGCATGTCCGGCCCGCAATAAGGTTTTCTCATCAAAAGGTCGTCCAATCAGTTGGAATCCGGTCGGCAAACCGTTTGCCGTGAAGCCGCACGGCACGGAGACCGTCGGCAAGCCGAGGAAATTGATCGCCCTGGTGTTGTGCGTAATCGAGGCAATGGATTTCATGTAACCTGGCTGCGCACCCACATCGGTTTGGTCGATGCGGGGAATCTCGATGGGGATGACCGGTGCATGTAGCATATCGACCTTGTCGAACACGCTGGCGCAAAAATCGGCAAGTACCTGGCTGCGCAGGTTCAGCCCTTCGATATATCGAGTGGCAGAATAATAAAAACCCGGCAGCAATCGGCTTAATGTCTGCGACCCGTAATCGCCCGGCCGCTCACGCACCCATTTACTGTGATATGTGGCCGCCTCCGTCGCCATGACAACGTTAGCGAAGCGGTTGGCCTGCTCAATGCTTTGCGCATGCAGCGGCACGATCTCCGCACCCAATTCGCGGTACACCTCAAGACTGGCTTCAAGCGCGTTTCGCACTTCGTCTTCGACCGGGTCGTAGCAGTGATTTTCCGGCACACCGATGCGCATACCCTTCACACCGTCGGCTATGCCGTCGAGGTAGTTCGGCACCGGGCGGTGGCTTGTCGTGGCGTCGTTGGGATCATGCCCTGCAATAGCCTGCAAGATCAGAGCGCTGTCTTTAACAGTGCGGGTCAATGGTCCCACATGATCGAGCGAATACGAGAGCGGCATGGCACCGTAGCGGCTGACAAGCCCGTAGGTTCCCTTCACACCCGCAAGGCCGCAACATTGTGCCGGCAGGCGGATCGAGCCGCCAGTGTCGGAGCCTAGCGCGCCGTAAACCAAACGCCCCGCCACCGAAGCGCCGGAGCCGCTCGATGAGCCGCCGGTAATGTAATCCGTATTCCATGGATTGCGCGGCGTACCCACCACCTCGTTATGGCCCGTCGGGCCAAACGCGAACTCCACCATATTAAGCCGCGCGATATCAAGGGCACCCGCCGCATCCAACTTCTGGATCGCGGTCGAAGTCACATCCGGCACAAAATCGGCCAGGATGTTGGAACCGCAAGCCGCCGTCCAACCGGCGCGGTAGTACATGTCCTTGTGTGCTAGGGGCACACCGTGGAGCGGGCCCCGGACATTGCCCAACGCCAACTCCTCGTCAGCCTTGCGAGCACCGGCGAGCGCCGCCTCTTCATCGCAATGGACAATGGCGTGGAGTTTTTCGCCGTAACGATCTATCCGGTCCAGAGCGGCTTCCGTCGCTTCGAGGGAAGATATCTCACGACCGGCGATCTTCTCCGCCGCGTCCGCCAGTGTAAGGGCCGCAATATCGTCGGCGCTCATTTCGGTGTCACCTTATCGGCGATCTTCTCCAGCATACGCGTGTAAGAAGCGGGCTCCGTCTCGAACGGCAACGCCATCGCAGCGTCGCGCGCCTGGGCATCCTGGCGCAACACAGCGCGCAGAATTCCATCCTCCGATCCAGCCTCGGGAGCTATTCCTTGGGCGAGCGCCGCCCATTCCTTCAAATGTGAAATATCGTCGCCCAATTCACCCTCCCATGTTTCGGCAGCTCACCAGGTGGTGGCGTTTTCGATCAATTCGATATTGTTCGATATAGGGCTGGGACGGGCCATCATGAAGCCCTGACCGTAATGGCACCCGTATTCGGCCAAAATATTGTATTCGTGCTGTTCCTCGATACCCTCGGCGACGATGTCGAGTTCGAGGTCGATGGCCATGCCGGCGATGGCACGGACGAGCTTCCAGCTTGCATCGTCCTTCGCCATGTTGACGACGAAAGCGCGGTCTATCTTCAAGGTATCGAAGGGGAAACGATGTAGGTAACTGAGGCTGGAATAGCCGGTGCCAAAATCGTCGATGGCCAGCAGAATGCCCAACTCTTTTAGTTTCTCCAGCGCCACTGCCGCGTGTTCAGTATCATGGACCATCAAGCTTTCCGTGATTTCCAACTTGATCTGCTTCGGATCCACGTTGGATTTCTCGATAATGTCGCGCAGTACATCGATCTCCGACAGTTCGAACAATTGCCGTCCGGAGACATTTACGCTGATGAAAGGCGGTTTCTCACCGGGAAAGGATTTCTTGAAAGCCTCCAACATCGTCAAATGATCACGCAGGCCCGTTTCCAGAGCCCAGCGCCCCATCTCGACAATCATGCCGGTTTCTTCCGCCAACGGAATAAATTCTCCCGGCGAGATATATCCCCGCTCCGGATGGTTCCAGCGCATTAGCGCCTCGCAGCCGGATAGAATGCCGGTCTTCAAATTGATGATCGGCTGATAGTGAAGTTCGAATTCCGGCACCTCGATGGCTTGGCGCATTTCGCCTTCGATTTGAATGCGGCGGAGTGCTAGATCCCTGACCTCGTCAAACGCCAATTTGCGCGCCTCGCTGATCTCAGGAATCGAGCTATCGCCTTCCCACATCCAACGCGGCGCGTCACGCAACCGGTCCACGATCATTCGGATCATCAACCGCATGATCGGGTCCGCCGCCTCGATTGGCTTCAGCAGACGGTCTCGTTTCAAGACGAGCAATTCGGAATCTTTGGCGGCAATGGCCGTCGCGGAGCGCGGTGCGTCGGCGATCAGCGACATTTCACCGATGATCTCGCCCTTACCCAAGGTCGCGAGGACTTTCTTGCCAGAAGGAAGATCGAGTGAAATTTCAACCGCACCGGTCTCTACGATATAGGCTTTGTCCCCTTCCTCCCCTTCCTGAAAGAGAACTTCGCCCGACTTCAAGATACGCGAATATATCTGTTCCGGCATCGATTATTCCTTTCGGCGGGCATTATATGGACTATCTGACACGCCGCACGAGCAATTGTCTGTGCTTCTCATCACATACGAACCGTCACGCCACCCATTCGCTGACCGGCGCGCGTGCTTCCTGCAGCGGCTGAGTGATCACATCGACCAATGTCGGTTTATCCAATTCAACCGCCGCCTTGAGCGCCGGCCCCAATTCCGCCGGATCGCGCACCGTCCAGGTTTTAATGCCATAGGCCTCCGCGACAGCCGCATGATCCGTGCGCGTAAAGTCGACAGAGTAGTAACGTCCTTCGTAGCCGCTGCGCTGTCCGGCCTTGATCCAACCGAACATGCTGTTTGAGATCACTACTATCGTCACGGGAATATCGAGGCGTTTGATGGTTTCCAACTCACCGACCGACATACCGAAACTACCGTCCCCCGTAATCGCCACGCATTTCGAACCGGAACGGCCATAATACGCCCCGACAACAGCCGGAAGGGCGAAGCCAAGCGCCCCATGGGCCCGATTGCTGATAAAGGTGCGACCGATATCGCGAATTTCATAATAGGCCGAGAAATACGGACATGGCGTGCCAGGGTCGGCGACGATGACCGCATCTTCCGGCAAAACCTTTTGCAATTCATCGACGATCCGTTCCGGTCGGATCGGCGCCTCGTTGGATTTCGCTAGCTCGCGAAACGCAGAGAATTTTATCTTCCGGGCCGCGCTGACCAACTGTTGTGCGCCGCCCGCTTCCTTTTTGGCGACGGCGGCGATCAACGCCCCCAGGCAAAGCTTCGCATCGCCGACAATTGCCGCATCCGGGCGATAGTTCGTACCCATGACGCCAGGATCGACATCAATATGAATGATCTTCACGGCACCCGGCGCCGGGTGGCGCCAACGCTCCGTTGTTACTGACCCAGCGCGACAGCCGACGAACACAATAAGATCGGCCGCATCAACGACGTGTCGTGTCGGTTCCGTCCCACCGTTGGAGCCGACCACACCAAGGGAGAGCAGATGATCGTCGGCGATACTGCCTTGGCCGCTGATCGTCGTCGCAATCGGCGCGTCGATCTTTTTCGCCAAGGTTTCCAGTTCTTGTTCAGCACCCGATATAACGACGCCGCCACCGCAGATGAACAAGGTTTGCTTCGCCTTCGAAATTAGTTCCGCCGCCACCGCCACCCTATCAAGCGCGGGGCCCGTCCGGAGCGCGGGATAGCGCCCATATTCGGGTTCGGCCCAGATATCCGCCTCGTCCACGAATTGCTGCTGCACGTCGTACGGCAGGCCGATATGCGCGGCGCCGGGACGGCCCGTCGTCATTTCCTTGAACGCCCTTCGCAGGGTGCGCGGCAAATCGACCGCGTTGTCGATGACTTGCGTGAATTTCGTCAATGGCCTGAACATGGCTTCTTGATCAAATTCGGTGAGCGTATAACGCCCCCGCCCCGAGACCGAAATATCGGACGTAATGGCCAGGATCGGTATGGAAGATTCGTTGGCCTCGATCACGCCAGGCGCGATATAGGTCGCCCCACCGCCGGACGGACCTTCGCAGACGCCGACGCGGCCGGTAACCCGCGCATAGGCATCCGCCATATATGCCGCGTGTCGTTCGTCGCGCGTCAACACATGGGTCAAGTCGCCCGCCGTGCGATAGAGCGCATCATAGAACGGCAGGCTAGTATCGCCGCACAATCCAAAGATAACGTTCACGCCATGCAGTTTGAGCATCCGGACCAGTGCTTCACCGCCGGTAATCTGATTAGTCGCCACGTTTCTCTCCCTCACCAATTCAGCCTTCGGTGATGCCATCGATAACAGGAAATCGCAATCCCGGCGATTTCCGCCGCTACTCGAACACGCTATATAAGCTATTGGAATGCCTCATAACCCGCCCACAGGACCGATATGTCAAAACTAAACCTCGCAGATGCGCTTTTCAGCCCCCGTTCGGTCGCTCTCGTCGGCGCGGGAGATACCCCTGGGAAGAACAATTCGAAGATATACGAGTACCTCAACAAGCACGGATATACGGGCAACATCTTTCCGGTGAACCCGACCCGTGATGAGCTCTACGGCGTGCGGTGCTATCACCGGGTGGGCGACATCACGGAACCTGTCGATCAAGTACTGATCATGACGCCGCCAAAAACCGTGCCGGACATCATCCGTGATTGCGCGAAGATCGGCGCGTCGGTCGCGACCGTCTTCACGGCCAATTTCGCCGAAGTTGGCGCGGATGGTCGCGCCTTGCAGGAAGAGATCGTCGAGATCGCGCGCGACGGCGGGGTGCGGCTGATCGGCCCGAACTGCATCGGCATCATCGGTGTGAAACCATCACTGGCGCTGACCGCAAATAGCATCATGGAATTACCGGAGTTGCCACAGGGTGGGCTTTCCGTCATCTCGCAATCGGGAAGCTTGCTCGGCACGTTCATCTCGCGCGGCGGGGACCGCGGTATCGGCTTCGCGAAATTGGTTTCCATTGGCAACGAATGCGACCTCACGGTCGCCGAAGTCGCCGACACCTTGGTCGACGATCCGGAAACCGAGGCGATTTTGTTGTTCCTGGAGACCATCCGAGATGCGGACCGTTTGGCCGCCGTGGCAAAGCGCGCGCACGATGTGGGGAAACCTATTATCGTATACAAACTCGGCCAATCGGAGGCCGCGAATGCCGTCGCCGCCTCGCATACAGGATCGATCACCGGCAGCAATGAAGCGGTCGATGCGTTCTTACGCAAACACGGCATCGTTCGGGTCCGCCACTTCGAGACGCTCTACGAAATGGCGCCGCTCCTTCAGGACCGGAAGCCACGTAATTTGACCGCGTCCGTCGTCACCACCACTGGCGGCGGCGGTGCCATGGTCGTCGATAATCTGAGCCTGCTTGGCGTCGATTGCCGCCCGCTCTCGGATGAAGCGATGCAGCGATTGGCGAGCGAACACGGTATCAATCCACAAAACGGTCCGCTGGTTGACGTCACGTTCGGCAATGCGAACTCTGGCGCCATCGGTGCTATTTTGGACGAAGCGCTCGCCGCCGAAGACACGGATTTGATTGTCTTCGCTGTCGGCTCTTCGGCACGCTCAAATCCCAACTTAACCGTCACCCCGCTGATCGAGCGAAAAGGCCAGGGCAAACCCCTCTGCGCTTTCCTAGTTCCGGAGGGAGATGAAGCCTATGCGTTGCTTGCGAAAGCAGGTATCGCCGGTTTCGGCACGCCGGAGGCCTGCGCGGACGGTATCCATGCGACCCTTTCGTGGCGCCCACCACACGACGATGCGGATATCACGCCGCCATCTCGTTCGGTAGTGGAGGCCTTAAAAGTTGGTCGGGGACTAACATTCGACGAGCGCGAATCCCGGGCGGTTTTCGAGGCGTTGGGTATTCCCCAAGCACCAATGCGTTTTGTGCCGACCTCGCAGGATGCCCCCGCAGGCGCTGCCGAAATCGGATACCCGGTTGCGGTGAAAATTGTTTCGGCGGATTTGCCTCATAAGACAGAGGCCGGCGGTGTCATCCTCGGTGTCGAAGACAGCGTTGGGGTGAACGCTGCCACGGAATCGATCCGTCGGCGCATTGCCGTCGATAATCCGGATGCGACAGTCGAGGGTTTCTTACTGCAGCGCATGGAATCGGGACTGGCCGAAGTTTTGTTGGGGTACCGGGTCGACTCCCTAGTGGGCCCAACGGTCGTTCTGGGAATGGGGGGCGTCCTCGCCGAAATTTATAAAGACGCGTCCCTCCGTTTGGCCCCCATCGGCCTCACCGAAGCCCATGAGATGATCGAGGAAGTATCCGGCCTCGCGATGATACGCGGCTACCGCAGCATGCCGAAAGGCGATCTCGACGGCCTCGCGGATGCGATCGTCGCGATTTCCAAATTGGCGTTGGTCGAGGGCCCGACCGTCGTCGAGGCTGAGGTTAATCCAGTTATCGTCAAACATGATTCGATCGTCGGTGTAGATGGACTCGTGATCATCGACGCGTGACCCGATCGATCCGGGGCGAATTGTCGCCCCCCATGGAGTATCATTGCGCGCATATCGTTTTAAGTCTTAAATCTCCGTCATGGAATACCGAAGAGGACAAGGCTTCCCTTCTCTACCGATGCTTCGGGGCTTTCGGCAGAAATGCCCCTGCTGTGGGGAAGCGCCGATTTATCGCGCTTATTTAAAACCGGTGGATGCCTGCGGTTCCTGCGGTACGCTACTGGCCGAAATGCGGACCGACGATATCGCCCCCTATTTCACGATATTGATCGTGGGGCATATCATCGCCCC
>CAJWTF010000076.1 GCA_913046825.1 uncultured Rickettsiales bacterium | reverse complement strand
CTGCTAATACAGGACAAACATCGCCTGACGACGATTGGCTTTCCAAGACCATGGAAGACGCTCTGGAGCCGGGCCTTCCCATTGTTGATCCGCATCATCATCTTTGGCTGCGCAATGGGTACACCTATTTGATGCCGGAACTGGCGGCGGATCTCGATTGCGGCCATAACGTCGTTGCGACGGTTTTCGCGGAATGTCATTCGATGTATCGCGAGAGGGGCCCAGAGGTGGAGCGGTCGCTTGGGGAGACGGAATTCGTCACCGGTCAGGCAGCGATGAGCGCCAGCGGTGCGTTTGGACCGACACGGGCCTGCGCGGTCATGTTTGGAAATGTCGATATGACTTTGGGTGCGGCGATCGAGCCACTATTGGATCGACATATAGAAGCTTCCGGCGCGCGGTTCCGCGGTGTGCGCTATTCGACGGGTTGGGATGCGGATGAGCGTATCCGCAACGTGGCACCTGATGCGGGTATGTTGTTGAGCGCAAAAGCTCGGGAAGCGGCGGGGGTATTGGCGCGCCGGGGCCTGTCTCTCGACAGCTGGCTCTATCATCCGCAATTGGACGAGGTCCTCAGCCTTGGCGGATGCGTTCCCTGACCTTACCATCGTGCTCAATCATGTTGGCAGCCCGATCCTCGACGGTCCTTATCAGGGCCGGAAGGACGAAGTGTTCGAAGATTGGCGGATGCGTATTCTTCGGGTTGGGGAGCGTGAGAACGTCTTCGTTAAATTGGGTGCGCTGCCAATCCGGATGCCGGGTTTCGAAGGTGACCGCGACGTGGCACCGTGCTCGGAGGAAGTCGCTGCCGCTTGGCGACCGTGGATAGAGACCTGTATCGAGGCGTTCGGCCCGTTACGTTCGATGTACGAATCGAATTTTCCAGTGCAAAAGCGTTGGTGTAGTCTTCAGGTCTGTTGGAACGCGTTTAAGCGCATATCAGCGGGTGCATCGGACCCAGAGAAAAGGGATCTATTCGCTGGTGCGGCGGCTAAGGCCTATCGGCTCGGGGGGATTTAGCGCTCGAGCAACTCGCCTTCAAGCGCCAACATCTTATCGACGAGTTCTTGGGGAACAGCCGCCGACTTATGGGTTGCTTGATCCGTGTTAACCCAAACGACTTCGCCCGTCGCCCGCAGATCGTCTTTTCCTGCGGGATGAATTTCCAACAGGAACGTTAAGGACGACCGGCCGAGGCGGGAGGTGCGGACGTGCACCTCGATATCCTCGTCGAATTCGATCGGTTGTTGATATTCGACCAAAGTGCGCACGGTGTGAAAGTCCTGTCCTGTATGCTCGACCTGCCCCATGTAATCATACGGCAGGGCGCGGAAATATTCCGTAATCGCCGTGTCGTAATACGTCAGGTAGTGGGCATTGAAGACGATTTTCTGGCCGTCCACTTCCGAATAGCGCACGCGGAAAGGCCACGTGAATTTAAAATCTGACCTGGCCATGGCTCAATCCGGCTTGCGGGCGTGGATGAGGCGGGTCAATCCCGGAATCATTTCGTCTTCCCGGATGTCGACGAAACCGACCTCATGCAATCGCGTGCGCAGCCAGCCCGGCGTCACCGAGCGTGCATCAGGCGTGAACGCCATGTGCTGCAATTGCCAAAGCGCTGCCATCGGCGGTCCGGTCCGGTCATCTTCGACCATGAAATCATGCACCATAAAACTGCCGCCAGGCGCGAGACAATTGAACGCGTATTCGACAAGCCGCGGGACTTCCGATCCGGGGATGCCGCTGAACAGATAGGACATCAAAATCGCGTCCTGTTCTTTCGGCCATTCGGCCGTCAAGGCGTTCGACGGGATATAACGGATGCGGTTGACCATTCCGGCGCCGGAGATGAACTGCCAGCCGATTTCCGCGACGTTGGGGAAATCGATAATGGTCGAGTCAAGATCTGGGAAGGCTTCCAGAAGCCGAATGCTCATGGCCCCGGTACCGCCGCCCACATCGAGCAAGGTTTTCGCCTTGCTGAGATCAACCAATCGAGTGAGCGTCCGTCCCGGCCCGAGTGAGCCGGCGTGCTGCGCCTCGCAATAGATAGAGGCCTGTTCCGGATCGGACATCCAATGTTGATATGAGTCAACGGCGTCGGGGTTGAGCGAGCCGTCGAGCACCTCGTTCAACTGTCCGAGGAATGGGTACATTTGTTGGTCGATTTGATACCGAAGATAGTCGCCGAACTCGTATTTGGCGCCTTTGGCGAGGAAAGCTTTCGCGCCCGGTGAGTTGGAGTAAATTTCCCCTTCTTCTTCCCGGTCGACCAGTCCGATGCTGGTGAGAGCCGTCATCAAGGTCGTGATCCGGTTCATCGGAATTCTAGCGTCCTTGGCGATTTCAGCTGAGTTTTTCGGCCCATCGGCCAATTGGGTAAAAACGTCTATATGCAAACCGGCAAACAGCGCTTTTGACGCCATGAAACCAAATGCGATGCGGGAAACTTCTTCCGCTGTTTCCGCCAAACCAGACTCCGACACAACTAATTCTCCTAATCGACCAAAAATGTTAAGTGAAAGATGATTTTAACATGCGGTCGCTTGGAAGGCTAAAGTGGCGGAAATTCGGTGTAATTACGGGTAAATTAAAGGTGGACACCTTCCGCCTTGCAATTTGCAGTTGATTTCTTTGCAATGTTGGCAAACCAAGTAGATGACGTAATGGCGCAGGTCCAAACAGATGAATTGAACGTGCCTTTCAGCTGGCCGACGGAAGGGGTAATCCGAGTTCCCTTCCGATTGTTCTCGGACCCGGAGATCTATGCTTACGAGCAGGACCGCATTTTTCGGGGACCGGTTTGGCATTACCTTTGCCTGGATATAGATGTTCCAAATGCGGGTAACTATAAGTTAGCCACCATCGGTGAGACGCCGATTGTTGTGACACGGGACGAAGACGGCGTGTTGCATGGCCTCGTTAATCGTTGTTCGCATAAAGGGGCGCTGGTTTGCCTGAAGGACCGCGGTCACGCAAAGGACCTGACCTGCGTTTATCATTCCTGGTCCTACGACCTCAAAGGGCAGCTGCAATCCATCGCATTCCGCAAAGGCCTTAACGGTGGCGGCGGGATGCCGGACGATTTCGATGTCGCCCAACATCGCTTGCAGGCGATCAGGATCGAGATGTTTTGCGGCATCGTATTCGGGACGTTCGATGCCGAAATCCCGTCGGTCGGTGATTATTTAGGCTCGGAAATGTCGCAGATGATCCGGCGAAATTTCGGTCGCCCACTGAAGCGACTCGGCATGCACAGCCAGATCATTCACAACAACTGGAAGCTTTACGCTGAGAACCTGCGCGATTCCTATCACGCGACAATCCTGCACACATTTTATGCAACGTTTAACGTCAACCGTCTCGATATGGATGGTGGCATCATAATGTCGGACAGCAAATGGCATCACTATAGCTATGCCAAACGGTCCACCGTTCGAAACGCGAAGGAATACCAGGACGACAATGTGCATTCGGCACAGTATGAATCGAAACTCCATGGGCCGCATTTGCTGGATCCTGTCGACGAATATGACGACGGCATAACACATGCGATTCAGGCGATCTTTCCGTGCCTGTGTTTCCAGTACACGCTGAACTCTCTCGCGGTTCGGTTCTTCCGGCCGCTCGGCGTCGATAAGACGGAGTTGTTCTGGATATATTTGGGATATGAAGACGACGACGAGGAAATGACGCGGCGGCGCTTGCGGCAGAGTAATTTAACTGGTGCTGCGGGACTGGTCTCTCTCGAGGATGGCTGCATAAACGAGTTCGTGCAACGCGGCACCAGGGGAAGCGAAGATGTTAGCGCTTTCCTCGAGATGGGTGGGCGAGATGTGGAGCCGTCAAAAAACTCTCGCGCGACTGAAGTCGCAATCCGGGGGTTCTGGGCCGGATATCGGCGCATCATGGGTTTTGAGTAGTAGGGTTGGCGGGGAGTATGGCTACGGATACCAAAAATTGCCGCAGGCAGGTCGAAGATTTTCTGCTCGATTGCGCCTATGCCCTCGACGATGACCAGTTGGAGTCTTGGCCGGATTTTTTCACCGAAGACGCGGTCTATCAGATCATTCCTCGCAAAAGCTATGAGCAAAACTTGCCGCTTGGTATTCTGTATTGTGAGGGGAAGGGTATGATGCTTGATCGCATAAATGCTCTGCGGACGGCTAATATTTTTGAGCCGCATACTCACTGTCACATTTTAAGCCTACCTCGCATTTCTGCGCGCGTCGACGGTGGCTTTCAAGCACGCACCAACTTCAACGTGATCCGAACCAAACAGGATGGTGCGATGGAGATTTATGCCGCCGGTAAATACATCGACGAGATTGTCGTGGAAGACCATAAGCCGTTGTTTCGGGATCGACGGGTCGTCCTCGAATCCCACCGGATCGATATTTTGCTCGTCGTGCCGTTGTAGATTTCGAGGATTAGCTGCGCTCAAGCGGCGCGTTTAAGATTGTGCTCTCGCCGACGATGCCGCCGGGACGGTCCACGGTGTCGACAGTGCCGTGCCGCTCATAGAACGCCTCCGGGAGAGGACGACCATCGAGCGCCTTCAACCAGAGCCGCAGCAGGTGTCGCTTTCGCGCTGGGTCTTCATGGTCTTGGTAGTCACGCCGGGTGTGAAAGATGACGTGATTGTTGCAGAACTGCATGTCGCCCCGATGGAAGCCGGTATCGAAGCGCAGTTCTTCAGAGAGCGATTGCGCCATCGCCATGGCTTCTTTTTGCGCCGGCGTCATCTCCGGCACGTCATCGAAACGCTGCGCCGAGCCGATATAGGTTGGCTCTATCGAGGCGCTGAAATACCCCTGATGAAAATGAAAAACCGCCAGACGGTACCAAGGCTTCATGCCAGGTGGCACCTCGTCACGGCGGTCGCGATAGAGTGGCTCGTATAGAACCTCGACCAGATCGGGACGACGTTTCAACATTTCATTGTGAACGGCGATTGAGCTGACAAGGCTACTGTCGCCGCCGTTTTTCGAGACTTCCATGGAGAGCAGGCCGACAATATCGCCGCAATCCACATGGAAGGGGATTTCCTCACGGGAATAGGGGCCACGTTGCGAGGGGTTACTGCGGGATTCGCCGAGATCGGTGACATGTCCCAATACGTGGCCGCGTTTGTTCTGCGACAGCACATCATCGCCCAGATGCTGACCGATGGCCCAGAATGCGATGGCGCTGCCCCGTTTGCCGAAGGCATCGACTGGCAAGCCGTGCAACAAGACAAACCCACGGCCGTACAATAATTCGCTGCGTAATAGCGCGAGTTTTGGGGCTAGACCGGGTAGCGAAAAATCTTCTTTGCCGAGCGGCATCACGTCGATGCCCTCACGGTCGAAAGGAGCGACAGCGGCGTGCAGGTCGTCGGTGTCATTTTTGTTGAGTTCGATCCTCCATTCGTCGCTCGCCGCCATGGCTTTGGCGCTCCAATCCGCCGGGTCGACTACAGGGTGACCCGGCACAGCCGCTTCGCGGCGGTCCTTAAAGGGATCGTTTTGCGTCGTATTCATCGTCCGCCCATTCGTGTTGTACTTTCAGTAATATGAGAGGTTAGCACGGGTTCTCCAAATCAGGGATTAGAGAGGCCGAAAATAAGTTTATGCATTGGATGGTTTCCTAACAGTCAAAAGGGCACTCGTCTTTAGCGCCGTGAATGTTGCGGATAGAAAGGGGTGCAGCGTATCAAATTACCGCGAGCTGAGATTTACCAGACAAGATGTCGCGCGACGTAGGTCGGGGTTGCGCCGTATTGTGTGTAGAGTTTTGCGAGGCTCAACGCAGTGTTCGCGCCGTCCGCTTGAAGGCCGAGTTCCGGGCGATGGATACCGTCGGTGATAAACAGGGAATCGAAACCGGCGGCGCTGGCGCCCGCGATATCATGGAGCAGAGAATCGCCGATGGCGAGAATACGTCGAGGGTCTGCGGCCTCGTCGGCCAAAGCCATTTGATATGCCCCCGGTGTCGGCTTGCCGTGCCATCGTACATATCCGCCGAGCGCTTCATAACGCCGCGCGACGACGCCTGGACATTGCACCAATTCGCCCTCCGGCGTGATGCTGACGAAATCTCCATTCGAGCAAACCATCGGTAATCTACGCTCGACACCGCGGCGCAAGATCGCTTCATACTCTGGAAAGCGGTCTCTCTCGGTTCCATTCAGGAGAATGAACTCCGCTTTCTCGATGCTGTCGACCGGCTCGAGGTCCAGGCCTTCGAAGAAATGATCATCTTTGCCCCATTGGAAGATGATACAGCGGGTGCCGAGATTGTCGTAGAACGGATCGACGCGCCCGAGGAATGCTTGACGCACTTCCTCGCCCGAAGTCGCGAATCCGTCAAAAAGATTGGGATCGATTGCCATGCGGGTCATGTTCCCGCGTGTGGTGTCCGCGCGGCGCGAGGAGTTAGATAGAATGATCAATTTCTTCCCCGCATCCTTGAGGCGGTGCATGACGTCGACCGCTGCCGCATGAGCCGTATGTCCATCATGGAGGACACCCCATTGATCGACGAGATAAGTGTCGTAAGCGTCGGCGATCCCGCCGAACCCTGCAATTGCCTTTGTGATGCTCACCAGACGAATTCGCCGACTGCGCCGATCAACTGAACGTCGTCAGATTTGGCCCGCGCCGCGATCAAACCGCCATCGAGCCTGCCATCGGCGTCGATCAGACCTTCACCGTGGATACCGCGCGCGACCAGCAATGCATCCAACCCGGCTGCATTGGCGCCGCGAATATCGGTGGTGAAGGAATCGCCGATGCCGAGAATGCGGGATTTATTCTCGATTTGCAGGAGCTGGAAGCATTCGTCGTAGATCGTGGGATCGGGCTTGCCATACCAGCGGACCTCGCCGCCCATATTCTCATAGCGCTCGGCAATGGCGCCTGCGCAAATTTGCCGGACCCCGCCCCGGATCACTTCGCGGTCCGGATTGGCGCAAATCATGGGAAGCCGACGTTCGAACGCGGCTCGTAACATATCGTCATAGGGTTCTGCTGAATTCATTTGATCCTTAGGGCCAGTAACCAGAATAAAATCCGCGGATCCAATGTTGTCGGCCTCGTCGAATTCGAGTCCGTCCAAGTCGGCGTGGTCGCGTTCCGAGCTAATGCGCAGACATTTAGGACCTAAACCCCGCGCCCAATTGTCGGGGCGATCGTGCAGGTATCGCCATGCCGCCTCGCCAGACGACATCACTCCGTCATGCAGAGAAGTCGTGATACCAAAACTGTCCAACTGCGCCGCTACCAGATGGGCGCGGCGCGGCGCGTTCGAGAGGAAAACCAGTTTCTTTTTCGCCGCGTGCAATTGCCGCAACGCATCGACAACGCCGGGAAAGACCGTAACCCCGTCATGCACGACACCCCAGAGATCGAGTACGAACCCGTCGTAGTTTCCAGCGACTTCGCGCAGTCCTTGCAAAACCGGCACACTCACGGGCGTTCGCCAGCGGTCAATGGCGTGGAGGGTGGGTCTTGGCTGAGGCGCGGTTCGCCGAACAAATAGCCTTGGCCAAAGTCAATATTATAGTCAAGGAGTTCCACCAGCATCTGCTCCGTCTCTATTTTCTCAACGATTAAATCGATGCCCGCATCGTCCAAACGACGTTTGAGTGCCTGTATCCTGTCAGCCGATTGACCTTCGTTTTGTTCCGATTCTGGCAACAAGTTTCCAGCCTCCACTTTGACGAAATGAAATCCGAGTTCGGCCAGCGCCTCGGCATCGAAATCGATATCTACTATTTGATCCATGCAGAACCGGTAACCCCGTTCGCTCAAGCGTTCGATATCCTCGATGAGCTCTTCCGGATGTGCGGCGATGTCGGTCTGACTAAACTCGAAAATAATGCTCGGAGCCAGGTCTTCGTTGCGCTCCAGATATTCGCGGAATTCTTGGAAGAACTCCCGGTCGGCTCGTGTCGTCGGCGAGACGTTGCAAAAGAAGCTGGTCGCGTACTCGTGCTTTTGAATCTTTTTTATTAACTGGATGCAGCGGAATAGCAGCATGTTGTCGATGGCCTTGATCAGGCCCGACTTCTTGGCGATCTCGATATAGCGGTCTGGAGTAATGACCGCACCTTGGGCGTTGCGCACCGAACTGAAGCACTCGAAATAGCGGTGCTTGCGTTGCGGTAGGCTGACGATGGGTTGTAGGTAGAGGTCGACCCGGTTCTGACGCAGGGCGTCGCGCATGATGTCCAGCATATCGCTTTCGCTGAGCCGGACCGGGGCCATGGTGGTTGGGCTGCCGAAGACCGCTTGATCGTCGAGCGCTTCCTCTAGTTTTATGTCTTTTGGTAACGGCGGCAATGCGCGGTTGGCTTTGCCGCCTCCGGTGGAATATAACTCCTCGACTAGGGCATGCAGGACCTTAACCTCGGACGCGACTTCTTCCAGTTCGCGGTCCCCTTCGGCCGCGTCCTGCCCGACGCTCTCCATCGCTTCATAAACCCGGCGCATTTCATCACGGGCCCGCTCAAGCTCTTCGTGGGCGCCGTCATAGGCCCGGCGCAACACCAAAAGGCGGTGCAAGGCGGTCGCTTCGTTTTGCCGCCGAGCGATGGTTTCGTGGGCCATCAATCCGGCAAGAAAAACGACCATGCCGAGAAGCCATGCCGCGTTATCTTCGAAATTCAGAACGCCGCCCGGAAAGGTATAACCTACCACTGCAGCCAAAACGGCGTAGCCAAGAAATACAATAATATGCGCAACCCTGGACATAGGGTATCAGCACTCCCGTTTGGATGAATTTGCGCCGCAAGGTTACGCGTCGCCTGAATGGCGCACAAGGTGGCGAAAGGCTAACTCAGATCGGGGAAAATATGCATGCCGTCAGTGTCAAGCGGCAGCGGCTCCGCCCAGATGACGGTGCTCAACGGAATGTCACTGTAGAGATGGGGGAAGAGTGCCCCGTCCCGCGCCGCTTCCCATTTTAAACTCTCGCCGAGAGCGTCCGCATCGCAGGCTACAAGGATGAGGCTCGCCTCACTCGTCCGGTGCTTTGCAGCGCTTTCCTTTACTTGGACTGCGGTCGAGAAATGTATGAACCCGTCGACCCGATCCTCCGCTGCTCCTTGATAGAAACCAGCCGCTTGCGCCGCGTCCCATTCGGCCTTTCTGGCCATGTGAAATATCAATGTCATGCGCGGACGCTACCGAAGTGTGACTAATCCGGCAAGAGTGGCACGATGATTCATAAATCGCGTAAAAATATTCTTTTCTCTCTTCAAAGGTGTGACCGATTACATGAGGATAAAAAAAAGAACAAATAAACTAGCATAATGCAAAACACACAGCCCAAGGAAGGGATAGACGGTTATGATGACACATAGTGATTTATTGGCGGCGTAGAATGGTCTCAGTATCTCGGAGTTGGCCCATCAGGCTGGACTGCTTTCACCAAGAGTAAACGCCGTCGGGATGGTCGGCCCCGTTGGCCATCGACGTAAAGTTTGTCCCGTATTCTGCAGGCGACTGATCCGAACATGTCGCGATTTTCGGCTTTATTGCACAGTCATGCCGGTTAGGTGGTGGGTTGGCGCATTCCGATCATTGGTTTGGCGCAAGCGCGCCGGTCGGAGTATTTTAATGATTTCGGTTTTCCGGTAGCTCCTGGTTGGGAGACGTTGGATTTTCCAAACCTGGGCGACATCAATGCCTATGCGTTGGAGATTTGCGGTGAGTTGATGGAGCCGGTCAACCGCAAGGGCGATGTTGTCATGGTCTTGCCGAATTCGGCGGTTCTGCCCACCGACTGCGTGGTGGTGTAGAACCGTTAGGTGCGTTTAGCGTCGATCAACCGGACGCATGGCGATCTCGTTATTCCGCGCCGGGACGTAGAATGGATATCGCGAAGCGTTTGGGTGAGCCAGTAACACCGAGTTCGACCGATTGAATCCGGCGCACGGCTCGACGCCATGCGCCGGGAAGGGCTATGCTTCGGAAAACTGCGCGACAGAAATCGCAGATCAGGATACCCAGCCATGACGAGTTTTGTATTCCACGACGGCAAATGGACGGAAGGCGACCCGCCGCTGTTGACCGCCATGAGCCACGCGGTCTGGCTGTCCTCTATCGTATTCGACGGTGCTCGCTCCTTCGAAGGGGTAACGCCCGACTTGGCGCTCCATTGTGAGCGAGCGGTGAATTCCTGCCGTGCTTTTGTCATGAACCCGACCGTCTCCACCCACGAAATGGTCGAGATCGCGCTGGACGGAGTCGCCAAGTTTCCGAGTGGTGCGGAACTCTACATACGTCCGATGTTCTGGGCGCAGGAAGGCTGGATTGCGCCTGACCCTGAATCCACTAAATTCGCGATGTTGGTCTATGAATCGCCGTTACCGCCCGCGACCGGTTTCGGGGCCTGTTTGTCGATGCGCCGGCGGCCCGCGCCCGATCAAGCGATGACGGATGCGAAGGCGTCGTGTCTTTACCCAAACGCCGGTCGTGCGTTGAAGGAAGCGGCGGCACGGGGATTCGATAACGCCGTTGTTCTCGATCCGAACGGCAATGTGGCGGAATTCGCGACTTCGAACCTGTTCACGGTCGCCGACGGAGTGGCTTATACCCCAATCCCGAACGGCACATTCCTGAACGGAATCACCCGTCAGCGCGTTATCAATTTACTGCGCGGGCGGGATGTGGAAGTGGTTGAGCGGTCGATGACGCCTGCGGATCTATTGGCCGCCGATGAAATCTTCAGTACCGGTAATCACGGTAAGGTCATCCCGGTCATCCGATACGAGGACCATGAGTTTCAGCCGGGTCCTATAAGTCAGCTCGCCCGCGATCTCTATTGGGAGTATGCCCATCAGGGCAATTAGGAGGTCGAAACATCAGAGCGGGCGGAACCTTGTGAGAAGCTCCGCCACCCGAATTATTAGCTAGATACGCTCGACACACATGGCGACACCCATGCCGCCGCCGATGCAGAGCGTCGCGAGGCCCTTCTTGGCGTCGCGCTTTTGCATCCCGTAGAGCAGGGTCGTCAACACCCGCGCACCGGACGCGCCAATTGGATGGCCTAGCGCAATGGCGCCGCCATGGACGTTCACTTTCTCCGTATCCCAACCGAGTCCCTTGTTCACCGCGCAAGCTTGAGCGGCGAAAGCTTCGTTGGCCTCGATCAGGTCTAAGTCGTCGGTGCTCCAACCGACAATCTCGAGCGCTTTCTGCGAGGCTGGGATCGGCCCCGTTCCCATGATCGCCGGGTCGACTCCGACCGTCGCCCAGGAGACGATGCGCGCCATGGGCTCCACGCCGCGCTTCTCCGCACCCTCCGAAGACATCAGCACGATGGCCGCCGCCCCGTCATTGATGCCGGAAGCATTACCCGCAGTAACTGTGCCGTCCTTCTGAAACGCGGGGCGTAATCCAGAAAGCATTTCAAGTGTCGTGCTTGGCTTCGGATGCTCGTCGGTATCGATGATTATTTCGCCTTTCCGAGTCTTGATCGTGACGGGCACGATCTCGTCGGCAAATGCGCCGCTCTCCATGGCCGCTCCGGCCTTGGTCTGGGAAGCCACAGCGAATGCGTCTTGTTGTTCGCGCGTAATTTGAAATTTCTTGGCGACATTCTCCGCCGTGTTGCCCATGTGATAGCCGTTGAAGGCATCCCACAATCCATCCCTTATCATGGTGTCGATGAAGCTGAGATCGCCCATCTTCTGGCCGTTGCGTAGATGCGCGCAATGGGGGGCTTGGCTCATGCTTTCCTGGCCACCGGCCACGACAACGTCGGTATCGCCGAGCTTTACCGACTGCATGCCCATGGCGACCGTGCGAAGACCCGAGCCACAAAGCTGATTGATTTGAACAGCGGTAGCCTCGACTGGAATGCCGGCTTCAATGGCCGCTTGTCGTGCCGGGTTCTGGCCGGCGCCCGCGGTGAGAATCTGCCCAAGCAGAACTTCGTCGACATCCGCGGCGTCCGTCTTGGCTCGCTTTAAGGCTTCCTTGATGGCAACCGTGCCGAGATAGGAGGCCGCAACACCTGACAACCCGCCATTGAACGCGCCAACCGGTGTGCGTGCCGCGCCTGCAATAACAACTTCCTTCATTGGATTTTCCCCTATGACAATTGTCCTGCCGATCCTGATCATGGGTCGTTATTTTAATGTCACTCTCCATGCTGCGTTGCAGCATGGAGAGTGACACGAGGAAATTCAAGCGATGAATCGGCGTTGGATCGCCTCCCAGCGGGCGCGCGGTTGCAGGTTCTCGCGGAGGTCGAATAGAACCCGCAACGCGGCATCCAAGTCGCGAATGTCGTAATCGTCCCCGATTTTTTGAGCCGCATCCCGCAATTACTTATCGATCCGTTCGAACGCGTTTGAGCCTCCCCTCGTCAAGTCGACAATCCAGGATCGTTTGTGATTCGGGTTGTCGCGAAAGAGGACAAGATCGGCGGCATGAGCCTTACCGACGATTTTTTTTGTGGACCCGCTGCCGGGCAACCCCGCGCGCCAGCGCGATCTGCGGTACAGTGCGCGGTCCTCCCAGTTGCAGGCTACTCAACAGTCCCCACATGACATCAGACCAGATGGAAAGCTGACCTCTCCGTCCGTTGATGGCCCGCATGCACGGTAAAGTGGTGGAATGAGTACCATCATTTCATAGAGTGCTTCCCCCTCCGGAGTGGGACTGGGGCGGCGCGTTTTCATAGTATCGGGATTCGAACTCATTACAATATTATGACAATAGAAGCGCAATAAAGACAATTTCATAGGCAAAATTTTACAATGCCAACAGTTTTGCGAAGCCATGTCTCGAGAGGCTGCCAGACGGAACTCTCCGCATTGTGGCCCGCCATCATTCCGATATGTCCGGTCTGTGGAGTGTGAACCTCACAATTAGGCAATGCGGTAGCGAGTGCTTGTGCGGAAGTCGGGGGCACAATCCGGTCTCGTGCCGGGATCATGGCGATAGACGGTTTGCGGAACTCGGTCGGGTCGACGGCTTTGCCATCAATGTGCCAAGCACCCCGTGCCGGTTCGTTTTCACCGTACCATCCGCCAAGGCATTCTCGGGCGACCGCCGCCACGAGGGGAACGCCGTCGTTCAACCAATCTTCCAGTGCGACGAAATCGACGGCTCGAGCGGAGGAAGGGTCCATGCGGGCAAAGCTTTGAAACTTCCGATATCCCAAAAGAGGATCCAACATGCAAAAAAGCAGCTGGAGTATGTCGGTCGACAGTTCGCCAAGAGCGGTTAATTGACCCTCGAAGCATTGCGCTGTGACTGCCAGTCTCCGCGCCGACGCTTCATCTTCCGCGTGGAAATCCCACGGAGTTGCGAGGACAGCCAATCCGGCGACATCCGCCTGGCGGCGCAACGCAATAGCAAGCGCCAAGTCACCGCCCATGCAGTACCCCAAGACAAAGACTGGATTGTCAGAGGCCGCTCGCACGGACTCAAAAAGGTCGTCGAGCCGCCCCGCGACATAATCCGTCAGGTCAAACCCACGTTCGAGGTCTCCAGGGCGTCCCCAATCGACCAGGTAGCCTTCGACTCCCCTGGCAGCGAGCCAACGCATAAAGCTGCTCTCCTCGGACAAGTCCAAAACATAGGATTGATTGACAAGGGAAGGGACGACAAGAACTGATGTTATCGGTTCGGAGGTTGCAGCCGGGTAATGCAGAAGCCGGGTGGACCCTGCCTCTGCCACGACCACCGGCTCCTTCGCAATTCGTCGATAGGGGTGATGGCGATATGCCTCGATCCCATCCAGGAAACACGACAAACGACGTCGGCCTTCGCGTTCAACTGCCGTTGCCAGTAAGATCGGATCAGCGGTAGCGAGTGCTTCCGCCAAGCCGTCAGTCTTCGCCGTTGGTATCCGCCAGTTGAGCGAGCCTTTCTTCGAGAATGGCAACGCGGCGTTCGAGCTCGCGTATGTCAGGGCCGCCGTCAGCAAGTGTGTCGGCAGTGGGCGCGGACCTTTTCGAGGTGTCTGGTCGCTCTGCATCGCCGGTATGTCCCCCAAGTTCCGCGGAGAATGGACCAAGACCCGTAGGCACTCCGCCAGGTCCCATTGTCGGAGAGATGAACGCTGCGAACAGATGTGTCATCGCGGCGCCCCATTCTGGGTCCGCCGCCATGCCTGAGAGATGTTCCTGCCAAAGGTCCAGATAATGTTTGGCGAGATCGTCGATTTCCGGCGGTGTAACCATGACCAAATTATATCCGCCGCTTAGGAGCCACGCCAGAGTTGCTGCTCTACGGAAAGGGCTGGCATAGCGCGTTGTCCTACAATACCTATTACGATATTGCGTTGCGGGATGATCTTGAAATTACGTTGTGGGTTATGGCAATGGTGGGAAAAAATTCCGAAAACGGCGATCCCGTCGTCATCAAGAAATATGCAAACCGGCGGCTCTACAACACGGCGTCCAGCAGCTACGTCACCTTGGAGCATCTTTGCCAGATGGTGAAAGACGATGTGGAATTCATCGTGCTGGATGCGAAGGGGAACGACATAACCCGCACGGTCCTCACACAGATCATTGTCGAGGAAGAAGCGAAGGGCGAAAACCTGCTGCCGCTCAGTTTCCTGCGCCAACTTATTTCCTACTACGGCGACAATGTGCAGCGCATGCTGTTGCCCCATTACCTGGAATATTCGATAGATGCTTTCGCGAAGAACCAGGATGAAATCCAGTCCTATATGGAAGACACATTCGGACATTTGTCCCCGTTCGGCCGATTCGAGAACATGGGAAAACAAAATCTCGAAATTTTCGAGCAAGCCATGCGGATGTTCACCCCGTTCGAGGGAAGAGCCACGAGTAAGCCGACCCCGGCAGAAGCGGCTCCTGAGCCATCAGAGCCGAGCGAAGGCAAAACCAATGCGCAAACGCTGCAACAGCAATTGGATGCATTGCAGGCTCAGCTGAATAAATTATCTGGCGACAAATCCTAAAGGCACGGCTGTAACGGCTCTTTACATCATCGGCATATACAAACTGCTCTTGACCATCGAAAGCAACCAGCGCGACAAACTGTGAGCTCGCCGGCTCAACCTCGGGCTAAATAATGTTATTGATAAAGCGGAATTCGCCTGAGGTCCCCAGCTGCCTTTCACGATCTTGGTTCCGGCGGTTGTGGCAATCGAGCTCGGCCCCTTGGTGGAATCGGCGCTCAGACAATCTCGTTTGCTATCGAGTGGCAATTTTCCATTTTTTTCCTCACCGCCAATCGCCGGGGTGAACATGGTGATTGCGGTTGTTTTGTTGCTGTTGCCGCTCTATCCGGTGATCAAAAGATGCGTCGTGGGATGATTTCCCGGCAAATTCCGTTCGGTGGCGGTAAATGTTTGATCTAGAAGCATTCGATGGTATAGAAACCAAATAGGCATTTTGTATACCAAACCTTAAAGCCAGCTCGTTAACCATTGGGAACGTGATTAGAATGCAAGTCGCTCGACCGGTCGTACAACCGATTGTCATTTCGACGAGTCTTAAGGAGCAGACTTACGAGGCGCTGAAACGGGCGATCACGTCGATGAACATCTATGCCTCGACTGAGGCGCCGAAGCTTGACGAGCGCCATTTAGCGGAAAGTTTGGGCGTCAGCCGCACCCCGGTACGTGAAGCCTTGGCCCGGCTTGAGCAGGAAGGCTTGGTGCAGACCATCCCTCGCCGGGGCGTTTTCGTTGTCCGAAAGACGAAAGACGAAATTATCGAAATTGTTACTGCCTGGGCGGCGCTTGAAAGTATGGCCGCGCGGCTTGCGACATTGGCTGCCACAGATGCGGAAATTTCCAACCTACGTGTTATGTTTGCGGAAGAAGATGGAGATTCCGTGCGCGCGCATCTCGACGAGTATTCCGATAAGAATATTGCCTTTCATCAGGCGATCTTGGCGCTCGGTAAATGCAGACTTATAGAACAGATGGCAGACAACCTGTTCATTCATATGCGTTCAATCCGAATCCGCACCATTGGCGACGGCGACCGGGCGAACCGGTCGGTGATCGATCATATCCACATTATCGAGGCGTTGGAGCGCCGCGATGCCGGGCTTGCCGAGACACTGGTGCGCGAACACTCAATGCGGCTTGCCGAACACATACGTAAATACGTCGACTACCTGGATTGATCCGCACAAGCTAATTCGAAAAGCGGGCTGCGTGGCGATTACACGAGGGAGAATAAGACTATGGCCGAAGGAAACACGACACCGGATGAGACCCAAGACCTGACGGACGGGTTCAATCTCCTCATCGATGCGTTAAAACTCAACGACCTCAATACGATTTACGGCGTGCCCGGTATTCCGATCACGGATTTCGGCCGCATGGCACAGGCTTCGGGCATCCGGGTGTTGTCGTTCCGTCATGAGCAGAACGCCGGTTATGCCGCCGCGATCGCCGGCTTCCTGACCAAGAAGCCGGGTATTTGCTTGACCGTCTCGGCGCCGGGTTTCTTGAACGGCCTTACGGCGCTGGCGCACGCGACGACCAACTGCTTCCCGATGATCTTGATGTCCGGCTCTTCCGAACGTGAGATCGTCGACCTGCAACAAGGCGATTACGAGGAGATGGATCAACTCGCCGTCGCCAAGACGCTCTGCAAGGCGGCGTACCGGGTCCTGCATGCGGAAGACATCGGCATCGGTCTGGCGCGCGCAATTCGCGCCGCCGTCTCGGGCCGACCAGGCGGCGTCTATCTCGACCTGCCGGCTAAACTATTCGGCCAGGTCATGGAAGCGGAGGCGGGCCGCAAATCATTAGTGCAGGTCATCGACCCTGCGCCGGCGCAACTACCGGCGTCAAGCGCGGTCGAGCGGGCGCTCGACGTTCTGAAGAGCGCGGAGCGTCCCTTGATCATTCTTGGCAAAGGGGCGGCATACGCTCAAGCCGATGACGCTATAAAATCGTTGGTAGAAAAAAGCGGCATTCCCTTTTTGCCGATGAGCATGGCGAAGGGACTGTTGCCTGATACGCATCCGCAATGTGCCGGCGCGGCGCGGTCGACAGTTTTGCGAGATTCCGACGTCGTTATGATGATCGGTGCTCGCCTCAACTGGTTGCTCTCGCACGGTAAGGGCAAGCCATGGGGCACGTCCCCGAAGAAGTTCATCCAGATCGATATCGAACCGAAGGAAATGGACAGCAATGTGGAAATCGCGGCCCCGGTGGTCGGTGATATCGGTTCCTGCGTTGCTGCCTTGTTCGACGGGATCGGCGATGACTGGCAGGGCCCGCCGACAGAATGGGTCGACGCGATCGTGAAGAAGCGCGACGACAACATCGCGAAAATGGCGCCGCGATTGATGAACAACAACGATCCAATGGACTACCATGGCGCCCTCGGCGTGTTACGCACGATCATAAAGGATCGCCCGAACGCGATGCTGGTCAACGAAGGCGCGAATGCGCTCGATTATACGCGTGGCGTCATCGATATGTATCAACCGCGCAAGCGCCTCGACGTCGGCACCTGGGGTGTCATGGGAATCGGTATGGGGCAAGCTATCGCCGCGGCAGTCGAGACCGGCAACCCGGTACTCGCCATCGAAGGCGACAGCGCGTTCGGCTTTTCCGGCATGGAGGTAGAGACGATCTGTCGCTACAAGCTGCCGGTCTGTGTTGTCATCTTTAACAATGATGGGATTTATCGCGGCACTGACGCCAACGAAGTGAGTGACGACCCGGCGCCGACGGTGTTCGTGCCGGGCGCGCGCTACGACACTATCATGACCGCATTTGGCGGTGTGGGTGCGAACGTCACCAATCCGGATGATTTACGGAGCGCCGTCGTCGAGGCAATGGATTTCGGCAAGCCGACACTTATCAACGCAGTGATTGACCCGGCGGCCGGTAGCGAAAGTGGTCGTATCGGCAACCTCAACCCGCAAAGCGCATTAAAGAAGAAGTAAGCCCGTCCTTACGTCTTAAGAAACAGGAAAGA
>CAJWTF010000075.1 GCA_913046825.1 uncultured Rickettsiales bacterium | reverse complement strand
CTTTGGCGGCGCTCGGTGGCTGTATGATCGCGCCGGTGCTGGCGGATTTCGAGGCCGGGCACATCGTGCCGGAGCCGCAGGATGATGCGGGCACGACCTACGCCAAGAAAATCGAGAAACCTGAAGCTAGAATCGACTGGTCGGAGGAGGCGTCAATGGTCGCGCGCCGTATTCACGCCTTCGCTCCGTGGCCGGGCGCCTGGTTTACACTTGGGGGTGAGCGTGTGAAGGCGTTGGCCGCGCGAATTGAGCCCGCTGACGGCGCGTTCGGCGAGGTTTTGGACGACACGCTTCGGGTTGCTTGCGGTAGTAGCGCGGTGCGGCTCCTCCGTCTGCAGCGGGAAGGCAAGAAGCCGGCGGCGGCGGCAGATTTCCTGCGCGGGCGTAGTGTGGCGACAGGAACCATTCTCGAATGACCCGCTGGAAACTCATCATCGAATATGATGGCGGTCCGTTCGTCGGATGGCAGCGCCAGGCCAACGGCCCGTCGGTCCAAGCGGCTTTGGAAGACGCGGTCTTTCGCTTCACGCAGGAAGACGTACTCGTGCAGGGAGCCGGGCGCACCGACTCAGGCGTGCACGCTATGGGTCAGGTGGCTCATGTGGATATCGAAAAAGACGTCGATGGGGACACGGTACGCGACGCGATTAATTTTCACTTGAAACCGAACCCGGTCTCGGTCTTCTCAGCGCAGGCGGTCGACGGCGCGTTTCACGCACGGTTCTCGGCGACCCGACGCACGTATCTGTATCGCATTCTAGATCGCCGCCCACCGCCCGCGATTGAAGCCGGGCGGGTTTGGCATGTGGCGCGGCGGCTCGACGCCGACGCCATGCATGAGGCCGCCCAAACCTTGATCGGGCATCATGATTTCACCAGTTTTCGCGCGAAAGACTGCCAGGCCGATTCACCAATGCGTACGCTGGACCGACTGGACGTGCGCCGGGTCGGCGACGAAATTCACATCGATACGGAGGCCCGGTCATTTCTATATCACCAAGTTCGGAATTTCACAGGAACGCTGAAACGGGTTGGTGACGGCAAGTGGTCACCGCGCGATGTCTGCTCGGCGTTGGAGGCGTGCGACCGTGCGGCGGCGGGTGAGACGGCCCCGGCGGACGGCCTGTATTTGATGGAAGTCGGTTACGAGCCGCTTGGTTGAATCAGCGCCGCGTGATGGGTCCCCATCAGGAGTTGGTAGAGAAACATTTTTATCATCGCGATGGCGAGCGCTGGCATTGTGCGCAACTCCAATGTGCTGCGCAAAATGTGGATATGGTAGAGCACGACGGTGCAGACCGCGACCACGGTGAGCATTCGCGCTGGCGAACCGGTCAACCCAAGTGCCCAGGTTGCGATGAAGACAGCGAGCCAAATCGCCACCTGGATCACCATCGACCAGTTATAGGCCGCGAGATAACGGAAATAATGTTCCTGGCGGTCGACCACGCGAACCACACGGAACATTACGACCGGCCATATTGTCCAGATCAGCACGTAGAACACCGTGTGCAGCAACCCGATCTGCAAGCCACTGCGGGTACTGTTAAGCGATTCCGGCGCCAGCAACAACAGAAACAAGTAGAATGGCAAGGCGGTGAAGAGCGCTCGGAAGGAATGCAGCGCGTCTTCCGCACTGCCGTTGAAAGTGGAGAGCGCGTTTGGGTCCCGAAGGAAAAGCCGCCACGCCGCCCAGATATTGTCGTTCGGTATTTTCATGACAGCCGGCCGAACATCACGCCCTGGACAATCTCGTGCAGGATGAAATCAGCAACGGTAAGGCCGATCGCGACACCAATTGAGATGCTCAAGGCCGTGTGAGCGATGAACACATGATAGGCAAGCACGCCAAGCAGGGCGCCCATCATGATCAACGCGGCGAAACCGTCGGGTATCGGCAAGAGGGTCGTCACTAAGACTGCAACAAAAAACAGCCCAGCTCCGACGGCGCTCATCCAATTGTAGGCTACAACGTAGAGCGTAAATTTGTCATCTCGGTCGAGTACCGGGAGGACATGGCCGATGATAAGCGGCCACAGAACCCAGGCAATAATATAGAACTCCGATACGATCAAAACGATAGCCGGCAAGCTGCGCGAGGAATTGAATTCAATGGCCCCTATCGCGGTCATCGTGAAATAGATGGGCAAGACGAAGATGGCGGCGAAGAAGGATTTCCAGAACCCGGCAACCGAGTTGTCGAATAGCGCTATGGCTCCTCGGTCTCCGAGCAAAAGCCGCCACGCGCCATATAGGCCTTCGAATATTTCTTGTTTTGTGATCATTTCCGGTGGAAATACACTTCCAACATTTCGAGATAAATCTCGCTAAGTTTATTAATGTCGTCGATACGGGTGCGTTCGTCCACCTTATGCATTGTTTGGCTGATCAAGCCGAATTCCGCGACCGGACAATGGTTCTTAATAAATCGCGCATCAGAGGTGCCGCCGGTGGTGCTCAGTTCCGGTCGACGGCCGACGACTTTCTCGCAAGCATCGGAAATCAGACCAGAGAGTTCACCGGGCTGGAAGACAAAAGATTCGCCGCTTACCCGGATCATCAAATCGTACTCCGTACCGCCCGATGCCTCGTCCAGCTTGCCGCGAATCCAAGTCGCCAGCGTGTCGGAGGTATGCATGTCGTTGAAGCGGATATTGAAGCGCGCTCCGGCCGTGCCCGGTATCACGTTCTCCGTCGGATTGCCAATATCGATGCTGGTGATTTGTAGGCTGGAGGCTTGGAAATGATCGTTGCCCTCGTCCAGTGACGCGGATGTTAGCGCGTCGAGCATCGCGACCAGCCGGTGCGCCGCGTTATCGGCCTGATGCGGATATGCGACGTGGCCTTGGATCCCCTTCACGGTGAGGATCATGTTCATGCTGCCACGCCGGCCAATCTTCGCCATCTCACCGAGCTCGCTCGGATTGGTCGGCTCGCCAACAACGCAGATGTCGAGTTTTTCGCCGGTTTCATCTAGCCAATCGAGCATTTTCTTGGTGCCGTTGATCGCCGGGCCTTCCTCATCGCCGGTGATCAGGAAACTGATTGACCCGTCAAACGTTCCCATGTCGATAAATTTTTGCGCTGCACTCGCGAAGGCCGCGATGGCCCCCTTCATGTCGGCGGCGCCGCGCCCGATCAGCATGCCGTCCTTAATCTCCGCCAGAAAGGGATCGGCTGACCATTCGTCGACCGGTCCAGTCGGCACTACATCCGTGTGTCCGGCGAAGCAGAAGTTCGGGGCGGCGGTACCGTAGCGCGCATAGAGATTGTCCACGTCCGGTGTGTCCACATCCGAGAACGGCAGGCGGTGGCAGGTAAAGCCCAGGCCCTCCAATGTTCGTTGCAAAAGGTCGAGAGCCCCGCCTTCGAAAGGTGTGATACTTGGGCAACGGATCAGGTCAGCGGTGAAGGCGATGGGATCGAGGGACATGTCAGTTCTCTTTCTGTACAGAGGAGCCGGTTTCGGCGAATTTCGGCAGGTCGTCGCCGATCTCGAGCCAGGCGAGATGCTCGGACCAATAGACATGGCCCTTCGGCGTCAAGGATTCCGGATCGTCGAGTGTGGCGACCAAGATATGCAATTCATTCGGCCAGCCGGTGCTCTCATAGGTCAGTGGCGGCCCGCAATTGGGGCAGAAGCGACGAAGGACGCCTTCGGAGGATTTCGGATTGGCTTCGGTCCATCCGACGGCGCTCGGCTTGTATCCGGCCCAGGTCACCATCGGTGCGCCCGAGGTTTTTGGCAGCTGGTGCAATGGCAATGCGCAACCCAAAGCGGATCGCCCTCGGCGTCATATCGGACGCCACCGCAGATGCAACCGCCGGAGCGCGTCATTGTATAAAGTTCCGAAGCCAACTTCTTCCGTCATTCCCGCGCAAGCGCGAATTCAGCGCAACGTGCCAAAATTTTGGAATCCCGCCTGCGCGGGAATAACAATGAAGAAGCAACATCCATGCCTCGTGGGTTTAGTCCCGCAACAGATCGTTGATCGACGTCTTAGAGCGGGTTTGTTCGTCCACGGTTTTCACGATGACGCAGCAATAGAGGTTCGGCCCCCCCTTGTCGCTCGCCATAGATCCGGGAACGACGACGGAATAGGCCGGAACGCGTCCCATATGGATTTCGCCTGACTCGCGGTCGACGATCTTGGTCGACTGGCCGATATAGCAGCCCATGGCGAGCACCGCGCCGGTCTCGACGATGACGCCTTCGGCGACTTCCGAGCGCGCACCGATGAAGCAATTATCCTCGATGATTACCGGGTCCGCCTGCAACGGCTCCAACACGCCGCCGATGCCGACACCGCCGGAGAGATGGCAGTCCTTGCCGATCTGCGCGCAGGAACCGACCGTGGCCCAAGTGTCGACCATTGTGCCGCTATCCACATATGCGCCGAGATTGACGAAGCTCGGCATCAGGATGACGCCCGGCGCGATATAGGCCGAGCGGCGCACGACCGAGCCTGGAACCGAGCGGAAGCCCGCCTGGCGGAAACGGTCGGCGTTCCAGTTCATCGACTTCAACGGCACCTTGTCCCAGAACGGCGAGTTCGCCGGGCCAGACATCGGCTCCATGTCGTTGAGCCGGAAGGACAGCAACACGGCTTTCTTGAGCCATTGATTGACCTTCCAGCCGCTGCCTTCTTTTTCGGCGACGCGGGCAACCCCGCCATCCATCAAATCAAGCGCCGACTCAACGGCATCGCGCACCTCGCCCTTGGTACTGGGTGTAATAGACGCCGCGTCGTCCCACGCGCCGTCGATGGATTTTTCTAGATCGCTGTGACTCATTGGAGTGCCCCGTATATACCGTGTCAAAATTCGGCGGCGACTCTGTGCGGGGCGGGCGCGTTAGTCAAGCGAGCTTGCGCGTCGCCGCCGTCTCTTCGTCGCTGTTATTTGGCGTGCCGGTGGACTCGATCAGCAGGACATAGGCGTCTTCTTGGGCGACAGGGCGGTGCTAAATATTCTGCGGGACAACAAACATTTCGCCGGGGCCGAGGGTAATCGTGCGGTCCCGCATCTGGATGTCGATTTCGCCTTGGAGGACTAAGAAGAGGTTGTCGGCATCGTCGTGTTTGTGCCAGACAAATTAACCCAGCACTTTGACGAACATCACGTCATGGCCGTTGAACTCAGTTACGGTGTGCGGTGGCCAATAGTCGCTGAAGGAGCTGAGCTTTTCCGCGAGGTTTACATTTTTTTGGACATATGCGGTGTCTCCGTTCGGTCGATAACGCCACCTTAACCTATCCTGTGGTCCCGCTGCCTCAAACAAGTACCTCATACTTCGACAAGCTTAGGGTGAAGTCCTAATTTTCGGGTATGAATTACTTTCGTGCCGCCGCGTGTTCCGCTGCCCGTAGGCCTGTGATGGCGGATTTTGACAATCCGCCGACATATCCAACATTTGCGCCGCCTTCGAGGCCGCCGGTCGCGGCACCCGCCGCGTATAATCCCTCGATGATCGTGTCGTCAGGACGGAGTGCTCTGGCGTCCGCATCGATGGCGATGCCGCCCATGGTGTAGGTGATGCCGGCGCGGGTTGGCGCGGCGTAGAAAGGTGGGGTGCGGATCGGTTGTGGACCCCCTTTGACAGTCGAGCGGCTTGGCGATAACGCGCTGAGGGTTCCATTTTCGAGGGCAGCATTATAGTCGTGGACTGTCTGAGATAGTACTCTATCAGATATTACTGTATCTGAGAGTCTGATCTTCTCGGCAAGCGCTTCCAATGTGTCGGCGATATGCAAGGTACCGCCTTCTTTAGGCAGATGAGGATTGGCGGAAATCAGACCTTGTTTGCCCGCTTTCTCCCAAATCTCGTGATCGAATATGACTGTCGACGATAGTGGGCCGGCCAACTGTGCGACACAGTTGGTGGCATAGACACCGCCCATCCCTTCGTCGCAAAATCGCTTGCCGTCGCGGCCAATCAAAATGCCCGCAACGACCAACGCGTCGAGATAGGGATAAGGCCACAGGCGCTTCCGGTGCGGCGCGTCGATACTGAGGAGATGTCCATAGAACCGGTCCATGCCACGTAAATCCGCGCCAGCCGCTGCCGCCATGCGCAATCCGTCGCCCGTGCCACTCTCCGCATTTCGCTGGAACAGCTTGCTTGGGTCCTGCGTGATGAATTTAGCCAGATGTTCGGGAGATGACTGAAAACCGCCATCGGCGATTACAACGGCGTTGGCGCGGTATTCAATCTCCCTACCTTCAACCTCGGCGGCGACTCCAACAGACCGTCCCTCTTCCAGGAGCAATCGCGTCGCTCGGATACCGCGCAGCAGCTTTCCGCCGCGCTCCTCCAGATTGCCACCGAGGCGCCGGAGCAGAACGTCGCCGGCGCGACCTTCCCAATCGAGTCCCGGGCGCGTGCGGCCCGGCGGGGCGAGGACCCAGCGGTGGTGGGGACTGGCGCTTGCTTTCAGGAACTTACAGCCCTCGCCCTGGAGCCAGCGCACGGCGCGCTCCGCATCTTTGGCGATGGCGCGGGCGAGGTCGGGGCGGGCCACGTCCGCGCAAATGGATTGAATTTTCTCCAGCAAAGCGTCTTCGCCGGACATGATATCGCTCATGCAGACATGCAGCGTGCCGCCGGTATAGCGCGTGTTGCAGAGGTACTTATCCTCTGTACCTTTTTCCAAAACCAAAGGTTTGAGCCCTAGTTGTGCCGCGCGATTAGCCGCGGTCAGTCCGGCGATCCCGCCACCGACGATAACGATATCCGTCTCGCTCATGTATTTCCTCCCCGCGTGGGCATCCCGTGCTCCGGCAATTTATATGCGCTGGATTATCGAGGATGCCAGCGCTTGCGGCTTTTCGACCCCCGGTCTCCGTGCCACAGTTCCAGCTCGATATTCGATCAAGCTTCGGAAGGAAGATATGGCGCTCATCGCGGTCGGCGGCATTCAACACGAGACCAACACCTTTGCGCCCACCAAGGCGGGGCTGGACGCGTTTGAGACCGGGGGTAGCCGCCCACCACTCACTACCGGGCCCAATCTGTTTCCGCGCATCAAGGGCAAGAACCTGCCGGTTGCCGGGTTCGTCGAGCAGATCGAGGCCTTGGATTATTATACCCACGCGCTAACTTGGGCCGCCGCCGCGCCGTCGGACGTGGTGACCGAGCATGCGTTCGAACATATCGCAGGGCTGATCCTCGACGGATTACGATCGGCGCCGCCCTTCGACGCGGTCTATCTTTGCCTCCACGGTGCGATGGTGACGGAGCATCTGGAAGACGGCGAAGGCGAATTGTTGCGCCGGGTCCGCGCCTTGATAGGGCCGCAGAAACCATTGAT
Organism: uncultured Rickettsiales bacterium; assembly: GCA_913046825.1. The sequence continues at coordinate 10,641 of CAJWTF010000075.1, read as the reverse complement.
CGCCAGCCTGGACCTGCATTCCAACACGACACCGTTGATGATGTCGGAATCCGATCTGCTGGTTGCCTACCGCACTTATCCGCATGTGGATATGGCGGATACGGGTGCCCGCACTGCACGGCTCTTGGATGAGATGTTGCGGCGCGACCGCAAGCCCGCAAAGGCGTTCCGGCAAGTTCCGTTCCTCATTCCGCTGAACTGGCAATGCACGATGATGCAGCCGGCCCAAGGCGTCTACGAGCGCTTGGCCGAGAGCGAGGGCGGTGAGCTTTTGCATGCCTCGTTTACGCCGGGGTTTCCGGCGGCCGATATTCATCACTGCGGCCCGTCAGTCTTCACCTATGGCTGGAGTGACGCGGCGGCGGCAGCGGCGTGTGAAAAACTAGCGGCGGAGGTCACCGGATTGGAGAGCGCTTTCGCCGGCCGCATTTACGATCCGGATTCGGGTGTGAAGGAGGCGATGCGGATCGCTGAGACCGCGACCCGGCCCGTGGTCATCGCCGATACCCAAGACAATCCGGGAGCGGGCGGTGATTCAAACACCGCGGGAATTCTCAAGGCACTGGTGGAGAACCGGGCGGAAGGCGCGGCACTCGGCTTGATGGTCGACCCCATCGCAGCGGAGATTGCGCACCGCGCCGGTGTCGGAGCAGAGGTGAACCTCACCTTTGGCGGGCATTCGGGTGTCGATGGGGACGAGCCGTTCGACGCGCTCTATACCGTCGAGCAGCTACATGACGGGCGTTTCGATGCGACCGGGCCGTTTTACAAGGGGGCGGAATTTAATCTCGGTCCCTGCGCCCGGGTCCGGATCGGCGGCACCCGCGTGGTGCTGGCTTGCAACAAGGTCCAGATGGCTGACCAGGCAATGTATCGCTTTGTTGGAATAGAGCCGACCGAAGCCAAGGTTTTAGTGAACAAAAGCTCCGTTCATTTCCGCGCCGATTTCGCGCCGATTTCAGAGGAAATTCTGGTCTGCGCGGCGCCCGGGCCGATGATCGCCGATCCAGCGGATCTCCCGTGGCGCCGACTGCGACCTGGAATTCGGCTCAATCCTCTCGGGCCGGTTTGGTCGGGATCGGCGTCATAAGGGTTACGAATAATATTGGGTGATCGGGCCGTAGACCGCGAGCCTGTCAATCTCCGCTGCGCCAATCAGGACCGCCGTCGCCGCATCGGTGAGAGCGATGGACCGCTGCTCCGGCTTCCCGTCGATCTTTGTGGCACCCGCTTGTTGATTGCCGGCACCCGCTCGCAACGGCACAAACAGCACGCCTGGCAGATCGATACCGTCCGTCGCGTCCTCGCAAAATAGGACCCGGGTATCGTCGGTCACTTCCGGCATCCGCGCCACACCGTCATAGACATTGCGGCGGCGTGAAATCGCATGATGGAAGGCCTTGCTAGCATTGCCGCCACCGCCGATCGCGCGGTAGGCCTCGGTCTCGTAAACGTCGAGATTGGGTACTGTGTAGATCGCGAGATATTCCCAGAATTGTGTATCGGGCGATTCAGCCCGAAATCGTTGCGCTGTGTCGAGCCCGTCCAGTGAGACGAGTTGGCGCAGATAAGTCTCGTACCACGCACTCCACTCATCCGCCGTCGACGGATCGCTGTAATTGAGTTCCACCGTGTAGATCATTCGGTTCAATCTCCTTTGTCATTCCCGCCTGCGCGCGAATGACGTTCTTTGGAAACGATCTACCTCATCCGCCTTCTCGAATTAGGTTGATCGAAACGGGTGTTTGGAAAGACGCAGGAGGGTGTGCGTGAAAGCTTTGTTGATCGGTGGTACGGGTCCGACGGGACCGCATATTATCCGAGGTCTCTTGGATCGCGGTTACGAGGTCACCATGCTGAACCGGGGCAGTCGGGATTCCGATGTGATTCCGCCGGAGGTGGAGCGCCTGGTAGGTGACCCGCATTTTCCCGACACGTTGGAGACAGCGCTCGGGGCGCGGCACTTCGATCTCGCCATCGCGACTTACGGGCGCATCCGCTATGTGGCCGAAGTGTTGAGCACCCGCACGGACCGGCTGATCACCATCGGTGGTACGCCGGGCTATCGGGGTTTTGCCAATGCGGCGGCGAATTTTCCGGCGGGCATGTCAGTGCCGACGGCGGAGAGCGCGCAATTGGTAGAGAGTGCTGCCGAAGGAAAGTTTAGCCACCTCGTCAAGTCGACCGAGGACTCGGTGATGCGCCAGCACGCTGACGGAAATATGAACGTCACGCATTTCCGTTATCCGGTCGTCTACGGCCCCTGGCAATTGCGGTCTATCATCTTCGAATGGACCATGCAGCGCTGCCGTGACCAGAGGCCCCACGCAATCCTACCCGATGGCGGGCTAACCCTGCTGACGCGCGGCTATTCAGAGAACATGGCGCATGCGGTGTTGCTGGCAGTCGACCGGCCCGAGCCATCCGCCGGGAAGATTTATAATTGTGGTGATGACCTACAATTTACACTAGCGCAATGGGTGGAGTTGATCGCGGCGGAAATGGATTTTCCGCTCACCCTCGTCCCGGTGCCGGATGCCGTCGCGTCCCCGGCGCGGGAAATGATCACGTTCTACGGATCCAGCCACCATCAGTTACTGGAGATCGACGCGATCCGGCGCGATCTCGGTTATCGCGATATTGTCGATCCAGTGGAAGCGGTGCGACGCACGGTGCGTTGGGTCAAGGACAATCCGACGGCTCCGGAAACACTGGCGGAACTCACTACATTCTATGGCATAGAGGATCAATTAGCGGAAATCTACGGCACGGCTGCTGCGGCTGCGGCGGCGCTCGATCACAACGAAGCCGACTATCATCATTCCTACGCTCATCCGCGCGAGCGCGGATTGGAGCGCGATCACCGCGACCGGTAATGCGCTTCGCGCCGTATAAGAAAAGACCCTAGGCGACTTCCTCGTAGCTCGTCATCGTCATGTCGGCTCCCGCTTGGCGAAGACCAATAAGCTCCTGATATTCCGGCGAGTCGTGCCAGGTGTCGAGGCGCTCCAGACTCGGAAAGCGAACGACCACTTTCATTTGATGATCTAATGCATCGCCCGCAAGCCGCCGGCCCGCCTTGCTGCGATTTGGTCGCAAATTGTTGGAATGTGTCTGGGTCTTTTACACTGATTTGGGCAATCATTAAGGCAGTCATAACGGGTCTTCCTTTCGCTGAGCTTATTAACTGCATATACATATTATAGGATAAATAATGAGTTATTTCTCCTCTCCGGATTCGATCTCGGCCAGAATTTTACGTGTTTCTTGCCATATACCCGATCCGACGGATTCCAGGGTCTTGCTCTGCGCGGCTCGCCAGAGTGGCAAGGCTTCCTCCAATGTTTCCTGCCCCATAGATGTGAGGCGGACGCGCCGCACACGACCGTCCTCTGCCGCGACATTCTCAATCAAGTCGCGGCGAACGAGCACGTCCAAATTCCGGGTTAGGGTGGTACCGTCAGTAGCCATCTGCACCGCCAACTCGCCAATCCCTGTCTCACCAAGAAACGCGAGCGCACCGAGGACACTGAACTGGGTGTTGCGCAAGCCAACTGGGCGCAAGGCGTCGTCATAACGCTTGGCTACCATGCGCGCCGCGCGGCGCAGGCGAAAGCTGACACAATCGAGCACTTCCTCCGCTAAAACTTTCGCTTTGTCTGTGTTCGTCATCAACCTGGTTCCGCCTGTTAATTGCATATACAGATAATATCCTAACCCCGGGAAGTCAAGTCAACGAAATCCTCCACCGCTGTCCTCGGTCGGAGTCGTTCCATTCTTATTGGCAACAAGAATAAGAACAAGAAGCGCCCGTGCCGGGCCGCATGTTCGCCCGGACGGGATGGTCGAGAACAGGAAACGCCGAACCCGGAGGAAACGTCATGAAGGACGGACTGCGCTTCGTCGACTGCGACATGCACATCATGGAGCCTGTCGACTTATTCGATAAATATTTGGACAAAAAGTTCCGCGACCGCGTCGTGCTACCAGTCGACTCAAAAGGCCAATACAAGCGGGGCATGATCGTCATCGACGGTCAAGCGACCTCGCTGGATCACGAGATGCAGCAGCACCGCAAACGTAGCCAACCAAAAGAAAAGACGGAAACTTCACAGCCACTTTCCGGTTCGCGTATGGCGTCTAGCGGCTTATTGAACTTCGCGATCGAGCGCAACTACGACGCCGAAGCCCAGGTTATGGGAATGGAGCTAGAAGGCATCGATATCGCCGTGATGTTCCCAACCATGGGATTAAGTCTGATTGCGCGCGACCATATGGATCCGCATCTCTCGCTGGCGCTGTGCCAGGCATACAATAACTGGATCCACGACTTCACTCAGCATAGTTCGGACCAATTGAAGTGGGCGGCCATGTTGCCGCTGCAGGACGTCAACATGGCCTGTGCAGAGTTGGCCCGCTGCGTAAACGAACTCGGCGCGGTCGGCTCTTTTGTGCGGCCAAACATGATCGACGGTCATTTCTGGCACTCGAATTATTGGAACCCGCTGTTCGAAATGCATTGCGCTCTCGATGTCTCGATGGGATTCCACGAAGGGACCGGCGCGCATAACAGCCATATGAACGTTCTCTACGGCGAGAACCGATTTTACCGCCATGTGGCTAGCCATTGGATCGAAATGCAGCAAGCCTTGATCGGCATGTTGATCGCCGGTGTGTTCGAGTTCTATCCGACCCTCCGTGTGGGATATCTAGAATCCCAAAACTCGTGGGTACCCGGTATTCTTACCCGAATCGAGTGGGATTATCCGCAGTATCGCGACAGCCACGCGCCCTATCTGTCGTTGACCCCGATGGAATACTTCCAGCGCAACTGCTGGGCCGCGGTCGAGGGAAGTGAGCCCGAAATCGAAGCCACGGCCGGATTGATCGGCGCGGACCGCATGTGTATCTCGACGGACTACCCGCACTTCGATTCGAACTTTCCGAATGTTGCCAACAACTTGCTGGCCAACGTGAAACGCGAGACGGCTGCAGCGATCTTCATGGGCGGTGCCGGCTTATGGGATTTCGATGAGGCGGCGTTCCAGAAAGCACAGAAGGCGATGGAGGCGAGGAACCCGGCTGCGGCTGAGTAAGCCTCGACACGTCATTCTGGATAACGCTTACGCGTTTCCGGAATGACGAAAAAAACCTTGTCCTCAGCCTGGCTCAGGATGAACGGGCCGACCGTTACTCGATCTGTTCTTCGAGCCACTCCACCAGATCGTCGATCACATGGTGGATGTGATCTCCGTCGGCGCCCATCGCCGAATGATCGTGCTCGGAACGGATCCAGACGGTAGTCATGCCGAGCTCATGAGCGGGCTCAAGGTTCCGGGCGATGTCTTCCAGCATCACCGCACGCGTCGGATCTACATCGTGCTCTCGGATCATCTGCGCATAGGGCTCGCGGGCCGGCTTCGGATTGTAGTCTGCGGCGATGATATCGAAAATTCCGTCGAAGTGATGGCGGATGCCAAGCCGGTGCGAGACATTCTCCGCATGAATTACCGAACCATTGGTATAAATAATCTTGCGGCCCGGTAGACGGTGCAGCACATCGTCGAGTGCCGGATTCGGTGGCACCGGGCTCACGTCAATATCGTGGACGTAGTCTAGAAACTCGCTTGGCGCCAAACCGTGGTTGTCCATGAGGCCACGCAGTGTCGTCCCGTGCGTGCGGAAATATTCCTTCTGGATGCGATGCGCTTCCTCCACATCAACGCTCAGCAGTTCGCTGATAAACGACTTCATTTTCACATCGATTTGGGCGAACAGGTCACAATCGCGGGGATAGAGAGTGTTGTCGAGGTCAAAGACCCAAACGTCGGCGGTAACCGGTTCGCCGCTCATCGCCGGATCAACGTGCCCGAGCCGTGCTCGGTAAAGAGTTCGAGCAAGACGCCGTGTGGGACGCGCCCATCGATGATGACGGCTCCTTCAACACCTAAATCCACGGCATCGATGCAGTTTTTCACCTTCGGGATCATGCCCCCCGAAAGCGTGCCGTCCTCCTGCAGCGCCTTACAATCATCAATCGACAGTTCCTGCATTAAATCGCCTGCCTTATCGAGAACCCCTGCGACATCGGTCAACATTAAAAGGCGCGATGCCTTGAGTGCGCCGGCAATTGCGCCGGCGGCGGTATCGGCATTGACGTTGTAAGTATTTCCTGCCGCGTCCCAGCCAATCGGTGCTACGACGGGGATGATTGATTTTTCACTCATCGCTTCCAGGATATAGGGGTCCACTTCCTCTGGCTCTCCGACAAAGCCGAGGTCGATAACCTTCTTGATATTGGAATCCGGATCGCGTTTCGTGCGGGTGAGTTTTTTAACCCGAAGAAGCCCGCCATCTTTACCGGAAAGCCCAACCGCGCGGCCACCCTCGGACGCAATTTGTGCGACGATGGATTTATTGACTTGTCCCGACAGCACCATTTCCACGACATCGACTGCTTCCGACGTGGTGACGCGTAATCCGTCGATAAATTCGCTTTCAACTCCGACTCGGTCCAGCATCGCGCCAATCTGTGGGCCGCCGCCGTGGACGACAATGACGTTGATACCAACTTGCCGCATCAGCACGATATCGCGCGCGAAAGCCGCAGAAAGGGACGCATCACCCATGGCATGTCCGCCATATTTTACCACCACGGCTTTGCCTGCGTGGCGGCGCATATAGGGGAGCGCCTCTGTTAGAATATCGGCACGGGCGAGCCAATTCTCCTGGCGTTTTTTTATCTCATCGTCCATCGGACTTCTCTTTACTGTCGCGACCATAGGAATTTGGGCGTTGTCTTAAACCCAAAGTGGGCTCACTGCAAAGAATCGTCGAGGGCGAGCTTCGCGAGTTCGGCGCGCAACTCGGGAACGCCGCGGTTTTGCCGAGAACTTGTCGCCAAGACGAGCGGCGTTCCGGCGCGATATTCACCGACCTTCCTCTCCGTCTCTTCGATAAGTTTTGGGAGATTTTTGCACTTGTCGGTCTTCGTCAACACGATCTGGAAAACCACAGCGGAATCTTCTAGAAGGCCCATGATCTCGCGGTCCGTTGGCTTCAAACCGTGCCGCGCGTCAATCAATAGGCATAGGCGACGAAGGCCGACCCGGCCGCGCAGATAATCGCGTACCAAGCGGGTCCATGCCGCGACCTCGGCTTTGGGCGCCTTTGCGTAGCCGTATCCCGGCATATCGACCAACGTCAATCGGCGACCGAGATCAAAAAAATTCAGCTGTTGTGTGCGGCCCGGTGTGTTGCTGGTGCGGGCTAGAGCTTTCCGACCGGTCAACGTGTTTAGCAAGGTCGACTTGCCGACATTAGATCGGCCAGCAAAGGCGATTTCCGGCAGTGTATCGTCGGGCAGTTGCTTGAGGCTCGCAACGCCTAGGAGGAACCGGCTTTCCTGCGCGAAGAGAAGACGGCCCGCTTCAATCTCCTCGGTGTTGAAAAGAGTGTCAATCAGGTGGCTTCCTTCTCCATGCGCTTCATGATGACATATTGCTGGCTGATCGACAGCAGGTTGTTCCACGCCCAGTAAATGACAAGACCCGCTGGGAACGGCGCCAAGATGAATGTGAAAATTAACGGCATGAATAGGAAGATCTTCGCCTGAACTGGATCCGCAGGCGTTGGGTTTAATCGCTGCTGCAGGAACATGGTCAGACCCATGATGATCGGCCACAGCCCGATATTAACGATTGAGAGTGAATCCGGGACATCCCAAGCGATTAGGCCAAACCCGTTTAGAATAGTTAGCGGGTCCGGTGCGGAAAGATCGTGAACCCATCCATAGAATGGCGCTTGGCGCATTTCGATGGTCACGAACAACACCTTATACAGCGCAAAAAAGACGGGAATTTGCACCAACATCGGCAAACAGCCCGACGCCGGATTGACCTTCTCTTTCTTGTAAAGGTCCATCATCGCCTGGTTCAGACGCTGCTTGTCGTCACCGAAGCGTTCCTTTAGCTCCAACATCTTGGGCTGCAGCACTTTCATCCGGCTCATCGATTTGTAGGACTTATTGGCAAGCGGGAAGAAAGCCAGCTTGAAGATTACCGTGAGCGCCAAGATGGCGAGGCCGAAATTGCCAAATTGCAGGAAGAACCAATGCAACATGTAAAAAATTGGCTTGGTCAGGAAATAGAACCATCCCCAATCGACCGCTTTGTCAAAGCCTTCTATCCCTTGTTCCTGGGCATATTTGTCGAGGAGCTCAACCTGTTTGGCGCCAGCAAACAAGCGGTCTGTCCGCTCAATACTACCGCCGGCCGGAACCGCGATGACGTCGCCCAGGTAGTCCGTCTGGAACACCGGCTCGACTCCGCGCCGCCCGGCATTGAAACTTGTGCGTAAGGGTTTTTCTGCATCCGGAATCAGCGCTACGAGCCAATATTTATCGGTAAAGCCGATCCATCCGCCGGTCGTTTCCTGGCGCACAGCAGGCAGCACGGCGCCGTCGTCGAATAAGTCGTCGTAATCAACTTCCTTCAAGGTCTTATCAAAAACCCCGAGCGGGCCTTCATGAAGGATATAAAATCCGAGAATATCGGGCACGCTGGTACGTGAGATCAAGCCGTATGGGGCAATGCTCACGTCCTTCGAACTGGTATTACGAACCCGCTGGGTGATGGCGATCAGGAAATTTTCGTCAATGACGAAATCTTGTTCGAAAAGTAGACCTTCTCCGTTGTTCCACGACAAGGTCAATGGGTTGTCAGGCGATAAATCACCGCGGCTTGGCGTCCAGACCGTCTCCCGGTTCGGCATTTTGGTGCCGGTTGAAAGCCAGCCGAATTCGGCGTAGTAGGGTTTGTCCGCATGGATCGGCTGCAGGAGGTCGATTTGCTCGCTCTCGGCGTCCAAAGAGACACGGTAATCCTTCAGCGTCAAATCGTCGATGCGCGCACCAACCAGGGAGATAGAGCCTTGCAGGCGCTGTGTGTCGATTTTGAGCCGCGCCACCTTCTTCAAGGCATCTTCGCGTGAAAGGCCGATGGCTGCGAGGCCGCTCGTCGACGGCGCGGAGCCTAGGCGTGGGCCGGACGGTGCGGCTTGTACCGGATCGCCGGCCTGTATCGGCGACGACGTGGCAGGCGCCCCCGGCGTGGCAGCGATCTTGCCGCCGGCCTGTTGCGCGGCTTGTTGTTGCTCCAGCGCGATACGCTCTTTCTCCATTTTCGGCTGCTCGACCATCACGTTCCACGTGATCAGAATCACGATCGAAAGCGCGACGGCGAGAAACAAATTCTTCTGATCGGCCATCAGGCGCCTCTGGAATTACTGAGATCGAGACGGCCGGGACCGTCAGGTACGGGATCGTATCCGGCGGCACCCCATGGATGGCAACGCAACAGTCGCCGTAACGCCAGCCAGCTACCGCGCAGGGCGCCATGTCGTTCCAGGGCTTCGATCGCGTAGGCCGAACAGCTTGGTGCGTGGCGGCAATTGCCTGCCGCCAACCAAGAGAATGTTAATTGATAGAATCGAACCGCCGCACGCAGCGCCCTCGCCGCCAAACCCATATTGCTTTCCGCTTCATTCCTCGCGCCAAACGTCGAGACGTTTGAGCGCGGTTTCCAAATCCCGTGTTAAAGCTCCGAACGATCTTTCGACCGTAGCCGCGCGGGCGATAACAACATAATCGAAGCCCGCCGCAGCGTGCAGAGGCATAACCTTCTCTACGGCGGCACGCAAGCGCCTCCGAGCTCGATTGCGCTTAACCGCGTTACCGACTTTGCGACTTGCGGTGAATCCAACCCGAACTTTCTCAGAAATCATGTCACTGACGCAGGCCTGCAGCACCAAACCACGGGCCGCGCTGCTACGATGCGCCCGTGTGACACGCAAGAACTCCCGCCGTCGTTTTAAGGTTTCGACGGCGCGGGTCATGTCATCACGCGGAGAGGCGTTTGCGGCCCCTGGCGCGGCGACGGGCTAGCACGCGCCGCCCTGCTTTGGTGGCCATACGGCTACGGAAGCCGTGGCGACGCGCGCGCACAAGGCGGCTCGGCTGAAATGTCCTCTTCACGGCAATAACTCCATACGGCTAAATAAACGGGCCGCTGTATAGAAGGTCGGCGGACGTATGTCAATGTAACTCCTCACCCAATATTTCCCGATGTGACGTCACTTCATGGTGAGTGGCGCCGAAACAGCGCAATGTGTAGTGATTATCAGACCGGTTGTTTTGAATTGAAGCGGCGGAAACGGAATATGCGTACTCCGCCGAAGCAGGCTCGGATGTGACACTATGTCGTTTTCCGCGCGGCCGTTTCGAAGCATTGCTGGACGAGTTTCCTAAGCTCTAAAAACAATTACTCGAAGTGGCATCGAACGAATTAGCGCAGGCGCAAGACCAGATGCTGCTATTGGGTCGGAAAACAGCGCGGGACTAATTTGTGTCCTTTTTATTGTTCATACCCAATCGCACGCAACAACGCGGCAGTGCGTCTTCGCCGATATCCCTGCCGATGAACCGGGCGGATATTGACGATTATTTGGGTCTCACGACGGAAATCGTGAGCCGCACATTCACCCATCTCAGGGGTAGTGGTGCTATCCGGTTGCTGCCCGGTAATATGGTGAAACTGGCCGATACGGATACGTTGCAGAATATGTCGAACGGCAGCTTAAAGA
>CAJWTF010000074.1 GCA_913046825.1 uncultured Rickettsiales bacterium | reverse complement strand
CCGGCCGGTATGAAGTGGATGAAGAAGGATATGGGCGGCGCCGCAAATGTGTTCGGCCTTGCCCGTATGATAATGATGGCGAACCTGCCGGTGCGCCTGCGGGTATTGGTGCCGGCGGTGGAAAACAGCGTTTCGAGCAATGCGTTCCGGCCGCTCGATGTGTTAACGAGCCGGGCCGGCATCACGGTGGAGATCGGCAATACTGATGCGGAAGGCCGCTTGGTTCTAGCAGACGCGCTGTATGAAGCGGCGTCGGAAGATCCAGAACTGGTACTCGACTTTGCGACACTGACCGGCGCGGCGCGTGTGGCGCTCGGGCCCGAACTTCCTGTTATGTTCGCGAACGACGATTCGCTGGCCGCCGACCTCTCCAAGCATGGCGATGCTGCCGGCGATCCGGTCTGGAGATTGCCGCTTTGGAAGCCCTATCTGCGTACCCTGAAAAGCAAGGTTGCCGATCTCAATAATATCGGAGAAATGCCACAAGGCGGTGCCATCACGGCGGCACTGTTCATGAATGAATTCGTCAAAGATACGGTTCCTTGGGCGCATTTTGATATTATGGCGTGGAACCCCTCATCTCGTCCCGGCCGGCCCGTTGGTGGTGAAGCTATGGTGATTAGAGCGGCCTTCGGAACGATCGTTGCGCGGTTCGGAAAATAACACGAGGCCCGGTTCCTCGACCTTTGGCGCCGTAGTGTTGTGCGAAGCGTGCGAAACGATTCCCCCGATTTCTCGTCCGGCAGATGCCTGTCCTCCTGACCGTATACAACATAACGCAGCCGCCCCATAAGGTGCGCGAATTGGCCGACGAACTGAATATTTCCAAACCCGCGTTCACCCGAGCGCTCGACCGATTGGGCGAGTTCGGTTTGGTCCGCCAGAAACCGAACGAGACCGACCGCCGATCCATCGAAGTTCAACGATCGGTTAAGGGTTCGGTCTTCCTCAGCGAGTTTTCCGAGATGATTATTCGCTCATCCGGCGAGACCTTCGGCGACTAGTTAATATCCCGCCTTCGGATTGACGATGTTGTGTGGCTGCTCTCCCGCAAGCACCCGCCGCAGGTTGGCACCAACTTCCCGTGCTCCGGTCTCGGAGCCTGTCAGCGCCGCGTTGTGCGGCGTCAGCGTCACCTTTGGATGAGCCCAGATCGGATTTTCTGTCGGCAATGGTTCTGTTGAAAAGACATCCAACACGGCTTCCGACAATTGGCCCGAATCGAGCGCCGCGATGATGTCCTCTTCGACCTGAAGCCCGCCTCGCCCTGCATTGATCAGACCAGCGCTCCGGGGTAAGCGGGCGAACACATTTTGGCTGAGAATGCCCCGCGTTGCGTCTGTCAGCGGCAGCAAGGTAACGAGGATATCGGTTCGCGCTAGGAAAGCGTCGAAGCCCTCCGCACCGTGGAAGCCGGTGACACCCGGTACTTTGCGCGGCGTCCGCGTCCACGACGCCACGTCGAAGCGGAGCGCCATTAGCGCCTGCGCCGCGTCTCTGCCCAACACGCCAAGCCCCATCAGTCCGACCCGGCGATCGGGCGCCAGCGGGGTGGCGATTTGGCGCCATTCCCCGGCGCGCTGCTGTGCTTCCAATTCCCGCTGCTGGCGGTGAAGGCGTAGGACATGCAGGGCTACATATTCCGTCATGCCTATTACAAGTGCTTCCTCGACCATGCGTACGACCGGCACGCCTTCCGGTAAATCCGGGTCGTCGAGCAACGCATCGACACCCGCGCCGAGTGAAAAAATATACTCCAAATTTGGAAACCGCCGTCTCAACTCGCCGGGTGGCGGATTCCAAACAAGTGCGAACCGCACGGCTGTGTCGTCGCCGTCGTCGTTCCAATGGCACAAGGGTATCTCTGGCACTTCGCGGCGCAAATGATCGGCCCAGTCGTCCCAACGGTCGTTAGCAGAATAAAAAATCAAGGTCATGGTTTCTAAACCTTCTGGTCACTCGCGGATGACGCCCGCGTCGATGGCTTCTTCTGAGGTCTCGAGGTCAAACGCCGCCGCCATCAGTGCCTTTGTGTATGGATGTTGCGGATTTTCGAACAGCTCAGTCGAGAGCCCCTGCTCCATCACTTTGCCGGACCTCAACACGACAACATAGTCGGACAGCGCGCGCACCACCCGAAGGTCGTGGCTGATGAATAGATAGGCCAGGTCGTGTTCGCGTTGCAGGCGGCGCAATAGGTTGACGATTTGCGCTTGGACGGATCGGTCCAATGCCGATGTTGGCTCGTCGAGGACGATGAATTTTGGTTTTAAGACAATGGCCCGGGCGATCGCGACTCGTTGGCGCTGACCACCGGAAAATTCGTGCGGATATCGATGCCGGCTATCGGGGTCGAGATCGACCTCCATAAGCGCTTCGATTACTTGGCGCTCGCGGTCCGCCTCGCTGCTACCTGGCTCATGTACCTTGAGCCCTTCGGCGACGATTTGTCCGACCGACATGCGGGGACTGAGGCTGCCGAAGGGGTCCTGGAATACGACCTGCATTTCGCGGCGTAGTGGCCGCATCTCACGGGTGTTAAGGTCCTGAATATTGCGTCCTTCGAAGAAGATGTCGCCCTGGCTGCGTTGTAATCTCAGCAACGCCATGCCAAGCGTCGTTTTGCCGGATCCCGATTCACCAACGACACCGATGGTCTCGCCCTGGTGTATGGTCACGGAGATGCCATCGACCGCCTTAATATGATCGACCGTGCGGCGCATTAGGCCTTTCTTGATCGGGAACCAAACGCGGACATCCTCACCCGAGAGGACTGTCGGTCGACCGTCTTGTGGTGGCTCCTTCGTGCCTGTCGGTTCGGCCTCTAGCAGGCGCTTGGTATACTCGTGCGACGGTGCGGAGAATACGATCCGCGCTTCGCCACTCTCGACAATCTCGCCATCTTTCATCACGCAAACCCGATCGGCAACTTTCCCGACGATCCCGAGGTCATGGGTAATGAACAGCATGGCCATGCCGAGTTTCGCTTGCAGATCGGCCAGCAGTTTCAGAATTTGCGCTTGGATGGTGACGTCCAGCGCCGTGGTCGGTTCATCCGCGATCAGTAAGTCGGGCTCGTTCGCCAAGGCCATTGCAATCATCACGCGCTGGCGTTGCCCGCCTGACAACTCGTGCGGATAGGCGGTCAGACGCTGTGCCGCATCGCGGACGCCGACCAGGTCGAGCAATTCCAGGACCCGCCGCCGGGCGCCGTCCTTCGACAGGCCCTTGTGCAGAACCAAGACCTCACGAATTTGCTTTTCGATGGTGTGGACCGGGTTGAGCGAGGTGATTGGCTCTTGGAAGATCATGCCAATCCGATCGCCGCGAATGCGCTGCAATGCGCCGCGCGGCGCGCCAATCATCTCCTCACCGCGAAACCGGATGGATCCGCTCGGGTGGCTGGCGATGGGATAGGGCAGCAATTGCATCACCGAAAGCGCGGTCACCGATTTACCTGACCCGGACTCACCGACCAACGCCACTGTCTCGCCCCGTCGAATGTCGAGTGTGAACTGCCGCACCGCGTGGACTGGTCCGCCCGGCACGTCGAAATCGACCGAGAGGTCGCGGATCGAAAGAAGAGGTTGATCGCTCATCGTTGCACCTTACGCGGATCGAACGCGTCGCGCACCGCCTCTCCGATGAAAACCAGAAGCGACAGCATGAACGCAATAACAAAAAAGGCTGTCACCCCAAGCCAGGGCGCTTGCAGATTATCCTTCCCCTGTTTCAGCAATTCGCCAAGAGAGGGGGAGCCCGGAGGCAGGCCAAAGCCGAGAAAGTCGAGGGATGTCAGCGTCACCACCGAACCCGAAGTAATGAATGGCAGAAAGGTGAGCGTCGCGACCATGGCGTTCGGCAAGACATGGCGATACATGATGCTGCTGTTGGTGACGCCGAGCGCGCGCGCTGCTTTTACGTATTCGAAGTTCCGGGCGCGCAGGAATTCGGCGCGCACGACGCTGACCAAGGACGTCCAGCTGAACAGCAGCATGAGCCCTAACAGCCACCAAAAATTCGGCTGCACCACGCTCGCCAGAATGATCAGCATGAATAACACCGGCATACCGTTCCAAATCTCAATCAAGCGTTGTCCTACCAAATCCGTCAGCCCGCCGAAGTATCCTTGGGCCGCACCGACCGCGACGCCGACGATCGAACTGAGCACCGTCAGCACCAGACCGAACAGCACCGAAATACGGAACCCGTAAATCATCCGTGCCAACACGTCGCGGGCTTGGTCATCGGTGCCGAGCCAGTTCTGCCTGGTCGGCTCGAAGGGGGCCGGGCCCGGCAAATTAGTGACGTGGGTGTCGAAGCTGTAGGGGATGGGCGCGTGGATTATCCACCCTTGTTTCTCGATGAGCTCAACCAGATACGGATCACCATAATCCGCCTCCGTCTCAAAATCGCCGCCGAACGCGGTTTCGGGATACACATTCGTGATCGGGCTGTAGAAGCTGCCGTCAAAATAAATCACCAGCGGTTTGTCGTTGGCGATCAACTCTGCGAAAAGCGTTAGGGTGAAGACCGTCAAGAATATCCAAAACGACCAATAGCCGCGTTTGTTGGCTTTGAAATTCTCAATCCGTCGCTGATTGAGCGGCGTGATCTTTAAGCCGGCGAAACTATGGTGCGGCGCCGACACGATCAGGCCTCACGACTTTCGAAATCGATGCGCGGGTCGATCAGCGTATAGGTCACGTCGCTAATGATATGAAGGATCAGGCCCAACAAGGTGAACATATAAAGTGTGCCGAACATAATTGGGTAGTCGCGGTCAATCACCGCCTCGAAGCCCAAGAGACCGAGCCCATCGAGTGAGAAGATCACCTCGATCAGCAGCGATCCAGTGAACAGCATGCCAATGAAAGCGGCGGGGAATCCGGCGATCACGATGAGCATGCCATTGCGGAAGACATGGCCGTAAAGCACGCGTCGTTCCGACAACCCCTTGGCACGTGCGGTGGTGACGTATTGCATGTTGATCTGGTCGAGGAACGAGTTCTTCGTCAGCATCGTCAATCCGGCGAAGCCGCCGACCACCATCGCCAAGATCGGAAGCGCCATGTGCCAGAAGTAATCGATGATCTGCATTGGCCAGGAAAGGCCAGCCCAGTTCTCCGATGTGAGCCCGCGCAAGGGGAACCAATCTAGATAGCGCCCGCCCGCAAAGATGACAATTAATAGAATGGCGAACAAGAAGCCAGGGATGGCATTGCCGACGATCACCACACCGCTGGTCCAGATATCGAAGCGCGAGCCGTCGCGCACCGCCTTCCAAACGCCCAGTGGTATCGAAATTAGATAGATCAGCAACGTGCTCCAAATGCCAAGTGAAATAGAGACTGGCATTTTATCGAGAATGAGATCGATCACCGGCTCGCTGCGAAAGAAGCTGCTGCCAAAATCGAACCGCACATAATTGCCGAGCATTAGCAGGAAACGCTCGTGAGCCGGCTTATCGAAGCCGAATTGCTTTTCCAGCTTTGCGATGAATTGAGGGTCCAATCCTTGGGCGCCGCGATACTTGCTGTTGGCGTCTTCGGCGGAGGTGGCAGCCGCGCTGCGCCGGCCACTGTTGGAAACTTCCGAGCCGACATTTCCGGAAATGCGTCCCGCGGCTTCCACGCCCTCACCCTGTATCTCTGCGATCAGTCGTTCGACTGGCCCGCCGGGCGCGATCTGTACCACGGCGAAGTTCACCACCATGATGCCGAGCAATGTCGGGATGACGAGCAACAATCGGCGAAGAATATAAGTGAGCATGATGCGGAGTGGACCTAGTAAGGTTACTTCGAGGAGTTTTTGCGCAGAGCCAGTGCAGCTTCTTTTTTGGGGTCGATCCACCAGGCACTGGTGACGACTCCCTGCACCGGTATCTGCTCCGGAATGCCGAACTTATCCCAGCGCGCGATGCGATCATACGCAATGTGCCAATGGGGCACGACGATATGACTCCACTGCAGGGCCCGGTCGAGGGCGCGAGTGCGGGCAACCAGGCTTTTTCGCGTTGGGGCCGATATGAGCAGTTCGACCAGCTCGTCGATGGCCGGGTTCTCGATGCCGGAGAGATTGCGGCTGCGTGGCCGAGTGGCGGCCTCAACGGTCCAGTAATCTCGTTGCTCGTTGCCGGGTGAGAGTGACTGCCCCCAGCTGCCGACCACGACATCGTAATCGAACTCGGTCAACCGCTGCCGGTATTGCGCCGTATCAACGGTCCGCACGGTGACGTCGATGCCGAGCCGCGCCAGGTTTTTGTTGAACGGGAGAACGATGCGTTCGAACAACGGGCTGACCAACAGAATTTCGAATGTGAATGGTTGCCCAGTTTTTGCATGTACCAGTTTCCGGGTTTTCTTGTCTATTTTCCAGCCGGCTTCCTGCAGCAACTTCGACGCCTTGCGTAAATTGCCGCGCATATTGCCGCTACCGTCGGTCTTGGGCGGCGAGTAACTGGTCGTCAGCACTTCCGGCGGCAGTTTGTCTTTCAATCGTTCCAGGATGGCTTTCTCTTCGCCTTCGGGCAGCCCGGTCGCCGCAAGTTCGGAATTATCGAAAAAACTACGGGTCCGCTTATACATCCCGTGAAAGAGCGCCTTGTTGGACCACTCGAAATCAAGCCCATTGGCGATGGCTCGGCGAACCCTAGGGTCCTGGAACAGTGGTTTCCGAAAGTTAAAGACGAAGCCTTGCATGCCGGCGGTCCGGCTATGGTCGAAATTCTGTTTGACTATCAATCCGTTGCGGACGGCTGGCGTGTCATAGGCGGTGGCCCAGTTTTTGGCAGAATTCTCCGACCGCACGTCGATATTCCCAGCCTTGAAGGCTTCCAAGGCGACTGTGGTGTCCCGGTAATATTCGAAGCGCATTTTATTATAATTGCCGGTGCCCTTTTTGACCCCAAGGTTTTGTGCCCAATAATCCTTGACCCGTTCCAGCACCACATTGCGGTTCGGCTCGAATGATGCGATGCGATAAGCGCCGCTGCCGAGCGGTGGCTCCAAGGTGGTGGCCTCGAAATCGCGTCCGGACCAGTAATGCTTGGGCAGGACCACTAGCTGGCCCAAGATAAGGGGCAGTTCGCGGTTCTCGCCCTTCTTGAAGGTAAACTTGACCGTGCGCTCGCCGGTTTTCTCCACCTTGCCAACGCTGCCGTAATAGAACCGGTAAAAGGGCCGGCCCTTCTCGACCAGGGTATTGAAGGTCCAGATTACGTCCTCGACGGTGATTGGTTTGCCGTCATGCCACTTCGCCTCTGGGCGCAGCGTGAACGCCACCCAAGAGCGGTTGGCCGAGGTTTCGACACTTTCGGCGATAAGCCCATATTGCGAGAACGGCTCGTCCGCCGAGCTTTCCATCAAGCTGTCATAAATTGAGAAACTGCCTGCCGCTGCCCGTCCCTTTATGACAAACGGATTGAACGTGTCATACCCGCCGATGGCGCCGCGCGTGGTCTCGCCGCCCTTTGGTGCGCTCGGATTCACGTAGTCGAAATGGGAGAACCCTGGCGCGTATTTCAAATCGCCATGCATGGCCAAGCCGTGCCCGCGATATGTCTCCGCGGCGATCGAATTTTGTGTTGCGGCCAAGAGACCGAAGAGGGTAAGAGTGGTTTTCAAGAACTGCATATTCATACATTCGCTTCCGAGGCTGCGGATTGCTAGTCTGTTGGCATTAACATCGGGTAGGAGACCGCTCGGCTCAAGAGGTCATACGCTGCTCACGTTGTTTTGACGGCGGGGGCAAGCCTGCCTAGGCTCGCAGCCTGAAGGGCACGATGAAGAAATGGCGTCATCTGCAACGACTCGGATCGCACATTACGTCTACGCGGCGGCGGATGGAGAAATGCGCAGCACGATGAAATCCATCGTCGCCCCGAGCTATGAGCGGGCTATAGAAGAGGCGTCAGAAAAAGCGCCTGCGGAAGAATTCGACGTCTCCGTGCATGCGGAGAGGGAGGACCAATTCCTTGGCTCGGAACGACATCAAGCCGCTGATATGTCCGAGCAAACTATCGATCCCAGGATCGTGGAATTGCTCTATGACGACGGCGGGACGGGGGAAGAATGAGCGATTTACTACGGGAGCCCGCAGCAGGTCCCACTCTTTGGCAAGGCGACCAGTTCGCACGCGATCTTAGTTGGATCCATGAACTGTCGGGGGCAGATATTTCCGAACTTGAGGACGGTCTGGCGACGGCTCGGCGCTCCGGTGTGGAGTCGATTGGGTTCACGCGTGAGAGTTTCCCGCTGCCGACGTTTGGGGCGAAAATTGAGCGAATCCTGGATGAAGTTCAAAATGGCCGTGGATTCGCGATATTCCGCGGACTGCCGGTAGAACGCTATGAGCGCGCCGATCTCGAGATGATTTATTGGGGCATCGGGGCCTATATGGGCCAGGTGATCTCACAGAACGCCATCGGCAACCTGATCGCTGAGGTGACGGACAAGGGTGCGAGCTATGACAACGCCGTCAACGACCGGGGGTATATGTCGAAAGACAAGCTGAATCCCCATGTCGACACATCAGATATGACCGCTCTGCTTTGCCTGCGCACCGCGGGCACGGGGGGCGTGAGTTCGCTGACAAGTTCCGCCGCAGTCTATAACGAGATCTTGTCCCGTCGCCCCGATCTGCTTGAAGTGTATTATCGCGGTTTCCATCACGATCTGCGGGGTGAAGGACCGACCGGAAGCTTTGATGAGGTCACCCACAACCGCATTCCGGTCTTCAGTTATCACGAAGGCCTGTTGAGCTGTTGCTATAACGACAAGATCATGCGCTCCGCTCATGATAAGATCGGCCAGCCTTTAACCAACGTGGAACGGGAAGCCATCGATCTGCTTCTAGAAGTCGCGGAAGCACCGGAGCTTCGATGCGATTTTGAGCTCGAAGTAGGCGACATTCAGTTCATCAATAACTACACGTTGCTGCATGCACGTTCTGCCTTCGAAAGCGACCCCAACCCAGCGCAGCGGCGTTGTTTGCTGCGGATGTGGATGAATTGTCGAAACCCACGTCCTTTGGCCGCGAATTTCGCCGACCGTTATAACACCGGACCACGCGGTGGCATATTCGTGTGTGCTGCTTAAAGAACGGGGCGGTGCTACTTAACCAGCGCTAATAAGGCCTGGGCGTGAAGGTCCTCGTTCGCCGAGGCGAGCACCGTGCCGTCGGAGTCGAAACTGAGGGGCTGGCCGGACCAATCGCTGATTACGCCACCGGCCTGCCGCACGACCTCGATGACGGGCATGTAGTCTTGCACTTTCATCTCCGCTTCCGCGACTAGGTGTACGTAGCCGGATGCCAGCAGTCCGTAGGCGTAGCAATCAATGCCGTAGCGCCGATACTTGGCCCGTGCCGCCAATTGTCCAAACCGTTTGGCCAAGTCGTCCGTGTTGAACATTTCCGGTGTCGTCGCATGAACGGTGATCTCGTCAAGCGCCGTCACATCACTGGAGTGTACTTCGGTGCCGTTCAATTGCGCGCCGTGGCCCGAGGCTCCGATCCAGCGCTCGCCCAGGACCGGCTGATCGATCATGCCGAGGACGGGGTTTCCTTGAAACGTGAGGCCGATCAGATTTGTGAAAACCGGGATGCCGTTGAGAAATGCTTTCGTGCCGTCGATGGGGTCGAGGACCCAGACGTAATCCGCGTGCATGCGAATGTCGCCGTATTCCTCGCCGCTGATGCCGTGCTCGGGGTAAGTCCCCTCGATCATACGCCGTTGCCCGGCCTCGATCTCACGGTCGGCGATGGTGACCGGGCTCTCGTCGGATTTTGTCTCAACGGTGAAGCTGCGCCGGAAATAATTTCCGGCGATCTCTCTCGCTGCGTCGGATAGACGGTTCGCCAGATCGATAAATTCGTGTAGGCATGTCTCAGGCATTTGAACCCCTCAAACGAAAAAGGACGGCCAAGCCGTCCTTCTCGATAAACCGCTAAGGCGGCTTATTGGAACGGTTTTGGACTATCCGACAGAGCCGTCAGGTATGCGATAATCGCTGCCCGGTCGCTCGATTTTTTTAGGCCGGCGAAAGACATCTTTGTGCCTTTCAGATACGCCTTTGGCTTGAATAGGAACTTGTTGAGTTCTTCAAACTCCCAATTCGCCGCCATGTCTTTCATTGCGCCGGAGTACTTGTATCCCGCCACTGATGCGGGTTTGCCACCCACAATATTCCAAAGGTTTGGGCCGACTTTGTTCGGGCCGCCCTTGGTGAAGCTGTGGCAAGCGGCACATTTCTTGGAGACCTTCTTACCAGCATCTGCGCTCGCCGACGCTAGCATCGCCATGATCGGCTCCGGACCCGCGGGTACGGCGGCGGTCGCCACGGCGGCGACCGGCACATCGCTAGAGATCATGTAGGCTGGCTTCTCCAGCTCTTGCGGATGGTAAAGCATGTGCGCCGCGAAGCCCGTCATCATGGCGAGCAACCCCGCGCTTAAAACCGCGGCGGCGATTTTATTCAAAAAAAGCGGATCATTACCCATAGACCAAATCCCTCAACGCTCCGTGTGGCGCCTAGACTGACGACAAAAACAAAATCTTCGCGAAATTACGCGAAAATCAGTTCACCAGTCCTTCGGCGCGATATAAGCTGCGGCCCAACCTATACGAACCATTATCGAATCCAAGTTTAGGCCAGCAGACCACCTAGCGGCATAATGCCGCATCGAGCCCCTTGATGAAAAGCCCGTATTGAGAGTAATGCCTTCAAATCCCGTCATTTTAATTCCCGCCCGGTTGGGCTCGAGCCGTTTTCCGGACAAAGTCATGGCCGAGATCGCGGGCGCGCCGATGATCGTCCAGGTCTGGCGCCGCGCCATGGAAGCTGATCTCGGGCGCGTCGTCATCGCCGCCGCCGAACCCGTCATTGCCGAGACCATCGAGGCGGCGGGAGGTGAGGCCGTCCTGACGGACCCCGATCATCCATCGGGCTCTGACCGCATATATGAAGCGTTGCGGAAGATCGACCCGGAGGGACGGCACGATGCGGTGCTGAACGTGCAGGGCGATCTGCCGACCATCGAGCCGGATTCGATCCGTGCCGCTTTGGCGCCATTGTCGGACAGCGCTGTGGATATCGCGACTATCGGAGCTGAGATCTCGATCGAGGCCGAACGCACGGATCCGAATGTGGTGAAGGCGGTCGTCGCCATCGATCCGCCAGCACGGTCGGGGCGCGCATTGTATTTCACCCGGGCGACCGCTCCGTCGGGCGAGGGTCCGCTGTATCATCACATTGGGCTCTATGCCTTTCGCCGCGCAGCGTTGGAGCGATTTGTTTCCCTGCCGCCCGGTATTCTGGAGCAACGCGAGAAACTGGAACAATTGCGCGGGTTAGAGGTTGGCATGCGGATCGATCTCGCCCTCGTTGACACTGTTCCGCTCGGTGTCGATACTCCCGCCGACTTGGCGCGGGCCCGCGCCGTTCTTACCTCTCAGTGACGGAAAGCCCCGAAGTGATGGAAACAACAACATGAGCGGAAAAATAGCCTTTCAAGGCCTTCCCGGCGCGTATTCGGACATGGCGTGCCGTGCCGTCCATCCATATATGGGAACGCTGCCATGCGCCAGCTTCGAGGATATGTTCCAGGCGGTAGAGGAGGGTGCAGCCGAACTGGCGATGGTGCCGATCGAAAATACCGTCGCCGGCCGGGTCGCGGATATCCATCATCTGTTGCCGAATTCTGATCTCAACATCATTGGTGAGCATTTCCAACGGGTGAACCACCGGCTGTTGGCCGTCAAGGGCGCCACGTTGGAGACTTTGGAGACGGTTCATAGCCACGTACACGCCTTGTCGCAATGCCGGAAGATGTTCCGCGAATTGGGTTTGAAACCGGTTGTACACGCGGACACCGCTGGTTCGGCCAAGGAAGTGGCGGAACTGGGCGATATGACCCGGGGTGCCATTGCCTCGGAATTGGCGGCGGAGATTTATGGCCTCGAATCGCTGCGCAACGACGTCGAGGACGATGCGCACAACACGACACGCTTCTTGATCATGGCGAAGGAGCCTATCGACATCGAGTTGGAAGATGGCCCGGCGGTCACCACGTTTATTTTCCGTGTCCGCAACGTCCCGGCGGCACTTTATAAGGGGCTCGGCGGTTTTGCGACGAATGGCGTGAACATGACTAAGCTCGAATCCTACATGGTCGGCGGCGCATTCTCGGCTACGGTATTCTATGCGGATATCGATGGGCACCCGGACGACACGCCCGTGCGCCTCGCTATGGAAGAGCTCGGCTTCTTCAGCCGTGAGGTCCGGATCTTAGGTGTTTATCCGGCCCATCCCCGACGCTGGGAAACCTAACCCTCGGCGATCCAATCCTCGATCAAGCGGCGGGAGATCGAATCCGGTCGCGGCAGCCGGAAGGAATCGTCGTTCGGGCAATTCTTGATCTCGTCACGGCTGAACCAGCGCGCGGTCTCCAGCTCGAAAGTATCCACCTCCAGTTTCACGTCCAACGCCCGACCGTAAAATCCAAGCATGATTGAGGACGGAAAGGGCCACGGCTGCGAGGAATGGTATTCCACATCGGTAATTGGGACCCCGGCTTCCTCGAAGACCTCACGGATGACCGCGTTTTCCAGGCTTTCGCCGGGCTCGACGAATCCGGCGAGCACCGAATGTTGTCCGGTTGGCCAGACCGCTTGCCGGCCTAGGATGCAGCGGTCGGCTCCATCGTGGACCAGCATGATGACGGCGGGATCTGTGCGGGGGAAACAGAGGAAACCGCATTCCTTATTCTCGCACGCGAGCACATGCCCGGCCTCACGGCTCTTGGTTGGGCTGCCGCACTGCCCACAAAACCGGTGGCGGCTCTGCCAGGTCGTCATGGCGCGGGCGTAAGCGAGAACGGCGGCGCCTTCGCGCGGAAGGAGCGGGCCGACTTCCCGCAAATCGCGATAGGTCCCGAATTCCGCAAAGGGCGGCGACTCGTGGTGTGAAATATCCGCCGCGAAATAGGCTTCGCCATTCCGCAGACCCAAAAAGACCGGCTCACCGCAATGTGCCAGCGCCGCGCCGGTGATCGGTACGAAGGCGGGCGCCAAGGCGTCACCGGCGGACATTAAGCTTTTGCTGTGCCAGATCGGCAGCAAGGTGCTGCGGGGCGATTGCAGGCGTTCATCGATCCAATTTTGGTCCCGGCGGTTCTCGCTCAGGCGTTCGACTTCGGCGGAAACATAGAAATTTGGTGCTCTCATGGTGGTCACAATCTCCCATGGAGTCGATTTATTTTCAATGCTGGGCACGTGGTGCTTGCACAGAGCCCGGCGGATGTTGATATATTTAGGTAGGAGGACTGGCGAATGGACGGGTGTCTCGCCAACCCGGTCAGATCCGGAAGGAAGCAGCCGTAACGAGTTTTTAGCCCGGGTCGTTTTCCAGTCTTCCACTAATCTCCACTGCAAGGCCGTCGGTCACCGGCGAGCGCATATGGCAGAGACGTCCGACAGCACTGAATACCGCGTACTTGCCCGGAAATACCGTCCGTCGAATTTCGGTGAACTGATTGGCCAAGATGCCTTAGTGCGCACACTGTCCAACGCCATCGAAGCGGGGCGCGTCGCCCATGCTTTTATGCTGACCGGGGTACGGGGTGTTGGCAAAACGACGACGGCGCGGATTATCGCGCGCGCGCTTAATTGTATTGGGCCGGACGGTACCGGCGGTCCCACCATTGAGCCATGTGGAGTGTGCGATAATTGCGTTTCGATCCGCGACGACCGCCATGTCGATGTGGTCGAAATGGACGCCGCCAGCCGCACCGGTGTCGATGATATACGCGAGTTAATTGAAGGGGTGCGCTATCGACCGATCTCCGCGCGCTACAAAGTCTACATTATAGATGAAGTTCATATGCTCTCCCGAAATGCGTTCAACGCGTTACTGAAGACGCTGGAAGAACCGCCGGAAAGCGTGAAATTTATTTTTGCGACGACGGAAATCCGCAAGGTGCCGGTAACCGTCTTGTCGCGCTGCCAGCGTTTCGATTTACGCCGGGTCGAGCTGGAACGTCTCGCCGCGCATTTCAAATGGGTAGCGGGCGAGGAAGGCGTCGCCGCCGATGACGACGCTCTGCATCTGATCGCCAGGGCAGCCGATGGGTCGGTGCGGGACGGATTGTCCCTGCTCGACCAGGCTTTGGTGCCCGGAATGGATACGCTCAGCGCGGAAGCGGTGCGCGATATGTTGGGCTTGGCCGACCGCGCCGCGGTCTACGATCTGTTCGATCAAGTGATGGCGGGCGATATCGCGGGGGCGCTCGACCGGTTCGACGCCATGTATCGCGACGGCGCCGATCCATTGGTCGTGTTGCAAGATATTCTCGACGTCGTCTATTGGCTGACCCGGATTAAGACCGCGCCCACTGTGGCGGACGCACCTTACACGCCAGAGACCGAGCGCACGCGCGGCAAGGAGATGGCGGAGAAACTCTCCATGCCGTCGCTGACGCGTGCCTGGCAATTAACACTGAAAGGTGTCGGCGAAGTGCAAACCGCGCCGAACGCCTTGCAAGCGGCGCAAATGGCGTTGGTGCGGTTGGCTCATGCCGCCGATCTACCGTCGCCCGCTGCTTTGGTGCGCCAATTGACTAGCGACGCCGCGGCGTTGCCTGCTCCAAGTGCTGCCGCCCCACCGTCACCCTCCACTTCTTCAGCTCCCTCCGCGGTTTCGTCCCCAGCACCGGCAATGCCAGAGGGCCCGCCGCCCTCCAGTGGCGCGCCGAGCGCTTCCGCTGCGCATTCCCCCGCCCTCTCGAGCGCGCCGGAGCCAGCGCCCGTCGAGCCCGAAATTATGCTTCCGCAGCCGACGAGTTTTAAGGAAGTCGTCGATTTGTTTCGCGATCAGCGCGAGATGATCCTCTATTCGCATCTGCAGAATAGCGTGCATCTGGTGAATTTCGAGCGCGGGCGGATCGAGATCCGGATTAAAGCAGATGCGCCGCGTGATCTCGTCAACCGGGTGACCGCCTTCCTGAACGACTGGACGGGCGCTCGTTGGGTCGTGACGGTCTCGAGCGAGGACGGCCAAGACACGCTCGGCGATCAGATTCGCGCCGAGGACCAACGGTTGCTGGACGAGGCCGAATCGGATGATTTGGTTCGGGCCGTGAAAACCGCGTTTCCTGGATCGACCGTGACTAAGGTCACGACACTCGATCCGATGGACCCTTCCGAGGCAGTATTGGAAGCTATCGACGATGACATGGATGAGGACGAGGATTAAGGCATGAAGAATCTCGGCCAGCTGATGAAGCAGGCGCAAGAAATGCAAGACAAGATGGCCGAGATGCAAGATTCGCTCGTCTCCATCGAAATAGAGGGCGTCGCGGGCGCCGGGCTGGTCAAGGTGACCTTAAACGGCAAGGGCGAGATGCGCCGTCTTCATATTGATCCGACATTGGCCAATCCGGACGAAGCCGAAATTCTCGAAGATCTTATCGTGGCGGCGCATAACGACGCTAAAGGCAAGATCGAGGATCGGGTTCAGGAAGAGACGCAAAAGCTGATGGGCGGCATGTCCTTGCCGCCGGGCATGAAGTTCCCGTTCTGAGCCACCGATGACGGAAATCGACCGCCTGATCCAACTGCTCGCCCGCCTGCCCGGACTCGGCCCTCGCTCAGCCCGGCGCGCGGTGCTCCACTTGATCAAACGGCGCGAAAGCCTGATGCAGCCGTTGGCGCAAGCGTTGGGTGACGCGGCTGAGGCGATATTCGTCTGCGGCAGCTGCGGCAATCTCGATACAGTCGAGCCTTGCGGGATTTGCATGGATGAGAAACGCGATGGCGGTACGATATGCGTTATTGAGGACGTCGCTGACCTGTGGGCGCTGGAAAGGACGCGCTCCTTCAAGGGGCGCTATCATGTTTTGGGCGGGCGTTTGTCCGCACTTGATGGCGTCGGTCCTGAAGATTTGAATATAGCCAGTTTGGTGGCGCGCGCGGAGACGGGCGATGTGCAAGAAGTGATCCTCGCCATGAACCTGACCGTCGACGGACAAACCACAGCGCATTATATCGCCGACCGTCTGGGTCATACCGAAGTCGATGTCACCCGCCTCGCGCACGGCGTCCCTGTCGGGGGCGAGCTCGACTATCTTGACGACGGTACCTTGGAGACGGCGCTCCGTTCACGTCGGTCCCTAGGGTAGGAAGAAACATGCGGCGCTTTTGTATTACGATCGCGACGAGTCTTTTTGGGGCAGCGACGGCGTTTGCGCAAACCGCGGCGTCAGATGTTTCAATTGCGGTCTGTTAGGGCGGCTTCTCGTTCATCGAAGAAAGCCGGTCCGTCGGGGTCCGCAAACGGCCGATTCGGTTGCTTATCAATGATTTGCCAGCAGGCATTCAGCCGGACATGATTGTCGCGGACTTTCCTAAGAAAGGTGGCGTCGCTCTATAGGGACAACGTTTTAGGGAAGCGACTGCCTCACTCCTAGCGAATTTTGTTGGCGGGACCGTTTCAGTGATAACGACTAATCTAGTGACTGGAGCCGAGGTTGTGCGACCCGCTAAATTATTGCGCGGAGATCCCAGACCTTTGGTCCAACTGAAAGGGCGCATTGAGCGAACGATTCCGGGTCGAATTGCACTTCCGGGATTACCCAGCGAAGCGTTGTTGCGCCCGTCACTTGAACTGGATGTTGAGGCCCTTTGGACAGGCCCGCAGACTTATCGGCTCTCTTATTTGACCGCAGGACCGGGTTGGTCGGCGGACTATGCCCTTCACCTCGACCCGAGTGAAAGGTGGGCGCGTATACAAGGCTGGGCGACATTGCGAACTCCCAACGGCCGAAATTTTCAAAATCCGAAAATAGGTCTTATCTCGGGCAGTGTTAACCGGGTCTCCGGTCGGCCAATGCCAAGGCGAAAGGCGATGGCGATCTCGCGCATGATGGCCTCCGAAGGATTAGTGTCAGCGGACGCTCCGGTTTCCGTCTCGGAGTTGCATGTCTATGCCTTGTCGCGTCACCTCGATCTTGTCGCAGGGGCTTAGGAAAAGGCGATCTTGTTCGAGGCCGGTCGCGTCGCGGTCAAGAAAACCTATCATTTGGACGCTCAAGCAAACTTGTATGTGCGGCACGATGGTGGTGTTCGAAAACAGAATCTGGTTATCCAATTGTCTTTTGGCAACACTCAAGTGAATGGGCTCGGCGTGCCGTTGCCGACGGGCATTGCCCAACTTTACGGTGAAGGTTTGTTGTCGGGTGAGGACCGCCTCCGTCACACACTGAAAGGGGAGTCGGTGCGGCTGACTATGGGTCGTGCGGTAGACGTCGTCGCCCGCCGGAAACGGACGGATTACCGGATGCAGGGTTTGCCCAAGGGTACGGCTGAGGCGGCATATGAGTTTCGCCTAAACAATTCCAAGGGAGAAAAGATCACGGTCGAGGTCCAGGAAACCATGGTCGGAGAATGGCGCATCCTGTCCAAATCCCTGCTACATGAGTGTGATACCGGCCGCCGCGCGAAATGGCATATCGAAGTGCCCCCCGAAGGGGAAGCCGTCCTGCAATATCACGTCTGCTCGAAATTCCGGTAAGACACTATCCGGACATCAATCGCGCCGATTCCCGGAAACGCTACAGTTTTGTCCATGATCCAGTCCGCTCGGCTGCACGTTGCCAAATTAGGCCCGGGCTCTCCGGCCGGGGAACGGCGACGAAATTAGTCGCTACTATCAGACAGTGAGAGCTGTTCAGGCGCGGCGATTTCCGCGGCTTCGCCATCAATCAGCGCATCCGCTTCGTTTTCGATCACCTGGAATCCCGGTAATTGGTTCGGCAGTTTTTTGCCGTCGGTACGCACACCCAGTTTCTCCAGATTTCGGGTCGCTGGAAGCAGACTGCGATTGATCGAGCTCAACCATTTTCCGTAATTTGTCGAGGCTGTCTTCAGGCCCCGGCCAACACTCGCGGCATGTTGGATCATGGTCGCCGTCCGTTCCAACAAGACCCGTGTGGCCTCGATGATCTTCTCTTGGTTCTCCGCCTGTTGGCCGAGGTCGATTTCGACCCGCGCAAAAGCGATGATGGCGAGCAGGCCCGTCGGTCCGACGACCGTAATGCCGCGTTTGGCTGCCTCTGAAGTGAAGCCCGGATCTATGTCCGTGACTTTCTCTACCGCCCCTTCGTTCGGCAGGTACATCACATTCAAGACCCGCCGGATTTCGCTCGACTTTCCAGCGCGGCGGTAATTGGCCAGGATCGCATTGCGATACTCTCGTCCCGCTAGCGAGCGTAAATGGTCGCGCATGGTGCGGCGTAATTTCTCTGCGACGGCCTCTGCCTCTTTGTCGCTGTCGGCAGCGGCTAGTTCGAAAAGGAACTTCGACGCCTTGCAATCGATCACCAGCACGGAATCGTAGGGCAGGAACACGACC
>CAJWTF010000073.1 GCA_913046825.1 uncultured Rickettsiales bacterium | reverse complement strand
TCTTTCTATCCCGCAGAGCTGCGACCTCGTCTGCTTTCATGCTGGTCATGTCACCATCAGCGGTCATGCATTTATCCATTCAGCGAAAGCCACCAAGCGTTTATCCCGCGCGCGATGGGATGAATATGTGAGGTAGAAGGATTGGCTAGAGAGGCGAGAGGGCCCAAAGGTTTGGATCAATCGCCCACTTGCGAGCTCCTCCACCAACGCCCGAATTACGATGCCAACACCGACGCCGCCAATGGCCGCCTGGATCGACAGGTTGAGGCTATCGAAGCGCGGCCTCCGACGCACTCTGTCATGTGACGACTGCAACGCTCCTCACCCGCGAGGGCGCGCATTTGGGTGCGATGGGCGAAGACGCGCGCCGCCTGATCCTGGCTCGTATGGTCATCGACCACCGCCTGCGCCCACAAGACCCGCTCGGCATCCCGAACGACAAAGACCCAATGGCGGTCGCGGTGGTGCTGAGCCAAGGCACGGTGACGCTGGAGCAGGCCCATGCGTTGGCGGCGGGGTAACTCTCGCTACACACCAAAACCTGGTCCTTAACCCGTCGAAGGACGAGGAGGGGACCGGCGCGCTTCTGCTTCGACAAACTTAGCATGAAGGGCAGGAGAAGATGGGCTGTTATAAAAATCGGGAAACAACCCCGCTTCTGCATTTTAAAATACCACTGATTTTGGCGCGATGCGGTATTTCAATATGTAGAAGCGGGGTTAGCTGCATTTCCACGGGTCAAAGAACGGAATTAGTCATAACATGAACTCGACAAAATGTTGATGTATTGGACTTCCTACGATGTTCATCTGAGACTGCAGCGCCCGCGCAAAATGTTAATTAAGTATCCAGGAGAGAAATTGAGACGTATCTAGAATCGTTTCTGAGAAACACGTAAGCGTTATCCCAGAAGACAAGGAGTAGGAGTTATAATGCCCTCTCGCGAATACGCCCACCATGCTTTGATTGGTATTGCGCCGCCGCAATCGAACCCGGTGGTGGAGGCGGAGTATGGCGCATTGATGCCGGACGGCGTTGGATTGCTCACGACGCGGCTGACGGGGACGGCGGAAGACCCGAAGACGCGGTTTCGTCAGTTCCTAGAGAATTTCGACCAGAGCCTCGCCGCCTATGGCAAGGCGCAACCCGATGCAATGGGGTTTGCTTGTACGGCGACGGCGTATCTTTACGGCAGCGATGAGCCGGACATTCTGGGCGCGGCCTCAGCACGGCGCGGCATTCCGGTCCTGTCTTCTGCGATGGCAATCCGCAGCGCGTTGGATCGATTGGGTGCCCGCCGGATTGCTCTTTTCAGTCCCTATCCCGATTGGCTGACCGAGGCGAGCCGCGTTTATTGGGACAGTGTCGGCTATGACATCGTCTCCTGGAGCACGATGCCCGACGACACTACCGATACGGTGAATATCTACGGGCTGACATCCACCGGGTTTCTAGCGGCAGCGGCGGCATTGGAGACTGAACAAGCTGACGTCATCCTGGTGACCGGGACGGGCATGCCGGTATTGCCCGCCATCGAGCCGCTGTATCAGCGCACCGGCAAGCCGGTTCTGTGCTCAAACCTGTGTCTTGCCTGGGCGTTGCTGGACGAACTTGGCATCGCGGGTCTTGCCCCGCCCGCCAACCCTTGGGAGACTTTGATCGGCGGCTGGACGCCGCGGCTTGCTCGGTTATAGAAAGAAAACAAATGCCTGAACGCGAATATGCCCGCCACGCCCTGCTAGGTATTGCGCCACCGCAGACCAATCCCGTCGTCGAAGCGGAGATGTCCGCGCTGCTGCCGGATGGTGTCGGCATGTTGGTAACGCGATTGATCGGCACGGCAGATAACGCCCGTGACCGTTTCTATGAATATATCGATAATTTGGAAGCCAGCTTGCAGGCCTATGGCAAAGCCCAGATCGACGCCTTCGGGTTTTCGTTCACCGCGACCGCCTATATGACAGACGTCAATCAAGACGAACGTTTGGCGGCGATGTCGGAGAAAGTGGGCTATCCGATTATCTCTTCGGCACAGGCCATCCAACGGGCACTGGAACGGCTTGACGCCAAACGCTTGGCGCTGTTCAGCCCCTATCCAGCCTGGCTGACCGAGTTGAGTTCGGCCTATTGGACGGCCAAGGGCTACGAAGTCGTCTCTATCGCGACCATGCCGGAAGACACGTCCGATACGGTCAAAATTTACGGGCTACGGACGGAAGGCATGCTCGAAGCGTCAAAGGCGCTGGAGACCGAAAACGCCGACGCCATTGTCGTCACCGGCTCCGGCATGGCAACCTTGCCCGCCGTGGCGCCGCTGCTCGCGCGTACCGGCAAACCATTCCTCTGCTCAAACATTTGCCTCGCCTGGGCACTGCTCGACGAGCTCGGCTTGGTGCATCTGGCCCCGCCGGAGCATCCGGGCGAAGTGTTGATCGGCGGATGGACGCCACGATTGTCGCGGTTGTAGGGGATAGCTCGGATATTAAACATGCCGTCATTCCGGGTTCGCTTAGCGCCACGGTATGGCGAACGGGGACAAACCCGCCATAGAACATTTCCATGACCAAAACCATCCGCATCATCAATCCGAATTCCAATACCGCCGTCACCGACGGCATGTCGGAGGCGCTGGAACCATTGCGCAACGAGGGTGGATCAGCGCTCGATTGCGTCACCCTTGCGGAGGGACCCTTTGGGATCGAAAGCGAAGCGGATTCGATCCGTGTCGCGCCCTTCCTCGCCGAATACATGAAAGCTGAAAACGAAGCGGATGCTTTCGTCATTGGCTGTTATAGTGATCCGGGATTGCACCTGTGCCGTGAGGTCACCGATCGGACCGTCTTCGGCATCGCCGAATGCGCCATCGCCACCGCTTTGACCCGGGGCGGGCAATTTGGCGTCATCGCGATCCTCGCGAACTCTGTCGGCCGCCATATGCGACACATGCAGGAGCGTCTGCTGCACCCCCGTTGCACCGGAGACCGCCCGCTCGGCTTCCCCGTTACAGACGTAAAGGGTGGGGCGGACACGTTCGAGCGCATGGCGGACATCTGCCGCCAGCTGCACGACACGGATGGCGCGAACACAATCATCATGGGCTGCGCTGGCATGGCGCGGCACCGTATCCCGCTGGAAGAGGCACTCGGCCTCCCGGTGATCGATCCGACTCAGGCCCCTGCGAGTATCGCAGTCGGCAAACTCACCGTGGCCTCACGGTAGTCGCCGCCTAGATTATCTGCAAGATTGTTATTTCGGGGAGAAGAAGACCACCATGACTCAAATTCGCATCGGATTCGT
Organism: uncultured Rickettsiales bacterium; assembly: GCA_913046825.1. Next base: position 15,364 of record CAJWTF010000073.1, on the reverse strand, counting down.
TGGCGACAGTATCACGCACGGCACTGGAGACGAGACACTGCTCGGTTGGACCTACCGGGTTGGCCAGGCGGAAGCCGCCAAGGGCCACGACGTTACAGTCTATAACCTGGGCATTCGCGCTGACACCTCGGCACTGGTCGAGGACCGCTGGGACATCGAGGTAAACTCTCGGCTCAAGGCAGAAATGAATTGTGCCACGGTCTGGGCCATCGGCATCAACGACAGCGCGCACGAAAAAAGCGCTAATTTGGACGGGCAGCGTGTCCCGCTAGATCAGTCGCTGGAGCGTATTTCGCGCATGATCATGGCCGCCAAGAGCGTCGGGCCCGCACTGTGGGTCGGCCCCACACCGGTCATCGCCGAGATGATGCCAATCAACCGACTGCCGGGCATCAGTTATGATTTCCAAAATCCGATGATCAAGACCTATAGCCAGGCCTATGCGAAGCAGGCGGCGGAGCTCGGCGTGCCGTATTTGGATCTGTACTCCAACCTCGCGGACAACCCCGATTGGGAGGCGAGCCTGCGGGCATCGGACGGATTGCACCCGAATGCGGATGGCTATGTCATAATGGCCGCGCGCATCACCGCGTGGGACGCATGGCGCGCCTGGTTCGACGGGTAGTGAGCTAGCCGACCGCATCGTCCTTGCGGAATGTCTCGACCACTGCCTTGTCCATCCCCAACCACTCGGCCAACACCTCATCGGTATGCGCTCCGGTCCCCGGCTCCAGCTCAACCGACGGGTTGGGGCTACCGTGAAAGCGGAGCGGGCTGGTCGGCAATACCACCTGGCCCATGGTCGGATGATCGACGTCATGCAGCATGCCGCGCTCATGCATATGAGGATCGGCCGTGACCTCTTCTAGATTTCGAACCATCGCCGCTGGGACGCGGTTCTCACGCATTAATTGCGCCGCCTCCGCTTTCGGAAGCGTGCGCGTCCAAGCCCCGACCGCTTCGTCGACCGCATGCTCATTTTGCGCACGGATGGCTTGGGTCTCGAACCGCGGGTCATCCTTCAAATCATCCCGGCCCATCAATTCCAATAGATTTTGCCAATGTGCTTCCTGGACGCAGATAATCGCCACATGGCCGTCAGCACATTGATAGACATTGTATGGGGCGGAACCATTCGTTGGATGTTTGTTGCCGCGCCGTGCCGGATGCTTCCAGCCGTTACCGTGCAGGCTGGTAATATTGCTGGTGAGGATCGGATAAATCGCTTCCTGCATCGCCACCTCGACCACCCGGCCCTTGCCCGTCACCGAGCGTTCGAAGAGCGCGGTCATGATCGCGGCGTAGAGATGCACCCCCCCCGCAAAATCGCAGACCGCGAGTCCCGCCTTTAACGGCGGCCCATCATCAGGACCGTTGATGCTCATCACGCCACCGATGGCCTGCACCGTCAGGTCCATCGCGAGGTTGTCCCGATCGGGCCCGGATAGCCCATAGCCAGTGCTGGAGCCATAAATCAGCCGGGGGTTCTCACGCAGCAAAACATCTGAACCGAGGCCGAGGCGATCCATTGCGCCCGGCGCGAAATTCTCCAACAGGATGTCCGCTTCTTTCACCAGATCGATCAGCAATTGCTTTCCGTCCGGGTGCTTCAGGTTGATGGAAATACCGCGCTTGTTGGTATTCAACATGGTGAGCGAGAAGGGCGCGCCGAGCCCGCCACCACGTTTACGCAAGACTTCACCGTCTAGCGGTTCCACCTTAATCACGTCCGCGCCCGCATGCGCCAACAGGAAACCGGCATAGGGTCCATTATAAATTTGCCCGAGGTCGAGAACCTTTACCCCCTCAAGCGGCCAACGCGGTTGGTCTGTCATGTTCGTCTCCATCTTGCCCTCACCCTCCCATCGCTTCGCAATGGGCCCCTCCATCTCCCGCACACGGTAGAGGGGATAGGCGCGTCTGCCTTCGCTCCCTCTCCCGCGTGCGGGAGAGGGCTGGGGTGAGGGCTCTTTCTACCTTAGCGACTCGTTCAATATATCCCGTGCGATAACATGCTTCTGGACTTCGCTCGGTCCTTCACCGACGCGGCGAATGCGCATCTCGCGGAACCAGCGCTCAAGCGGCAAATCCTTGGCGACGCCGAGGCCACCGTGAATCTGCATCGAGCGGTCGACAACTTTGAAGCTGTTCTCACTCGCGATCAGTTTGGCGATGGCGGATTCAGTGCGGAATGGCTCTCCACGGTCGGCTTTTGCCGCCGCATCAAAAACCAGCAGTTTGGCGGCGCGGATATCGATCTCGTTCTCCACCAACATCCACTGGATACCCTGGCGATGCGCCAAGGGCGCGCCGAAGGTTTCACGAATCTTGGCGTATTCAACCGCCATTTCATGCGCCTTGATAGCAACGCCGAGACATTCCGCCGAATAGGGCACGCGCTGGAGCGACAGGCGGTCATTAGCAATGGCAAACCCACCACCTTCCTCACCAAGAATATTTTCATGCGGCACCCGCAAATCCTCGAGTTGGATTTCCGTTGCGTATTTGGCGGAGCGTAACGTGTGGACGATCCGGCGGACGTTGAAGCCTTCCCATTCGGTCTCGACGATGAAGGCTGTGACACCGCCACGGCCCGGCCCGCCCGTGCGCGCAAAAAGCAATCCATAATCAGCGCGGTCCGCACCGCTGATCCAAAGTTTGGTGCCATTTATTACCCAATCGTCGCCGTCGCGCACCGCGCGGGTTTGAATGGCACGGCCGGGATCGCTGCCTCCGGACGGCTCCGACAGACCAAAGAAAACCTTCTTCTCGCCGCGCAGCATCGGATAGAGATACTTATCCTTTTGCGCGTCGTTCGCTTCGAACAACTGCGCCTGGCGCGCACCGCCGAAAGCGTAATAGCACGGCGCATAGAGCCCGGCGCGGTGCTGGCTGCATTCGATGGCGATCAAGCAGCGGGTAACGAGATTGATATCCGGCCCGCCATATTCAGGCGGTGTATCGAGCCCATGTAGACCCATCTCCTTGGTCTTCTCAACCAGCTCCGCCAGTTTTTCTGGCGATACTTCGTCCGCGTCCGGGTCGAGATCATCTTCGAGGGGCACGATTTCCTCGCGCACAAAGCGGCGCACCATATCGACGATCATTCGTTGCTCGTCACTCAGAGCCATATCCATGGGTCTATCCTTTTCTTAACTTATCCGGCGGGACGCAAACGCCCGAGCATCCGGGGATCGATATCCGTATTGGCGACCGGCAGGGCGCCGTGGTCATGTTGGTAGGCTTGCAAAAGTTCCATGTGACGGGTCCGGTAGGCCATATTCACCTCAACCCTAAACTGGGTTGCCCCGGCGGGCGGCTCAGCAATGGCCTTCCGCAATTCCCCCTTCAGGCCAAACAACGTGCGCGCATCGGCGACACCAATATAGAGGATCTCGCCCGCATCGTTCGCCAGCTGATAGACGCCGAGATGCGACGCGATCGTCGTCAGAGACTCATCATTGAGCGGCGCCCAAGGTTTATCCATACGAACCGGCATATCTCTCTCCGCTCTCAGGTTCCGCTGAAGTTTGGTTTCCGCTTCTCAAGGCGCGCGGACATGCCTTCTTTTGAATCGTCACTCTTGCGTGCCACCTGCACCAAGGCGTCAACGTCTTCATGCGCGGTACCGTCGCGGAACGCGAGTTGGCGCACGACCATAGCTTTCATGGCCTTCAGCGATAGCGGCGCATTGCTGGACAATCGATCAACAATTTTCTGCACTTCGGCTTCCAATTGATCCTTCGGCGCCACGCGCGCGATCAAGCCGCGATCATGCATCCATTGCGCAGGCATCGTATCGCCAAGCAGCAGAATTTCCCGCGTGCCGACGGGGCCCGCCACTTCCATGAGTTTCTTCGCGAGGAACCAGGTCGGCGCCAATCCCACCTGCGCCAAAGACATGCCAAACCGTGCATCTTCCGACGCAACGATGAATTCACAATGTAGGGCAAGCTCGCATCCGCCGGCGATGGCCGGACCTTCGACCACGGTGACGATGGGAAGGGGGTGGGTTTCCATGGCGTGGAAAACGCGCTCGACTGGGCTTTCGCCCGACGTCACACCCAACGCCAAACGTTCTTTCAAATCGACGCCCGAACAGTAGGTCGAGCCTTCCGCGCGCAGCACAATCAATCGGTCCGTCAGTGCGGGTGCTTCGCTGAACACTTCGTACAACGCATCCAGCATCGCGGTATCCATCGCGTTGCGCTTCTCGGGGCGCGTCAGGGTTACCGTCTTGACCGGTCCCGCCACGTCTACGCGTACTCTTTCAACCATCGTGGTTCCTCTGCGATGATGCTTTGCCTAATTCATTTATAAATATGGCGCACCAACTGGGATCGACGATGGCCGAGATCGAAGATGGCAAGGCCGTTTTGCCTCCGTCAGGTGAGATCGATGCCTTCGTAGCCTTTCGCCACGACGCCGTCACAAATTTTCTTGTAGGCCTCTACACCGCCGACATAAGGCATGAAGACACGTGGTTTGCCCGGTATGTTGGCTCCGACGTACCACGAGTTCGCCTGCGGATAGAGTGTGGTATCCGCAACCTCATTAACGTGCTGCACCCATTTCGCTTCGGCATCCGGTTGCGCCTCAGCCATCGAGAGGCCTTTCTCTCGCATGTTCGCTATACAGTCGGTAATCCAGTCAGTGTGCTGCTCAATGGAAAGGATCATTTGCGACTTCACGCCGGGGCTGCCGGGGCCGGTAATGACGAACATGTTAGGAAACCCTGAGACCATGATGCCGAGATATGTCAGCGGCCCGTCCTGCCATTTATCCTTCATGGCGAGGCCGTCGGACGTGCGGACATCCATCTCCAGGATCGCGCCCGTCATGGCATCGAAACCGGTCGCGAAGATGATCGCGTCGAGTTCGAACTCACTCTCGCTCGTGCGCAATCCGGTCTCGGTTATCTCCTCGATCGGTGCGCTGCGAACGTCAACCAGTGTGACGTTATCGCGATTGTAGGTCTCATAATATCCACTATCCAAGCAGATGCGTTTTGTGCCGATGGGGTGATCATTCGGGCACAACATCTCCGCAGTTTTCGTATCCTTGACGATTTCCCGAATGCGCTCGCGCACGAAATCGGACGCGGTCTTGTTCGACTCCGCGTTAGTTAGCAGATCGTTATAGGCGAAGAGATAGCTGATGGTCCCGCCTTCAGCCCATTTATCGGCATACCTTTCGGTCCGCTCGTCTGCCCCAGCTTCGATCGCAGCTTTCTCCGGCGGCGGATATCCGGCGATTCCGAAGGGCGTAAAATAAGCTTGCTCACGCAGTTCACGGTATTTCTTCTTATGGGCCGCACGCACCTCTTCCGGCATCGGACCGTTGCGTGCGGGCAGGCTATAATTCGCCGTCCGTTGGAAGATGTGCAGATGCTTCGCCTGGGGTGCGACTTGCGGAATAATTTGGATGCCAGTCGACCCGGTGCCGATAATGCCGACGCGCTTGCCAGTGAAATCGACGCCCTCTTTTGGCCAGAGACCGCTGTGGTACCACTCGCCCTTGAAGCTATCGACGCCTTTGAAATCAGGCACTCGGGGCGTCGAGAGATTGCCGACCGCCATGATGCAGAATTGCGCTGATACCTGCTCGCCCTTTTCTGTCTCGATGGTCCAACGATTGGTCTCACGGTCGAAAAGTGCAGACTTGATGCGGGTTTCAAACTGGATGTCCCGGCGCAAATCAAAACGGTCCGCCACATGATTGGCATAAGCGAGGATATCATTCTGCTTGCTGTATTTGTCTGGCCAGACCCATTCCTGCTCCAATTCGGGGTCGAAGGAGTAGGAATACTCCATACTCTCGACGTCGCAGCGCGCGCCAGGATAGCGATTCCAAAACCACGTGCCGCCAACACCGTCGCCGGCCTCGAACACCTTGACGCTCATACCCATGCCGCGAAGCTTATGCAGCGAATAAAGACCGGCAAATCCCGCCCCTACGACCACTACGTCAAAACTTTCGATTTTCCCGTCGGACATTCTTCTGCTTCCTCTTACAAGACAGACTTGTAACAAAATTTTAGGGTTTTCCCCCCGACATTCCAAGGCGTCTTCCAGGGAAGACGCAGGTAGCGGTTCAATTCATCCAGGAGCCACCGTTCACATTAAAGGCCTGGCCAGTCACATGGCTGGTATCGTCACTGGCGAACCAGACAATGGCTTTAGCTACATCGTCGCCGCTGGTCAATCGACCAAGGGGAATGACATCGCCCATTTTCTGGCGGGCCGTTACGAAGTCGACCCCTTCGCGCGCCGCGAAATCATTCATCTGGCGCACATACATATCGGTGTCTACCGCGCCCGGACAAACGCAGTTCACGCGAATACCGTCCTTCGCATAGGCCATAGCAAAGCTTTGAGTGAGGCCGATCACGCCAAACTTAGACGCTGAATATGCAGTGATGTTGGCGTCGCCGCGACGCGACGCGCGGGACCCAACGGTGACCAGACTACCGCCGCCGCCTTGCGAGAGTATTTGGCGCACGGATTCCCGCAAACACAGAAACACACCCGCCACGTTGACCTCTTGAATGCGCATGAACGTCTCTAGGGAAATATCGAGAGGATCGCCCTTACCGGCCAAGATCGCGGCGTTGGCTACCATCGAGTCGATACGTCCGAACTTCGACACGCTGGTCGCGATTAGCTTTTTAACGTCATCTTCCTGACTAACGTCGGTCGCAACCGCAATCGCATCACCGCCCACTTCAGTAACTTCATGGGCGACCGCGTCCAAGTCAGGTGACGTGCCCTCAATATCGCCGATGGCGTTATCACCGCGCCCAAGATCGGCCAAAACCAGCCTGGCTCCACGCTCGGCAAAGCGAAGCGCCGCCGCTCGGCCGACACCGCGCGGTCGCCCCACACCCGTAATGACAATGACTTTTCCATCGAGATCGCACATCTGCTCATACCTCCTACAAAGACGCTACTTACTCATCTATGATAAATAGCGCCGTTAGGGAGGCGAGCGGTTAGAGGCAGTCGGCGCCCGCTTGGGCGCAATCCTCATCTTCTTGTGCGGAACCACCGCCGACACCAATCGCACCGACCACGGTGCCGTCACGAAGAATCGGCACCGCGCCCTGACCGAAATACATGTGATTGCCTTCCGCGGCAGCGATACCGACTAGGGTCGGATGATTTGCCCGCTCCGTCAGATCACCACTCGGCCGCCCGAATGCCGCCGAAGCGACTGCCTTGCCCTGACTGCCATAAGCGCCGGCCCAAATCGCACCGTCCATCCGTTGAAAGGCCAATAGGCGTCCGCCCGCGTCGCACACCGCGATATTCATTTTGACGCCAATATTATCGGCCTTTGCCACCGCCCCCGCGATGATCCGATTAGCATCCGCCAAACTTAACCCCATCGTATCTTTCCCCCAGAGTCTGACTTATTATTACAGTTGCCCTCGCCGATACCCCTACGGCGCACCATTTTTAAGGAAGAACTCTAGACCGAGCGGTCAAATCAAGCGAGTAAATTAGACCATGGGAAAAACTCTTTTCGAAAATATCTGGGACGAACACGTCATCTACGAGCGCGAAGACGGCGATGTTCTGCTCTATATCGACCGTCATATGACGCACGACCTCCATTTTCGCTCGTTTGCGGCGCTCAAGAAGAACGGTCTGACTCTACGCGAGCCGGACAAGACCTTTGGCGTCCCGGACCACAGCGTGCCGACCACGGCCAAAACCATCGACGATATTCCGGAAGGCGAGATGCGGACCGCTGTCGAAGTCCTGGCCGAGGCGGCGGAAGAAATGGGGTTTACCCATTACTCGATGACTGATGACCGGCACGGCATTGTCCATGTCGTCGGCCCGGAACAAGGGATTACCTTGCCGGGTCTGACCTTGGTGTGCGGTGATTCGCACACTTCGACCCATGGGGCGCTTGGCTGTATTTCCTTTGGCATCGGCTCGACCGAGGTACAGCACGTTATGGCGACCCAGACCGTTTGGCAGCGCAAGCCGAAAATGATGCGGATCAACATCACCGGCGAGCTCGGTTTTGGCGTCAGCGGCAAGGACGTAATCCTCGCCGTCATCCGCGAGATAAGCGCGGCTGGCGGTACCGGCTACGCCATCGAATTCGCCGGCCCGGTGATCGAGGCGATGTCAATGGAAGGCCGCATGACGGTTTGCAATATGGCCATTGAAGCCGGCGCCCGTTCCGGCATCATCGCGCCAGATGAAAAGACCATCGAGTATTGCAAGGGTCGGCCCTATTCGCCCACAGGGGCGGAGTGGGACAAGGCGGTCAAATATTGGCGCTCCCTGCCGTCGGACGACGATGCCGTGTTCGACAAGGAGGTCACCATCGACGGCGACGCCATCGCACCCATGGTAACCTGGGGCAACTCACCGCAATGGGCATTGCCGGTAACAGAGGCGATCCCGGACCCGGCGCAAGAAAGTGACCCTATGCTGCGTGCCGAAATCGAAGCTGCCCTCGACTACATGGATTTGAAACCAGGCCAGGCAATTTCCGACATCAAGGTAAACACTGTCTTCGTCGGCGCCTGCACCAACAGCCGGATCGAAGATATGCGCGCCGCTGCTGCGGTTGCGAAAGGCCGCCAGGCCCAGGTCCGCACCCTAATCGTGCCGGGCTCGGGTTTGGTGAAAAACCAAGCCGAAGCGGAAGGGCTCGACAAGATTTTCATCGAAGCGGGTATGGAATGGCGTGAGCCCGGTTGCTCCATGTGTGTCGCGATGAACGGTGACATGCTGGAGCCGGGCGAACGTTCGGCCTCGACCAGCAATCGTAATTTCCGAGGCCGCCAGGGCCTCGGCAGCCGCACCCATCTTGTCAGCCCGGCTATGGCCACAGCGGCATCCGTCACAGGACATTTCACCGATGTTCGCAAACTCATGGAGGACTCGTGATCATGGAACCCTTCAAGACCTTCGCCGCCATCGCCGTGCCCATCGATATCGCGAATTGCGACACCGACCAAATCATTCCGGCACGATTCCTGCGCCGCGGCAGTAATGATCCAGAATACGCCAGCTTCCTATTTCATGACCTGCGCTTTAATGGAGACGGATCTGAAAAGGATTTCGTCTACAACAAGGAACCATATCGCAACGGGCATATATTTGTCACCGACGTGAATTGGGGCTGCGGTTCATCACGAGAGAACGCGGTCACCGCACTGGTGGCAAACGGCGTACGGTCGGTTATCGCCCCCAGCATCGCTGATATTCACTTTTCCAATTGCATTAAGAATGGTGTGCTGCCGATCCGCCTCTCTTCGGAAGCGTGTGAGGATTTGCGACGTCAGTTGCGAGAGAGCCCCGGGGCGGAAATCGCCATCGATCTCGACTCGCAAAGTGTCACCGGCCCAAATCAGACGACCTATTCTTTCGAAATTAATGCTTTCGACAAACACCGCCTGATGAACGGCCTGGACGATATCGGTCTCACGCTAGAGTTTGACGACAAGATCACGGATTTCGCCGAAAGCTATAAATTAAAACACACCTGGGCATCCTAATGGCTGATCAATACGGCATGGACCCAGCCCGGATCGAGCGATTACGCAGTCCAGAGCGCCTTGAATATTTCGATCCGGAACGCATCTGGGACACTCTCAGTACCGCACCGCGATCGACACTTGTCGATATCGGCGTCGGGGTTGGTTTCGTCAGCCTGCCGTTCGCCCTCCGGTATCCGGAAAGCAAGGTCATTGGCGCGCGGCATGCGGACATGAAGGATATTGATCCGCTGGCAAAACAATACGCCAACTATACGGTCGAAGCCTTGGATCAGCTGACCGATGCGGGGCTTGATATCATTACTGACATTCGGCATCAGGAGTGTGTCGACATGCGGCGTTCCTGGATCGCGGAGAATGCCCCTAAATAGTTGTAACTACCGCGTGGACATTTCCGTGCTAATTCCGTCGTCAGGACGGGCACGGCCCGGGGAGGATAGAGGAGAGCAATTTGACGAAAGATTGGAAATTTTCCCACAGCGCGGCGGCTGAAGCCGAATGGACGCCAGGCCTCCGCGAGATATTCGAGTATCGCGATGTCGGCGTGAAAGACGCGACCAATGGTGACTACGTCGCCCACATCGTCCGTTCGACCGGCGCCACGGAAACCGACGAAGTCCAGCATTGGCATGTCCATCACTGCGATTTTCAGTTCGTCATGATTCTCGAAGGCTGGGCGGAATTCGAATACGAAGGCCAAGGGAAGCGGCGGCTGGAGAAAGGCGACGTCATCAATCAACGACCCGGCATTCGCCATCGTGAGATCTCTTGTTCAAACGATCTAAAAATTTTGGAGATTGTCGCGCCTGCGAATTTCAAAACCGAAATTGTCGACGCTCCAGCCGAAGAGGCGGAATAGGCGAGAGGCTTTTATAAGTTCGAGCGCTCATCCTGAGTCCGTCGAAGGATGAAATCACCACCAAACGGGCGTCACATGGATCTCACTCTCTTCATCAACGCGGAACACACAGACGGCGACGACCTAGCGAAGCGTTTCGCCGAACATACGGAGCAAGTCCAAGTCGCGCGCGATATCGGCTACGACGGTGTCGCGGTTGGGATGCATCTTTCTTATGGCTCCTCCGCGTGGTTCCCGCCGCTCGAATTACTGACCAGCCTAGCCCCCTTCGCGGAAGGCATGTCGCTGGCGACTAGCATGTTGATTCTACCCCTGTTCCATCCGCTTCACGTGGCGCAACAAGCCGCATATCTCGATGTCATATCGGGCGGTCGCTTGATCCTCGGCGTGGCACCGGGCTGGACCGAGGACGAGTTCAAGGTCCTCGACTTGAACTACAAAACGCGCATCAGCCGGTATGTTGAAAGCCTGACCCTCATCCAGCGCCTGTTCATGGAAGACAAAGTCGACTTCCAAGGCAAGCACTTCACCGCCGACAGCCTCTCGCTCTCCTTAAAGCCCATGCAACGGCCCCGCCCACCGATGTGGTATGGCGGCAGCGTCGCAAAGGCGGTCGCGCGCGCCGCGGATTTATCCGACCCCTCGCTCGGCGATAGTTGGGTTGCGTCTTCGCATCTGGTGGGTGATGTGATCACGAAACAGGCCGGAGTATTCCAAGATCGCCTCGCAGCGCTCGGCAAACCTCGCCCAAAGGAATTTCCTTTGCTGCGCAACATCGTAGTCGCCGAAGACCGCGAGACAGCATTACGCGACGCCGGACCGTTCCTGGAAGCGAGCTATCGCATCTTCGGCCAATGGGGTCTGTTTACCGGCCCGGTCGGCGGCGACAAGGAACAACTCGACCTTGAGGAGCTGATTGAGGGTCGGGTAATCATTGGTTCGCCCGAGGAATGCGCGGAACAGTTATCCGCTCTCCAGGAAGCTACAGATTTCACACGTCTCGTCGCTCGGGTCCAATGGCTCGGTATGGATCAGGACATCGTGCTGAGGACTGTGCGTTTGCTTGGCGAGAAGGTCCTGCCGATGGTCAATGCAAACCGAAAGTAACATCACGAACGAGTGCGCACCACGTCACTTTCCGATCAGGAAATATAGTTAGTATTACGAATATGTCCGAAGATACTTAAACAAGCCATTGGTGTTGGTGATTGATGACAATGAGGCGATTCGTGCCTATTTGTCCGCGCTAACCCAAGACCACGCAGAAACCATCGAGGCCGCCTCCGGCGAAAAAGGTATCTCCGTCACAAAGTCGCGCGTGCCCAATCTGATCCTCCTCGACCTGATAATGCCGGGAAGCGACGGTTGCCAAGTATATACCGGTCATTTGTGATTTCGGTCAGGCAATCCGGACGATGGATATCAGTGACCATGACATCACGCGGCCCGGCACCTTCCCGTGTGCCGCTCCGAAACAAAGAGACGGCTCGGCGAAGCTGGACAGGTCGGCAGATACTTACGCCATTGGAATGATCGCTCATTTGATGTTGGTGGGACGGTTGCCGCACGACGGCGAAAACATCCCTGATAACGTGCGGCCCAGCGATCTCGCGGACTGGTTCACCGCTGCCCTCGACCCGGACCCAACGCAGCCCCCACTGGGGGAACCTCTCGACTCTTAGGCAACGTCCAGGACCCGCTTCCCATCGCGCAGCAAAGTTATCCGCTCTCCCCAATCACCCACGGGCACCGTATGAGATACCAATCCCGGCTCTCCGACACCCGCGTCTTCCATCCAGATGTGCACGGAGAATGCGGGCGGCTCACCAGTGATCGATAGAACGCAGTCTGGACCTGTCTCAAGCGCGAAAGGATAGCATGTGGTAGGGGCCGCAAATCCAATCGTGCCGCCGAAGGTGCAGGTGAAGGGGCGATGGGCATGTCCCGCGATCACGCGGACGACCTGTGGATGCCGCCGTATGAGTGCCGCCAACTCGCTCCCACCTTCGATCAAACCATTGCTGGTTGTACCGGTCATCGCGGATCCAAAAGGTGGATGATGCAAGCCGACAATTGTCGGCTTGTCCGGTACACCACTTAATTGCCGGTCCAGCCACGCCAGCCGCTCCGCACAAAAACCACCGGGCGTTTGCCCCTCCAGGACGGAGTCGCAACAAACCACCCGCACACCGAAATCATCGACGACGTAATGCAGGAACGCACCATCAGACGGCATCCAGGCCGTATCCGAAAAAGCCGATCGAAACGGAGCGCGTCCATCATGATTACCAGGAATGGCGTAGAACGGAGCTTTCAAGTCAGCGATCAACTCGCGGAAATACGCGTACCGTTCGGGGGAGCCGTGATGTGCCATATCACCAGTGTGAAGTACCATATCCGGTCCCGGGTCCATTCGATTAATCGCCGCAACTGCATTGCGGAGATTCGCCGCCGTGTCGAACCGGCCATACGCTAAGTCGCCTGGCTCTTCGATATGGGTATCGGTGATCTGCACCAATATCATCGGACTTCCTTTCGTATTAAACGCAACTCCCTGCGCGTTATTCTAGCATCGAACCATCGCCCTTGTCGGGATCAATCAAACGCCGTAACTAGCCATTACGGAGATAATCTTTTAAGCGGCAAGAGGAACCATCATGATGCATTCAGCACTCGTTGCCGGCCGCACTGCCGTTATTACGGGCGCCGCGAGCGGTATCGGCCTCGCGACCGCCAAAAAATTTGCGGCGATGGGGATGAATGTCTGTATCACGGACATCACCGATCTGGCGCTGCAAGCTGCGGCGCACGAAGTGAACGAAGCAGCGTCACCGAACAGTTCAGTGTTATCGATCACCGCCGACGTTAGCGACTCCGACACCATGATCACCCTCGCCGAGACCGTGCGGCAGGAGTTCGGTGATGTGGTTTTTTGATGAATAATGCAGTCACCCGAATCGATGCCCGAACGTGGGAAAATGCCGATGCGTGGAACCGCACAGTCGCAGTCAATATCATAGGCGTCGTCAACGGAGTTCTAGCCTTCGCACCCGCGATGATCCAGCAGAGCGAACCTTCAGTAATCGTCAATGCCGGCTCCAAGCAAGGCATCACCAATCCACCGGGCAGCAAACCAGCCTACAACATGGCGAAGGCGGCAGTGATCAACTACACCGAAAGCCTCCAGCATGAGCTCCGTAATACGGACGGCTGCCTTACAAGTGCCCATCTTTTGATCCCGGGCTGGACGACGACCGGCACCCGTGAACACCAACTCGGTGCCTGGCTACCGGACCAAGTTGTCGATTATATGCTTACTGCGCTGGGGCAAAGTGACTTCTATATTCTATGCCCCGACGACGAAACCGACACCGCTGAGGACAAACGCCGGGTCCTATGGGCCGCCGGTGATATCGCCCATAATACGCCCCCGCTCTCGCGCTGGCATCCCGATCACGACGATGCCTTCCAATCCTTCGAGGTCTCCTGATATGAGCGATACCCCTACTGTACTTCTCGCCGGTCGCATGTCGACACCGCGTGCCGAATGGCTGGCGGAGCAATTGACCACAGATTGGAAGATTGAGATCTGGGGCGAGGACGAGCCGTTCGAACGTTTCGCAGAATTGATCGTCCAGTCGGACGCCATGGTCGGCGGTCGCATCAAGGGCGAGTGGCCGGCCATTCCAAACTTGCGGCTCTACCAAGTGCCATTTACCGGTTATGAATTCCTGACACCCGCCGACCTTCCGATCAGCTGCACGCTCTGCAACGCGTATGGCCACGAAGTCGCCATCGCTGAATTCATCATGGCCGGAATGCTGGAATGGTCAATCGGCCTCTCTAAATACGACCGCGACTTCAGAGAGCAGGGCTGGCAGGGACGCGTCCCCGGCATTGGGCCGAGCCACGGAGAGCTTTCCGGCAAGACATTGGGTATCATCGGGTACGGCCATATCGGCAAGGCGGCGGCCGAGCGCGCCGCAGCCTTTGGCATGCGCGTCATCGCCACCAACCGCACGGCGCAGGCGGTACCGCCGCCGCTGGAACGCTTAGACGGTCTCGACCAGCTTGATCGATTGTTAGAGGAAAGCGATTTCGTATTGATGACCCTGCCGACCGCACCGCAGACGCGCGGCATGATTGATACCGAACAGTTCGGACGGATGAAGTCGGACGCGGTACTGATCAATGTCGGGCGTGCGCCGGTTATCGTCGAGGAAGCCTTGTACAACGCGCTGGCAGAAAAACGTATCGGTGGCGCCTTCCTCGATGTTTGGTATGGTTATCCGACCACAGAAGATCCGAACCGCGAGCCATCCCGCTTCCCTATCAGGCAACTCGACAATGTCATCATGACACCACATTGCAGCTCCCGAAGCGTCGAATCCCGGGAACGGCGGTGGATGACCATTCCCCGAAATCTTGACCACCTGTCGCGCGGCGAAGAGCTCGACAATATCGCCTTTCATGGCAGGGCCTAGGTCGTGCAATTCACCTTCGGTAGTTAGTAATTTCGTACGGTTCGCAAGATGGACCGCGCGGCGCTAGATATCTTATTAACCGCATTGAATTTAGGAGAAAGGGAGGCTTAGAGATGAAAGCTGGCTTTATAGGCACGGGCAGTATGGGACTGCCCCTCGCATCAAATATTTTGGATCAGGAAAAATCACTCGTCGCCTATGATATCAATCCGGAAGCAACGGCATCGCTTGCCGATAAACAGGGGCGAATCGTTAATTCGCCAGTCGAAGTCGCGAACAGATCCGATATTGTCTTTGCCTGTATGCCGAGCATCGAGAGCTTTCGCACGGTCGTCGCCGGCGATGAAGGCATCATCCACGGCACGCAGATGAAAACCTTCATCAATCTCGGGACGATGGGCACCGAAGCCTTGGCCGAGATGGAGGCTACCTTGGCGGAAAAGGGAATTCCGGTACTCGATTCTCCAATCACCGGCGGCGTGCAACGCGCTTGGGACA
>CAJWTF010000072.1 GCA_913046825.1 uncultured Rickettsiales bacterium | reverse complement strand
TCGGTCGACGGCGAGGACAAGGTGCTCCTCTATCGCAACTGGCTCGGCTTAATGAAGCGCGATCTCTCTGCTTGGTTCGAGAAGGGAGGCGAGACATTAGAGCGCCGCCTCAATCCCGACCGCGGATATACTGGGCCCGACGGCGCACCACAGTGAACCTGAAGTAATGTATCCGGGTCGCGTAGGACCGGATCGTCTTCATCAACACCGGCTTCCTCGACCGCACCGGCGACGAAATTCACACCTCTAAGGAAGCGGGACCGGTGATCCGCAATAGCGATATGAAAGCCGCTCCGTGGATTCAAGCCTATGAGGTTGGAACGTGGATATCGGCCTCGAATGCGGGCTGCAGGGCAAAGCCCAGATCGGCAAGGGCATGTGGATCATGCCGGACCGGATGGCGGAGATGATTGAGACCAAGGTCGCCCATCCGATGGCAGGGGCCAACACCGCCTGGGTCCCGTCGCCGACCGCCGCCACGTTGCATGCGCTCCACTACAATGAAGTTGATGTGGCCGAGCGCCAGGCGGAGTTGAAATCGCGCGGACGCGCTGACCTGACGAAGATTCTCTCGATCCCGGTCGCCGAGCGCCCTAATTGGACGCCCGAGATGATTCAGCAGGAGCTCTACAACAATGCTCAGGGTATCCTCGGCTACGTGGTGCGCTGGGTAGATCAAGGGGTGGGCTGCTCGAAAGTGCCGGACATCAACAATATCGGCCTGATGGAAGACCGCGCGACGTTGCGGATCTCGAACCAGCACATCGCGAATTGGCTACACCATGGGATTTGCTCCGAGAGCCAAGTGAGAGAGATCATGCGCCGGATGGCGACGGTGGTCGATACCCAGAACGCGGGCGATCCGCTCTACACGCCGATGGCCCCCGATTTCGACACCGGTCCGGCCTTCCAAGCTGACTGCGAGCTGGTCTTCAAGAGACGCGAGCAACCCAAAGGTTATACCGAGCTGGTCCTGCAAGGCCGCCGCGTCGAAGCGAAAGCCGCGCAAGCGGCGTAACCAATAGTCGTTCCCCGGACGCGACGCGATCCGGGGCCCAGCGCGCGCTATACCCTGCCCACTAGGTCCCGGATCGCTTCGCATCCGGGAAACGAGGGGTTTGGTATGGATGGATTATATTCCCGCGTCTCAGTCATTCCGGGGCGCCCACGCTTCCGCGAGGACAGGCTGCACGAACCCGGAACTATGTCTTGAGTATGTCCAAGTGGTAGGTGAGCGAAGCGTGGGGCTCAGGCCATAATTCCGGATAATCGTTCCGGCTTCCGGAATGACAGAGATTTAAAAGAACAGCGTCAGGTTCTTCGCCAGCAGCACGTTTTGATCGAGGAAAATCTCCCGGGCGGCGATCTTGAAGCCGGTGGCGTCGCGGCGCAGCGTGTCGTTGCGTTTGCCGACGAAGAAATCGGTCTCGGTCTCCGTGCGGTTGCGATAGATCAGGAACCGGCAGCGGGTTGAAAGTGTCTCGCCGTTATCCGTCACTTGCAGGTTCGAGAACATGTGACTGGTGCGCGAGACCGGTTCTTCCGCCCAGTGCAGGCCGGTCTCGATTTGACGAACCCGTTGTTCGAGTTCGAACTTACCCTCGTCGAACCAGTTAAGGTCGAGGCCTTCGCGGGTGTGTTCTTCATCCCACGTGCCGTGCTCTTTGTTGATCGTGAGCGGCATCCAATAGCGCACGTCTTCCGTCAGAATGTCGAGCCAGGCATCGAACTGGCGGCTGTCGAGCATTTCCGCTTCGGCGTTGTAGAACTGCTCGACCTGATGGCGCAGCAGAATTTGGTCGAGGAGGGCGCGTTCCGGTGTCGTGTCCATGATTGGCGCTCCCGTCAATCCGCCGCGTCGACCAGAACTGGCATTCGGTCGGCGCCGGGCGGCACGTCCATCATCCGGGCCCATCGGGCGTAATAGGCGCGTTGGTTCTGTTCCGAGACGTCCTCCGTCGCATAGATATCGCCGCCGAGCCATTCCGCCGGCCACGCGCGTTGTTCGTGCCCCATACCCATGCCGTAGTGGAAGTCATGGCGTTTGGCGATGGTGCCGCGCGCACCCTCATGTGCCGAACCCCAATTTTCCATATCGTCCTGTTCGGTCAGGCCCGACGGGCCCTGATAGCGGATGACGTAGTGGCGCAGCACGTCCTTCACTTCGTCCGGCGCTTCCTTCGGCGCTAGGAAGATACGCCAGATCTCGGTCTCATGGACACCGCAGGGGTGCCACGAGCCCATGCTTTGCACCCCGTTTGAGTAGGAGACGTTTGGAAAGATGGTGCCGCCATGGCCGTACCAGCGGGCTTTCTCGCCGAGTTTCTCCTGACGTTTGCGGTAACAATCGCGGAAATAATCCTCGACCACCGCCATCTCCTGGTAAGTGGGGAGATACTCGTAATCGTCCTTGAACAGCTCGCCGCGCGCGTTGTGACCCTCTTTGGTAAGCACGCATAGCTTCCAAAGCTCACGTTCCTTGGTGACCGCGTCGTAGGTGTGCCGTCCCTTGGTACCAGCGGGTGACAAGACGACTTGATCGACCGAGGCATGGGACGGGTTGTGGTAATAGTCGCCGCCGAAATTCTCCGCGCCGAACTTCCAATTGCACGGTACTCGCCACTTGAATGTGCCACCGAAGGCTTCCCAATCGCCGTAGGTGCCGTCCGGCAACTCGCAATAATCATCAAAATAGAACCGCAGATCGCCGAGGTAATCCTCAAACGCCGGGGTTTCTTCTTCCCAGCAGGCGAAAATGAAACCGCGATAGGAGTAGACCCTTGCCTCGATCAATCCCCATTCAGATTTGTCGAGGTCGTTGCGGTAACCGGTCTCCATCTTCGGGACGCCGATCAAAGCTCCCTGATCGGAGAAGACCCAGGCGTGGAACGGGCACATGAATTTCCGCGTGTTGCCTTTGTCATAGCGACAGACCCGCATGCCCCGGTGGCGACAATTGTTTAAAAAGACATGCAGTTTGCCGTTGCGGTCACGGTTAACGATCACCGATTCCTCGGCCATTTTGCCGAGGATGTAATCGCCATTATTGGGGATTTGGCTCTCATGGCCGACAAACAGCCAGGAGCGCGGGAAAATCCGCTCCAGCTCGTCCTCATAGATGGCTTGATCGGTGAAAATATCTCGGCTGATCCTTCCCCTGTCAATGTTAACGAGGCCGCCGGTATATCGCCGAGTTTCATCGTTCCGCATATCTCTACTCCCTGCATCACGCGTGCTGCCGGAAAAATACTAAGACTCCGACTTTCGCCGGGCAATACGGCATTGCCGCCCTGCGACGATCTATCCCGGTGTTGCCAGTGGGCGGCATGGGGCTAAAATGGGCGCAATTCTAGACTCACAGAGTGACCGACTATGACCAGCGATTCCCCGATTTGGCCCGCCCAACTCGACCATTTATGCCTCAGTGCAGACGATCCCGCCATGTTAGCCGACTATTACGCCACTGTGTTCGGCTATCACCAATCGGATTTGCCCGAGGGACGGTTCTTGCTGCAAGGGCCGGGACGGCGGTTGGTTGTCCGCGGCGGAACGCCGGGAGAGCGGCCTTATCACGGGTATCGATTGCAAAACCGCCAGCAACTCGAAGAGGTTCGGAGTTACCTGCAAGGCAAGGGGCTGAACACGGAACCGTCACCGTCGGAGATTTTTGAGGAAGATGCCGTTGCGGTCCGTGACCCGGATGGATGGCTCAGTGTCTTCGGCCTGCCGCGCGGTGACCTGCCGTCGCAGAAAGTGGTGAACGTGCCGTCTGCTGTGACACTGTCCGGCCGTCTGCAACATGTGGTCGTGGCCAGTGACAACTTGGCCCCGATGATGAGTTTCTACGAGGATGTGCTGGGCTACCGGCCGTCCGATTACGTCAATGCCGATCTCGACGATGCCGCGACCCGCAAGGTGGCGTTCTATCGTTCGGATGAGGAGCACCATAGTTTCGCCGTCTTTGCCGCATCCGACGTACGCTCCGACCATCACGCCTATGAGGTCGACGACTGGAATGCGGTCCGCGATTGGGCGGATCACATGTCGTCGATGCATATCAAGATTTGGTGGGGCCCGGGCCGTCACGGTCCCGGCAACAATCTGTTTTTCATGATTAAGGATCCGCATGAAAACCAGGTTGAGATTTCCGCCGAGCTTGAAGTCATGCCGCGCGAAATGGCCCCCCGTGTCTGGCCGATGGAAGAACGCAGCCTAAATCTCTGGGGTGACGGCTGGATACGCGATTAACCCCAAGACGATAGGAGACACCCGGTGGCCGAATTTCCGATGAAGACCGAGGTGGTTGTGATCGGCGCGGGCGTCGCCGGGATCATGACCGCCTATTTCCTGGCAAAGAAAGGCATCCCCGTCATCGTCTGCGAGAAAGGCCGGGTCGCGGGCGAGCAGTCGTCGCGCAATTGGGGTTACATCCGCAAACAGGGCCGCGACCCGCGCGAGTTACCGGCCATCATCGAATCTTTACGTGCTTGGGAAAACATGGAGGCCGATATCGGCGATGATATCGGCTGGCATCAGGGCGGCTCGATCTATCTGGCGGAGAGCGAGGCTGATCTCGCCTATTACGAAGATTGGCTTGGCCACGCAAAGCAGTATCAATTGGACAGCCGCATTCTCTCATCGGATGAAGTCGACGCGCATATTGGCGGCGAGGGCCGCAGATGGAAGGGCGCTCTCTACACGCCGTCGGACGGGCGGGCCGAACCAGCGAAAGCGGTGCCGGCGATTGCCCGCGCGGTGGCACGCCTGGGCGGCACGGTCTTGACCGAATGCGCGGTGCGCACGGTAGAGCGCGCGGCGGGCAAGGTCACCGGCGTCGTGACGGAGAAAGGCGAGATCGCCTGCCAAGCCGTGGTGTGTGCGGGCGGCGCGTGGTCGAGCCTGTTCAGCGGCAATGTCGGCTGCGGTTTTCCGCAATTGAAGGTCCGCTCCTCGGTCTTCCGCACGAAGCCGGCGCCGCTGGTCACGGAGACCAATGTGAGTTCGGCGGGCGCAAGTTTCCGCCGCCGCCAAGATGGGGGCTATACCATTGGGCGGTCCGGCTCTGGGTTTTTCGATATCGTGCCGGACGCCTTTCGATATTTCGGCACCTACATGCCGGCCCTTAAGACGCAGCCGATGCGCCTGCGCCTCAACAGTGCGTTCTTCAAGGAGTTGGCGCGCTCGAAGCGCTGGGGTGCCGACGACGTGACGCCGTTTGAGAAGACGCGGGTCAACGATCCGGCTCCTCACATGCCGACGATCCAGGATATTCTGGCAACGGCGAAACGCAGCTTCCCACAATTGGGCAACCTCGAGATCGCCGAAGCCTGGTCCGGACTGATCGACGTGACGCCGGACGTGGTGCCCGTATGGAGCGGGGTCGACGGACTGGAGGGCTACTATGTCGCGACTGGATTTTCCGGCCATGGATTCGGCATGGGGGCGGGAACCGGTCTCATCATGTCGGAACTGGTGACCAACGGCACGGCGCCCGTGGACCTGAAACCTTTCCGGCTGTCGCGCTTCAGCGACGGCTCGCCGATTGAGATCTACGCCAAGTCGACCTATCTGGAATGGAAAGAGGAGAGTGCGGCATGAGTGCCTTTGATGTGAGCCCATTGCCGGGCGCGAGTTTCGGCGGATTGTTCACCATGGGACGCGACGCCGCCAAAATGACCGAAGCCGCGGAAGCCGATACGCAAGCGTTGCCGCGTGTCCTGGACGCTCATCAGGGTCTCCTTCTCATCAAAGATATGGGCCGTATCACGGAAGAGCCCGAATTACTGCTGCGGCTCAGCCGCCTCTTCGGCACCGAGGTCGAGAGTTATCACGAGACGCGCATGGCGCGACAAAACGTGCATCCGGAGATACCGGAAATCTTTATGGTCTCCAACATTCCACCTGCCGACAAAGTACCGCCGCCCCAACCGGACCCGCCACGGAACGCAGATGGCTCCTTGCCGACGCGCTTTCCTCATCGCCGTGGTTGGCACACGGATCAGAGTTACCGCCGCCCGCCACCGGACGTCTCGTTGTTCTATTGCGTTGTCGCCGCGCCGAAAGGACAAGCGCAAACCCTATATGCCGACGGCATCGGTGCCTATGAAGCGCTCTCTCCCGATATGAAAGCCCGCGTTGAAAAATTGGTCGGCATTCACGCCAAACCAGGCGTCGGTCGTGGTGAGGTCGCGGTCCGCGCGGGCGACGCTCCGATGGTGCTTGGCCCCGGCGACCTGCCGCAGCGCCAGCCGGTGGTAAGGGTCCATCCGGAGACCGGGGCCAAGTCGCTCTATCTCTGCGAGGCTGGCCAAATGGATTGGATCGATGGCCCCTTCGTCGGCATGGAGACGAGCCCGGACGGCGCGGGTGCCAAGCTGCTGTATGAATTGATGTCGCACTTCACGCGGGACGACTTCGTCTATGCACATGAATGGGACGAGGGTGATTTGGTGATCTACGACAATCGAACCTTGATCCACGCCGCGACCTGGTTCGATGCCGAAAAACATCAGCGCCTGATGTGGCGGACGACAGTGAGCGGCAATCCCGGTGCCGAATTCGCCGGTGAAGCGAAGAGCTGGTTGGCGGCTTAGGGTGGGGGCGGCGCGCCGTTACCCGAGGTGGCGCGGCAGCTTCTCCAAACAGACGTCCACGTCTTCCTGAGAGGTGAATAGGTGTGCCGACACCCGCACTCTGCTGTTATCGCCCCAAACATAAATGCCGTCAGCCTCGGCCTTCGCGACAAAGGCCCTCGGGTCCTCGCAGACGAAAGCGGCGTTGCCCGCTTGCTCGCCGGGCGCTGATGGGGTCATGACCTCAAGGCCGCAGGCTTCCATACCTGCGATCACTTGGCGGCAGAGGCCTTGGGCATGATCGGCGATGGCATCCATGCCGAATCCGGCCAAGTAGTCGAGCGACTCTCGCAAAAGATACGCGCCGAGATGACCCGCGTTGCCGAATTCGACCCGCTGTGCGCCGGGTTTGCGGCGGAATTCATCGGCGCGGCCACCGGCGCTCGCAGCGGCCCAACCGACACCGAAGGGGATAAAATCAGGATGACGGTGTTGGTTCCATGCGAAGACACCTTCGTGGATACCGAGTGCGAATTTGTAGCACGAGCTGACCGTGAAATCGGCGAGGTCACCACGTACCGGGACAACGCCCAAAGCGTGGCTGGCGTCGAGCAACAGAATTGTCGGCGCGGCTTCCAATGCCGCTGATAGCGGAGCGATGTCGATGAGTTGGCCGGTCATCGCGTTGACCTGGCTGATATAGAGAGCCCGCGTCCGCGCGTCGCAGGCCGCGAGCAGGCGTTCGGTCTCGATGCGCCATTGTCGTGCCGGGACCATGCGAATCTCCACGCCTTTGTCCCCCAGACTGGCGAGGGCGTAGCGACCGGACGCATAGTCGCGTTCGGAGACGACGACATTGTCGCCTTCCCGCCACGCGATGCTGGAGAGCATTTTGACGATGCCTTCCGATGCATTGCCGATCAGCGCGATCTCCCCGGGGGCGAGCCTCATCATCGGCGCCAATTGCGCCCGGACCGTATCGACTACGCGCCAGTGGTTCTCGTACCCGTCCATGCCGCGCGCTTTATCGCCGGCGAAGGCCTCAAACGCGTCACGATGGCGGGTAAGCAATGGTGGCTCGCCGCCGGTGGCCATGTGAATTTTATTTTCAAGGCCGATGAAGTCGCTTCTCGGCGCGGGCAGTGCTTGGGTCATGGTATTATTTCCGGAATGTGTAAGCGGATTTTAACGAGAAATTTGTGTGCTGAATCGCTGTCCTATCGTAGCATCGGTTTCGCTGGAGTCGAAATGCTTGAGATGCCGCCATGTTCAGAATCGTTGCGTTATGTCTGTTCTTCATAGCTCTACTCGGTGCGGCTGTGGCGGATGCCTTCCGTATTGAATTCATTGGCGCGAGTACCGCGGCACTCGCGAATCCGCACGACATTTAGCTTTCTCCGGACGGCAAGCAGCTCTTCGTCTCCGATGTCGATAACGACCAGGTCGCAATTCTCGATGTGGGCATTCTGGCGTTTCTGGGCCCTTTCGGCGCCGATCATCAAGACGGAACCCACGATGTGGATTTGGATCCGGATGGCCTCTCTAAGTTGCCGATACCCATAACGGCCGAGTGACGATTTATGAGATGTCGGGCACCAATGGCCGTCTTGTCGGTGAATTATCCGAGCGCATTCGCGGAATCGAAGGGGTACTCGTTCACCCTAACGGCCGCATTTATGTGGGTGGGGCCTGGTCCGGCAATTTGGTTGTTTTTGAGAACGGTAAGGTCGTCCAAGAGATGAAAGGCCTGTCCTCGCCCCATGATGTGCAGCTGGCGCCGTGCGGCGACATTTGGCTCGCGGATACGGGCAACAATCGGATGCTGCTACTGACGCCGGATTTGAAAATTCGAAAAGCGCTGAGGGGCGCGCCCTATAAATTTCGCGGCCCGCGATATCAGGACGTGATGCCGGAAGGAACCTTGATCGTCGCCGATAAGTACACCCACAGCGTTAAAATAATTGGTGCGGACGGTACATTGCTCCAAGTCATTGGAACGGGCCGCGCCGGGAAAGGCCCCGGACGATTCACGACACCCGAGGGCGTGGAGCTGCGCGGCGACACGCTTCAGTTTTCCGATTCCGGCAACGACCGAATTGTGAAATATAGAATAACTCGGTAACGATCGGAGACAGCCAATGCCTGCTATTGAATACCTTTTATTCCGCCCATTCCGGCTACGCCTATATCGGCTCCAAACTGTTCATGGAGATTGCCGCTGATGACGGGTGGTGGATCGATCACCGACCGATGGATTTGCGCCGCGTCGTCGCCGCCACCGGGCCAGGGCCGACCAATAGCCTGACGCCGGAACGCAGCGCCTATTTCTCCGGCCGTGAGATCGAACGTTGGTCGGAAGCCCGGGGTATTGAGATTTTGGGCCACCGGCCGACTCATCACGACAACGGCATTTCGCGCTCGAACTGCATGCTGATCGCGGGCCTTCTGGAAGGGGTCGATATCGATGCCTTGGCACATCGTTTGTTGGAAGGACATTGGCGCGACGATGCTGATCTAGACGATCCGGGAACGCTGTCGGCGCTGGCGAGAGACGTTGGGATCGATGCGTCTCTGCTTCTAGCGGCGGCGATCTCGCCCGAAGTGCGCGCCACCTACGACGCGAATACAGCGGAGGCGATTGAGCGTTCTGTGTTTGGATCGCCAACGTATTTTGGCGACGGCGATATGTTTTACGGACAGGATCATTTGGAGCTCGTGGCCCGGGCCACGAAGACCTCCTTTTCGGGCGACTGGCCGCGCCCCGCAACACGATAGGAGCCGGATCATGGGAGAGTATAAGCGTGTCAATGTGAGCTCGGGGCGTCCGTTGGAGCCGTTGGCGAACTATTCCCGCGCCCTGCGGTGCGGCGACATGGTGCTGCAATCCGGCACCACCGCCATTGATACTGAAGGTAACATCATCGGTGAAGACGATATCGGCGTCCAGGTCGACGCCATCGTCGAGATCGCGCGTGAGACGATGGGTCAGGCGGGCGGGACACTGGACGACGTGGTTCGCACCCGGATTTACGTGACCGACGTCAAGATGGCCGACGACGCCATGCGCGCTTTCGGCAAGCATTTCCGGGACATTCGGCCCGCTGCGACATTGGTTGAAATTGCTCGATTGGCGCGCCCGGCGCAGTTGATCGAGATCGAATTCGACGCGGTCGACGGGGCCAAGGACAACGCACGCCGCATCTCGTCGGGCCGTCCATTGGAGCAGCAATACGGATACTCCCGCGCCGTGCGGATGGACGATACCGTCTATGTCAGTGGTACCACCGCGCGTGATTCCGACGGCAATGTGGTGGCCCCCGGCGACCAGTACCGCCAGGCGCGCGTCTGCTTCGAGATCATTGAAGCCGCCCTAGAGGAAGCCGGCGCACCCCTTGCCGATATGGTCTATACTAAGACCTTCGTCACCGATATGGCGAAGTCTGGTGACCAGCGCCGCGCGAAGCTGGAAGTCCTAGGTGATATCCGGCCGACCGGCACTTTGCTCGGCATTCCAGCCCTGATCGGCGAGCCGACGACCATCGAGATCGAGGCCGAAGCGATCATCGGCGCGTCTGCGTCTCGCCGCGATTTCTATACCGCGAACGAACGCGAGAAGGCCCGCGGTTACGCCCGTGCTGTTGCCGTCGGTAATGTGGTGCATGTGTCGGGCTGTACGTCGGTAGATGCCGATGGAGCGGTACAGGTGCCGGGCAACTGGGCGGCGCAATTCGATCTGTGCCACGAAGGTATCGCCCAGGCGTTGGAGATGGCGGGCGCAAGCTTGGACGATGTCTTACGCCGCCGCAGCTTTACCATTGCCACCGCCGAGCAGAACCGCCCCTACGGAGAAGGACCCGGCTGGTTCAAGGACAGCCGTCCGGTTTCGATGGGATGCCGGATCGATTCCCTGGCCGATCCGGCGATGCTGGTCGAAGTGGACGCTGTCGCGATCATCGGCGCACATGCGGATATCGAATGGCTGGGGCCGAAGTAGGAAATAGGCATTCCGCGAGCGGTGTAGCTTGAGTTGCGCAGGTCATAATTCCGGTTTCATACTTCGCATGCCCCGGAATGGCACCCGCATTTAAAATTGTCATTCCGGGGCGCCCGAAAGGGTGAATCCGGAATTATGGCCTGAGAGTCGCGAACATTTCTTCGCAGTGAAATTGGCGCTCCCTCGCGACTTGGCCCAGGCTGGTTGCGGCGGTATCCTGGCCGCGCCTTTCCACCAGCGACGGTTGACAATGTACAAGCACTCCGAATTCGCCGACCTTTTCATCGTCGATCATCCTTTGGTACAGCATAAGCTCACTCTGATGCGGCGCGCCGAGACACCGACCAGCCTGTTCCGGCAGTTGTTGAAGGAGGTTAGCCTGTTGATGGCCTATGAGCTGACCCAGCCATTGCCAATGACGACCGACAAAATCGAAACCCCCGTGGCGCCGATGGAGGCGCCGGTTTTGGCGGGTCGGAAACCGGCCATCGTCTCAATTCTGCGGGCCGGATTGGGGATGGCGGAAGGATTGCGCGAGCTGCTGCCCTCGGCGCGAGAAGGGCATATCGGTCTTTACCGCGATCGGGAAACGAAACGCCCGGTGGATTACTACGCCAAATTACCGGAGCCGGCGGGCCGACTGTTCATCCTAACTGACCCGATGTTAGCAACCGGGCATTCGGCGGCCCATGCCATCGATGTTCTGCGCAAGCACGGGGTCTCCAATCAGAATATTCGTTTTATGGCGCTTGTGGTGGCCCCCGAGGGCATTCGCGTGGTCGAGGAAGCGCATCCGGGCGTGCATGTCTATGCGGCGGCGCTCGATGAGAAGCTCGACGAGAACGCCTATATTGTGCCGGGAATGGGTGATGCTGGAGATCGTCTCTTCGGCACAAAATAATAATCAGGAGAGTGCACATCTGGCCCGATAGTCGATTGACCGATCTGCTCGGCATGGAATTGCCGATCGTCCAAGCACCGATGGCAGGCGCCAACGGCTCGGCAATGGCCGCCGCTGTTTGCGAGGCGGGCGGCCTTGGCTCTATGCCGTGCGCGATGATTGGCGGCGACAAGATGCGCGCGGAAATCGGCGTCATTCGTCAACGGTCTTCCGGGCCGTTGAACGTGAATTTCTTCTGCCATACGCCGCCGAAGCCCGATCCGGAAAAAGCTGCGTCCTGGAAAGCGCGCCTGCGCGAGTACTATATCGAATTTGGAATCGATCCCGATGCGGAAACGCCCGTGGTTAGCCGCGCGCCTTTCGACGAGGAAACTTGCGGAATTGTCGAGGATTTGAAGCCCGAGGTCGTCAGTTTCCATTTTGGTTTGCCTATAAAAGCCTTGTTGGAGCGGGTGAAATCCGCCGGGTGTAAAGTATTGAGCTCCGCGACGACGGTGGCTGAGGCGGAATGGCTTGCGGCGCGCGGTTGCGACGCCATTATCGCGCAAGGTTACGAGGCCGGTGGCTCCCGAGGAATATTTTTGAACGAGGATATTTTTGCGCAACCAGGGACGATGGCGTTGGTGCCGCAAGTGGTCGATGCGGTCGACGTGCCAGTCATCGCTGCAGGCGGCATCGCGGATGGACGCGGGATTGCGGCGGCTTATGCACTGGGTGCGTCCGGCGTGCAAATCGGCACGGCTTATCTTTTCACGCAGGAATCCTTGGTCAGCAATATTCACCGCAAAGCGTTGGGCGATGCGAGAGACGACCAAACAGCGCTGACAAATCTGTTCACTGGCCGACCGGCGCGCGGCATTCTCAATCGGGTCATGCGCGATGTCGGTCCGCTCTCCACTGAACCAACCGCGTTCCCAACCGCGGGGGGCGCTTTGGCCCCATTGAAAGCCGCGGCCGAGGCTACGAGCTCTGGGGATTTCTCCTCGCTCTGGTCCGGCCAGGCGGCTCCGCTAGGGCGTGAGATGGGAGCTGGTGATTTGACCCGAACCCTTGCAGACGAGGCCGAAGCGTATTTCGAAAAAATGTCACAACGCAGTTGAAGGAAACGCCGTGCCGAACGCCGTAGAGATCGAAGTTACAGACAATATTGCTATCCTGCGTTTCAACCGCGAGGACGCGCTCAACGCGCTGACGGTCGAGTTGGCGCGCGGTATTGCCGATGGTTTGATCAAGCTTGATCGCCGCGACGATGTTCGGGGCATCGTGCTGACCGGTGCAGGCGAGCGATCATTTTGCGCCGGGGTCGACCTGCGTGAGGCGCGAGGCGTGCAAGTGGCGGAGATTGAAGAATGGTTCGGGACTGTCTGCAATATCTACAAGCAAATTCTGTTGACCGAAAAACCGGTGATCGCCGCCCTCAACGGTGTCGCGGCGGGCGGCGGTTTTCAGATGGCCTTGGTCTCTGACCAACGAGTGGCGCATCCCGGCATCAAGATGGGCCAACCCGAAATCAACGCCGGTATTCCCAGCATTATGGGGTCGTATTGGATGAGCTTGCATCTTGGATGGTCGAAGAATCAGGAACTCTCGATGTCCGGCCGCCTTTTGGAGGCGGAAGAAGCGACGTCATTGGGCCTGATCAATCATTTGGTCGCACGCAATCAAGTCGTATCCAAGGCTTGCGAGGTTGCTCGGTCGTTCTCCGAGAAGCCTTCTGTCGCCTGGAAGCGCACGAAGGCACGGTTTCGCGAAATCGCGCTGTCCGGTTTCGACGAAGCCTTTCGCGCCGGCGTACTCGGTCAGCAACAGGCCTATGCGAAAGGTGAACCGCAAGCGGTGATTGACGCTTTTCTGGGGAAGAAAAACCAATAATACGAACGTTTCCCGAACGCGGATCGATCCGGGAACTGGTTTGCGGGGTATATCGCGCGCGCTGAGCCCCGGTTCTACGGCGGAGGAACGGGTGAGCGTTATTGGGAAGGCTCTAATTCAGGCCCGATTTGCCCATCGCGAGGAATTTCTCGCGCCGCCGCAATCGCAGTGTATCGCCGTTAAGCGCCAGCAGGGCATCTAGCGTCCGGTCGATCCGGTCGCCGAGGGTGCCGATGGTCGTACCCGGATTCCGATGCGCGCCACCGACGGGCTCCGGGACGACTTCGTCGATTAGGTTGAGTTTTTGCAAGTCTTGCGCAGTCAGCCGCAAGGCTTCGGCGGCGGCTTGGGCTTTGTCCGAGCTTCGCCACAAGATCGACGCGCAGCCTTCCGGCGAGATGACGGAGTAAATGCTGTGCTCCAACATGATGGCGTGGTTGGCGGTCGCCAATGCAATCGCGCCGCCAGATCCGCCCTCACCGATCACGATGCTAACGATGGGCACCCGCACCGACAGGCAGGCGTCGATGCAGCTGGCGATGGCCTCCGCTTGGCCACGTTCCTCGGCACCGATGCCGGGATAAGCGCCGGGCGTGTCGACGAAGGTCAGAATGGGCAAGTCGAAGCGATTGGCGAGCGCCATCAGTCGCTGGGCTTTACGGTATCCCTCTGGCCGCGCCATACCGAAATTATGGTGCACTCGGTCATTGGTATCGATGCCCTTCTCGTGCCCGATGATAACGCAACTGCAGCCCCGGAAGCTCGCAATGCCGCCTTCGATGGCTTTGTCATCGGCGAAGTTGCGGTCGCCTGCGAAGGGCGTGTATTCCTGGAGTAGCGCTGCCGTGTAGTCGCGAAAATGTGGGCGTTCTGGATGCCGCGCCACTAGCACCTTTTGCCATGGCGTCAACGACTGGTATGTCGAGCGAAGCAGGCGGTCGGCTTTCAACTGAAGTTTCGAGACTTCGTCGGCGATATTAACCCCGTCGGTATCGGACAGACGCCGCAATTCCTCGATCTTATTTTCGAGTTCGGCGATCTGTTGCTCGAAATCCAGGAAGACTTTCATGAGCGATGCCGGAATATTGTTTTCGACCGCCTTGAACTAGCACAAGCTTGAGCACTTGGCGAACGGCCTTTGGTGTTGACAGATCGCATGTTTATTTCTTCGCTAAAGGGTGCATGTCGCTGACCAGCGATTTGAGCCGTGCATCCAAGATATGTGTGTAAATTTGCGTCGTGGAAATATCTGCGTGTCCCAACATTTGTTGCACGAGGCGCAAGTCTGCGCCGTTCGCCAACAGATGACTGGCAAAGGCATGGCGCAACACATGTGGGCTGACGCGGCGGGGATCGAGGCCAGCCGCAAGCGCGAGGTCGCCCAGCATTTGCGCGAAACGTCGTCGGGTCACATACCCTTCCTTGCCGCGCGACGGAAACAGCCATCTTGATTGAGTACCTTCCGGCAAGAAAGTAATGCGCACTGCGATATAAGTGTCGAGGGCGGCGCGTGCTTTCCCGTTCATAGGGACCATCCGTTCCTTGTTGCCCTTGCCTTTCACCAGCAGCACTTGGCGGTTGCCGGTTACCGCATTCAAGGGCAGGCCGACCAATTCGGAGACCCGCAGGCCCGTAGCATAGAGCAGCTCCATCATTGCCAGAATGCGGTCGCCGGCAGCTCCTTTCACGTTCCGCGCCGCGGCCAGCAGGGCGTCGACTTCGGCTTCGCTCAGGACTTTTGGAAGACTGCGACCTTGGCGCGGACTGTCGACGATCGCTGTCGGGTCGTCGTCGCGGTGACCGTCACCATGTAGAAATTTGAAAAATTGCCGGAGTGAAGACAGTTTGCGCGCACTGCTGGATGGGGCCAGGCCGCGTCGCGCAAGTGCGGTAAGGAAATCGCGAATATCGGCGCTATCTGCGTCGGTGATGTCGTGGGGGCGTTTGGCGAGCCAACCGGTAAAATCCTGTAAATCCCGTTTATAGGCCAGGCAAGTGTTTTCCGAAGCGCCGCGTTCCGCCGCTATCATTTCGAGGAAAATTTCGGTCAGCTCCGAGATTGCCTAAAGCCCCCCCGTGGCGGCTACTTCCAGCACAAGTTTCTTTGCTTCCGTCTCCAGGCCGAGTTGTCGCAGGACCCGGACGGCGGTGCTCACAGTGTCAATATCGTCGATTGTTGGCCCGGCTTCGCCGAAAGAGAGAAGCAGCATTAAAATGGCCTCACCGATACGTCCTGCATCCGTTGCACGGGACATGGCGATCCGAAAAATAGTCTCGCCGCCGGACTCTACTGGTGCGCGCGGCGTTTCCAGAACCTGCCACCAAGCGTCATCGGGTATTTCATGGCCGAGCGCCTTAAGTAACATTAGCCCGGCTGCCATGCGCGATTGCGCCCGCGCTCCGGATTTCGATTTGTGATACGTGAGCCAACTGGTGAGATCAGTGCTAAAATCATCTTTGGGAATCGTCGAATCCGTCAGATAGCGCAGATACCAAAGCCCGTCGGAGGTGGTTTTGTATTCCTCATTCTGTTCCGCCGCGAGCCGCAAGATTTCCATCCACGAGCGCGCCAGTAAGGGCCGGTCGACTGCGTGGAGTGCGCGAGCGGCTTCCCCGGCGAACCAATTAATTGCAGGGGCGGATGTCAATTTGGCTAAGAGCGGGCGATAAAGTTCGATGGTGCTGAGATATCCGTTCTCTTCGGTGGCGATTTCGAATGCTTTCGAGAAGACGGTGGCTTTGGCCATATTGACCGATTCGATTTGGGCCGCTTGAAACAAAAGTGCGCGTCCGCGCGGAGACCGGTCGGCGGCAGCCAAGCTAAGGGCATTATTCAGTTCGACTGGGTCGAACTTCTCCGCCATGTATATTTCAGCGAGGCGTTCGGTCGAGAGCGCGCCAAATTCAACTGCCATTTCCGCCGCCGCCAGACGCGTATCAAGCCGGGCATTTGGGCTAATACCGATGGTTCGCAATACCGCCGGATTGTGGGCCGATATGGCATCGTCGGGAATGGTCACTTGCGCCGCGCGCATCGTGGCCAGATGCAAGGCATTCGGTTTTGGGAGACTTAAAAGCGGGTCCGCCGTATTCTGGGTGAGGCGGTCGATAAGCAGAAAAAATGCCGAATCGGTGGTCCCCAACGACTCGGTCAACAAGCTCGCGCCGAGTTCCGCACCTTCCGTATCCCCTCGCAGGGTCTGGCAAAACACCAGCAACCGTTGCCAATAAGGTTTGGCCAGGTGCTCTCTGGCATTGTCGACGATCTGACAGGCGTTACCGTAATCGTTTGCGTAGAGCCGGTCTTCCGCTTTTAGCTGCAGTAGCCTTGAATCCTGCGAGCGTTGCGGCATGAGATTGTTTAATTCGCGGGCGTCCTTGAAGGCGCCCATCGATTGCAGCAACGAAATCCGCGCCACGATCAAACTCCGCTCCGGATTCACTTCACTCCGCGGATCCCTGGCGGGCATCTCCGCGGAGGACAACACAAGTCGCCGTGTCAAATCTCGCATAACCGGGGAGCGCATCGCGGTTGGCAATTGCGGCAAGAATCGCTCGATCACAGCGCGCGGTGTACCGCGCCACATGTTAGTACCGAATCCACCATTTTCCGGCGATAAGTTGCCGACGGAGTTTGGATCGATCTCCGACAATCCCTCGACCTGAATGATGCTGCGCGACGTGGATTGTGATGGCCCGGAAGGCCGTTCCGTCGCCAGCGGTTGCAGCTTCCTCGGCGTCAGGCGGAGCGGCGAGGCGGAGGGTACGCCAAGCGGCGTCACGTATTGTGTGGCCGCCGGTGTCTCCTGCTTTGGCTTTGGTGTCAGCAACGTCGGTCCTTGGGCCCAGGCGCTCCAAGAAATAACAGTTACGGCGATGACGGCGCTAACGTGGGAAACGTGAATCATCGAGCGTCTTTTCGACTTGATGCGAGGGCGGAGGAATGTCCCAAGTCATGAGAAAAATGAGACCGCCTCCGACGATCAGAACCAGAGTGAGCAATACGATAGTGACCAATCGTCGCATATCAGACTTTCATAAATGTCGCCAAAGCTTAGGTGCCACGCCAAGGGTATTCGCGTAAACAGACTTTACGCTAGTCCCTGACTATGGCAATTGTACGACAGTTTAAAGGCGCGAACAGCGCGGTTCAACGGCTTGCCCGCCAAAGCGGGCGCAATTGAAATGTCATCTCGGTCATATCCGGTACCAGTTAAATCAATTGTCTTCGTCGGAATGATGGGCGCGGGCAAGAGCGCCATCGGCCGTCGCGTGGCCAAACGGCTGAATCTGGATTTCATGGATGCGGATAATGAGATTGAATCCGCGGCCGGGTGCAGCATCCCGGATATATTTGAAAGGCACGGCGAGGAAGCCTTTCGCGACGGCGAGCGCCGGGTGATCCTGCGGCTCTTAGAAGGACAGGTAAAGGGCATCGCGACGACAGTGCCACTGCACCTCGACCTTCTCTCACACTCAGCTTTTCACGAAGCAACCATTGACACAAAGTTCGTCGAACGACTCCTTGCAGAGTGATCGTTCGCCAACGTTTCATGCCACAATCTTCGTCCCCCCTCTGCGTCGACACGCAATTCGTTCTGATTGCAACGCCCCCCCTATAAAAGCAGCCCAATGCTTGATAGATTTCTGCCAAGCATATGCCCCCTACCCTTCCCCACGGAGCCCCCAGTTCATGGCCGAGTCTCTCTCACGCCCACCAAAAGCAGCTCATCATTTCAATCGCGTCGCCATATTATTTGCCGGCGGCCCAGCACCTGGTGCGAACGCTGTTATTTCTACAGCCGCCACCTCATTCATGCGAAACGACACTGAAGTTGTGGGAATGAAGCACGGTTACTCATCGCTGGCTGATTTTTCATCTGACAAACCACTCGTTGAGGGCAAGGACTACATCAATGTCACCCCTGAGTTTTTAAAACGGACCCGATCTGGCCAGGGAATCATGCTTGGCACCGCCAGAACAAATCCTGGAAAGCACATTTCTGATCCTGAACATTTTGATGACGAGGAACGTGTCAAGCCTCTCAAGAATACGTACGAAGGTCTTCTCTCGCTTGGTGTTGAAGCACTGATATCCATCGGTGGTGATGACACCCTGAAAACAGCGAACAAGTTCAAGTTATATCAAGACAGGCTTCCGGCTGATGCCCCACGGATACCTGTCGTTCATTTGCCAAAGACGATTGACAATGACTACATGGGCATCGATTTCACGTTTGGCTACTTCACTGCTGTTGATTTTCTTGGAGGCGAAATTCGTAATCTGCTTTATGACGCTGATGCTGGAAGATCGTATTTCATCTGTGAATCAATGGGGCGGAGTGCTGGCTGGCTGGCCTATGG
>CAJWTF010000071.1 GCA_913046825.1 uncultured Rickettsiales bacterium | reverse complement strand
TTTCGTCAATCGGTGAGACGACTTTGACATAACCGCCTTCCATCGTGACTTCGATACCAAGGCCGCCGAATTCGCCCTTCGTCTGGACCTGCATGTCACGGAATTTTTTCTTGTTCAGAAAAGCCGAATGCGGGTCGAGGTCGGTGAGCATGCCGCGCACCGCCGCTTCAATCAATTCCTCGTCCGAGACTTCCTCGACATAGTCCGACCGGACTCGCTCAAAGACATCGCCGAAAAGTTCCAGGAGACGATAGGTCTCGGACCGATCATTCTCCTTTGCACCGGCGGTACCGGACAGCGTTAAGACGGCGAACGCACAAAGGATCGCCAATGGGGTCTTTAAGTAGTCACGCATTATCCACGCACCTTGTCTCTTGCCGCCGTAAACCATGGAAGCGGGTTGACGGGTTGACCCTTGCGGCGCACTTCGACGTACAAGCGCGTACCGGCTTCCTGAGATCCCATGACGCCGACCGGTTCACCAGCCAATAATAGCTGTCCCAATGTGGCGTCAACTCGCGCTATGCCAGCGAGTAATGTATGATAGGCGTCGCCATGCTGTATGATCAAGATTTGCCCGTATCCTTTAAAGGGTCCGGCAAAAACGACCTTTCCGTCAAACGGTGCCACGACTTGCGCCCGCAGGCGCGTTTCGAAGGTGGCACCCTTGGCCGAACTGCCGGTTTTGGTGTCCTGGCCGAAGCGTTGCACCAGCTTGCCGCGCGCCGGCTGCGTCATCGCGCCGAAGTCGGGTTTTGCTATCGGCGCATCCGGAAGGGAAGCAGTTTGCGGGCGCCGTATTTTGGGTTTGGGTCTCGCTGCTTTCTGCAGGTGGACGAACAACTCGCGCAGGCTTTCGGCTCGCTCGCTTAAACTCGCTAAGCGATTGTCGACTTGTCGGGTCGCCTTGATCATGCGTCGGCGTTCGACTGCTTTATGCACCATCAGAGCGTTGAGACGGTCTCGTTTCGTCTCTAACGTGGCAGTTGCGGATTTGATTTTTCGTTGCCGGTTTTCGAGTTCGGTTCGAACCGTGGTGATTTCGCTCAGGTCTTGCCGAAGGGCCACGGCCCGCGCGCGTAAATGTGGCAGGGCCGCCCGCAGCAGGAGAGCGCTGCGCACAATCTTCAAAGGTTCGGCATTCGAGAGGAGGAGCGCCTGCGGCGGGTTCCGCGACAATCGTTCCAGCGCGGCCAGTGTGCCGGTCATTTGCTGGCGTCTATCGTTGAGTGCGCGGTGGCGTTCGGCGGCAGATTTTTTCAGCTCCGGCAATTTTGCTTCCAGCCGAGAGAGAACGGATTCTTGTTCCTGCGCCGTTCGTGCCGCACGAATGAGATTCCGCCGCAATGTCGAGACGCCTTTCTCGAGGCTTCGGCGTTCCTGATTGAGTGCCTCGCGCTGTTTTTGGCTGGCTTCGATTTGCCGTTCGATTTTCTCGAGGTCGCGCTTATCCTGCGCCGAAGCGGATGCGATGGGAGTGAACGTTAGCGCCACGGCGAACGCCGCAATGATAGGTGTACGGTATTTATACGGTCGCACGTCGCCGACCCGATTTCATCAACAACGACCTTCCGCCCATCTCTGCCGGTTGCGCCAGCTGCATGAGGTCCATTAGCGTCGGCGCCACGTCCGCCAGGCATCCGTCATTAAGCGCCGTCGTCTGTCCGCTGGTGTCGATCAGTACAGCGGGCACCAGATTGCGCGTATGCGCAGTATGAGCACCGCCCGAGTTCGGGTCCGCCATCATTTCCACATTGCCGTGGTCGGCGGTCACCAACAAGGCGCCGCCAGCGGCGACCACTGCATCTCGCAGGCGGCCGAGACAATGATCAACGGTCTCGACTGCCTTTAACGCCGCCGCGAAATTGCCGGTATGGCCGACCATGTCGGTATTGGCGTAATTAACCAGGATGAAATCAAAGTCATCCGAAGCGATTGCATCGACGAGTTTATTTGTCACCTCGGCGGCGGACATCTCCGGCTGAAGGTCATAGGTCGCGACATCCGGCGAGGGCACCAATATTCGTTCTTCGCCGTCGAATACCTGCTCTTGCCCGCCATTGAAAAAAAACGTCACATGGGCGTATTTCTCGGTCTCCGCGACGCGTAATTGTTTGCGCCCTGCATTCGCCAGCAACTGGCCGAATACCATTTCCAGTTCAACTGAGGGAAAGAGCGCCTTGATCATTGGGTTTAGGGCGTTGGAGTATTCGATCAGTCCTAAGGTCGCCGAAAAGGAGACCTGTCGTGCTTGCGCGAAACCGTCGAAAGAAGGGTCTAGCAGCGCGGTCAAAATCTCCCGCGCCCGGTCGGCCCTGAAGTTTGCCATCAGCAACCCGTCGCCGTCCTTCATGCCTGTATAGTCACCAATAACGGTCGGCTCGACGAATTCGTCACTAGTGTTCGCTTTATACGCTGCCTCGACCGCTTGTAGGGCATCGTCGGCGTGCGCACCCTCGGCGTCCACCATTAGCCGTACGGCCCGTTCGACCCGGTCCCAGCGTTTGTCACGGTCCAAGGCGAAATAGCGCCCGCAGACGCTTCCGATCGGGGCACCACCGGATTTTTCGATAAAGTCTGCTAAGTATTTCTTAGCAGACGAAGGCGGTGTGTCGCGTCCGTCGAGGAACGCGTGAATTCGCACCGGAATGCCAGCCACTGTCAGATAGCGCGCCAAGGCGGCGATTTGATCTTGATGGGAATGCACGCCGCCCGGCGACATCAATCCTGCGACATGCGCGGTGCCGCCGCTGTTCCGTAAGGCGTCGATGAAGGCGCGCAAATCGGGGTGTTGTTCGAGTGTGCCGTCGGCAACCACCGCATCGATGCGTGGCAGATCCTGCAAGACGATACGGCCCGCGCCGAGGTTCATGTGGCCGACCTCCGAATTGCCCATTTGGCCGTCTGGCAGACCCACGTGATGTTCGGACGCGTTGAGCCGGGCGTGCGGATACTCCGCCAAGAGGGCGTCCCAATTCGGAGTTTGCGCACGTGTGATGGCGTTGGTCGGGCCATCGGGTCCGTCGCCCCAACCGTCCAAGATGCACAAAACAACGGGTTTTGGTGTCTCGTTCATTGCGGCGCCATTCTATTTGAAGTGGGTCTAAGTGCAACCATGCTCTAGGGCCGGTGATATGGATGGCCGCTGAGAATTTGCTGCGCGCGGTAGAGTTGCTCAGCCAACATGCCGCGCACCAAGAGATGGGGCCAGGTGGCGCGCCCGAAGGCGAGGACCAAATCCGCGCGCCGCCGTACATCTTCCGCCAAGCCGTCGGCGCCGCCGATCACGAAGGCTACGTCGCTGATCCCGGAATCCCGCCAGTCGCCAATCCGCGCCGCCAAGTCTTCGCTGCCAAGGTCGCGGCCTCTCTCATCCAGCGCTGTGACTATCGCGCCGTCCGGTATCGCGGCCAGGATCGATTTGCCTTCCCGCGCCTTGCGGCCGCCGGTTCCGAATTTCCGGTCGTCGATTTCGTGAATGTCCAACGGCCATCTTATCCGGCCTTGGAAATGCTCGAAGAGATCGCCTTCGACGCCGCGGCGCAAGCGGCCTATGGCGATGATATGAAAGCGCATGCCGGCATTCCGTCAGCTATGCGCCGCATTAATATCAACAGACTCGGGCAAAGCCTCGGACCATAACTTCTCGATATTATAAAAATCCCGCACTTCTGGCCGGAAAATGTGAACAATCACGTCTCCGGCATCGATCAAGACCCAATCGCCATTCTCGAGGCCTTCGATGGCAATGCCTTTAATACCCTCGCCCTTCAGCTTCTCGCGAATATGATTCGCCATGGCGCCGACTTGCCGTGTGCTGCTGCCGGTGGCGACAACCATGAAGTCGGCGATGGAGCTCTTTCCGGCAAGATCGATATCCGCGACATCGATGGCCTTGTCGTCGTCGAGCGATTCCAGAATCAATTCGAGTAGCTTTTCGGGCGAAGGCGGGTTCGGAGTATGCGTCGCTATAATACGTTCCTCACGATCCATTTCATTTAATCACCTTTCGGCATAATGCCTTCACCTGTTATCCCGGTTTCTTGGGCTCGGATGTCTGTTGCCGAAACCGGGTTCAGTCGACTGTGTAGGAACACCCAAGCTGGCGCTTTACGTCGCGCTACGCCCGAGGCATTTCGCTCTGGTATCCGGCTGCCCGCATACCGAGTCGCGACAATGCCAGCTAATGCTCGGAAAGAATAGGTGGGACGGTCGAAAACTGCAATGGGAACGGTATCAAAGATTTCTTTCCACCCTTCCCATTTTGGGAACTGGATCAAATTGTCGGCCCCCATGAGCCAGACGAAATCGTGCTGCCGCCGCCGCGCCGTCAGGCGTTTCAGCGTATCGCGTGTGTAATGTGTACCGAGCCGCAATTCGATATCGCTGACTTTGATGCGCCGATGATTGGCCACTGTTTGCGCGTTTGCCAAGCGGTCGGTCATGGGGGCCATGCCGACGACCGGCTTCAATGGGTTTTGCGGCGAGACGAGCCACCACACCTCGTCTAGGGCGAGCCGCTTCAACGCGATCAAGCTGATCATCCGATGTCCTTCATGGGCCGGATTGAATGATCCGCCGAGAAGGCCGATCGACCGTTTCCTGTTACCGGCACCGATCATGCGTGTTGCGATTCATTGTGGGGGATTTCTAAAGCCTCTATGGACGACACTGACCGGTGCCGCGAACGATATATTTGTAACTTGTGAGCTGCTCAGCGCCAACTGGCCCGCGCGCATGTAGTTTTCCGGTCGAGATGCCGATTTCCGCCCCCATGCCGAATTCGCCCCCATCTGCATATTGGGTCGAGGCATTGTGAAGCACAATAGCGCTGTCGATATCCGCAAGGAAGCGCTCCGCGATTGCGGTATCGTTGGCGATAACTGTGTCCGTATGATGCGAGCCGTGGCGGTTCACATGGGCAATGGCTTCATCGGGTCCGTCGACGACACGCACGGAAATAATCTTATCGAGATATTCCGTATCCCAGTCGTCGTCTCTGGCCGGGACGATTCGGGCATCCGTCTTCCGCGCCGTCTCATCACCGCGCACTTCGCATCCCGCTGCTGACAGGTCACCGACGATATCCGGCAATAATCGCTCGGCGATGTCTCGGTCGATCACCATGGATTCGGCCGCTCCGCAAATTCCCGTGCGGCGCATTTTTGCGTTCATGACTATCTCCCGCGCCATGGCGTGATCGGCGCTATCATGGATGTAGACATGACAATTGCCGTCCAGATGCGCGATGACGGGGATGCGGGACTCTTCCATCACCCGTTCGATCAGAGCCCGTCCGCCGCGTGGTACGATAAAGTCGATCAGGTCCGATTGCCGCAACATCGCGCCCACCGCTGCCCGGTCTCGGGTCGGGATGGTTTGAACCGCGCCTTCTGGCAATCCGGCGCGCCGCAGACCTTCCTGCAGACAGGCGGCGATGGCGCTGGACGAGTGCAGGCTTTCCGAGCCACCGCGTAAGATCGCGGCATTGCCGGATTTAAGGCAAAGCGCGCCTGCATCAGCGGTCACGTTTGGGCGGGACTCGTAGATGATCCCAATGACGCCGAGCGGCACGCTGACTCGCGCGATTTTCAATCCGTTGGGCCGTTCGCGCTCGTCGATGACCCGGCCGAGTGGTTCCGGCAGCTCAGCGATGCTTTCCAGTCCGGCCGCCATTGCTTCAATTCGCTCCTCAGTCAGCAATAGTCGGTCGAGCATGGCGTCTGAAAAACCCTTCTCGTGGCCAAACGTCATGTCCTTGGTATTGGTGGTAAGAATGTCGGGCATTCTCTCACGAATGGCTGCGGCGCCTTGGCGGAGGGCGTCACTCCGGGTCTCGCTCTCAACGCGGCTGAGCGCATGGCTCGCTGCCTGTGCGTCCTTGGCTATTCCCCTGACCATTTCCTCAACCGGAATTGCCGATCCGGAAAGGGTGGCGACGTTCGTCATGTGTCTGTGCCTTTTTAGCTTATGTCGGATTCGCCCGCTCGGGCGATGGAGCCCGAGAGCCGCTGACTTTATCGAATACATTAGCGAAGCGCATCAAATTTTGCATACTTCGTATGTAGAGGGCGAATGAGATGAAAACCAACCCATGAGTGATGACCCACCCGCAAGCGACGCCGCGGCCGCTTTGTTGGAGGAAGCGCGGCGGACCGAAGGAGAAGATGCGGCGGCGGCGTTGTCCCTGTTCGCACAATGCGCTGCGGCCGAACCCGGGTGGAGTGCCCCGGTCGTCGCGCTCGGTGATTTATTGCGAAAATCCGGGCGCACCGAAGAAGCGCTAATAGCCTACGGCCGGGCTTTTGAGCTGGACCCCACCGACGCGGCAATACCGGTGAAGAGCGGCAATCTGCGGAACGAAACCCGGGATTATGCGACGGCTGTCTGGGACTACGAGACGGCGGCGGCGGCCCGACCCGATTGGTATCTCCCCGACCTCAATCGTGGCAATGCGTTGGCAGCGCAAGGTAATCTCGGCGGTGCCGCGCGGGCCTATGACCGCGCGTTGGAGAAGGGCGGCCCGGCGGGAATCCGCCTGCGGCGCGATCTACGGCTGCCGATCATTCCCGAAGGTGGAGATCCGTATGCGGCGGAATACGAGCGTTATAGAGTGTCACTCGGAATATTGGAAGCCGATCCGCCGGCTCTCGGCAATCCGTTGACGGAGACACCGGGTAGCCTATTCTACCTCGCCTATCACGGTCGTAACGACCGAGACCTTCAAGAACGGCTCGCCGCCATTTATCTGGCCGGATGCCCGAAACTCGATTGGACCGCGCCGCATTGCCGTTACTCCAGGCGGCGGGAGGGTCCCCGGAGAATAGCCTTCGTCTCTCGCTTCCTCTTCGACCACTCAATCGGACGGTTGTGTCTCGGTTTGTTTCGCCGCCTCGCCGCGCACGGAGATTGCGAGGTGATTTGCTTCGAGACGGCACCTGTTCCCGATGATGAAGTGCGCGGGGAAATTGCCAAGCTGGTCTCTCATGTTGAAACCTTGCCCGCTGATATATTTAGCGCGCGGGAGGTGATTGGCGCCGCTAAGCCTGATGTCGTCTTCTATCCGGAAATCGGCATGGACCCGTTGGCTTATTTTTTGGCTTTCGCGCGTTTGGCACCGATACAAGCGGTCTCCTACGGACATCCGGTCACTTCCGGTATTCCCAATATTGATTATTTTTTGTCCTGTGCAGCGGCGGAACCCGCCATCGATTCGGATGCGGGCGGCGCCTATAGTGAACGTCTTGTGCCGCTCGGCGGTTTGCCGTTCTCCTATGTTCGTCCTACCGCACCGGAGCCTTTGGGGACGCGCGCCGATTTCGGTCTTGCGGAAGATGCTACGATCTATTTTTTAGCTCAAAATCTGTTTAAGATTCATCCAGATATGGACACGGCCTTGCGGTTGATCCTTGAGGGTGATCCGAAGGGCATCCTCTTGTTATTGCAAGGACATGACGACGCCTGGGGCGACGTGTTGCGCCGACGGTTTGCCGTCACAATGGGCACCTGTGCGGCGCGGATAAAGTTTCTGCCCCGTCAAAGTCATGTCAATTTCATGCGACTGCTCGGCTTGTCGGATGTCAGCTTGGATAGCTTTCCGTTTTGTGGTGGTAACACGACCTATCAATCGCTGGCGATGGGCACGCCGGTAGTCACCTTGCCGGGACGCTATCTTCGGGGTCGGGTTAGTTTGGGCATTTACCGGCATATGGGAATGGAAGAATTGGTCGCGTGCGATGCAGTGGATTATGCCGAAATTGCGGTGGGACTTGGTCGCGACGCGGAATTTAAGGAAGGGTTAATGCAAAAGATCGCAAAGACTTGCGATGTTATTTTCGAAGATCCAGTGTTTCTCGATGACGCCGAACGTTTCTTGATTACGTCAGAGCCTCTCTAGACTGTCAGCACCAAATCGTCGCGATGGATGAGTTCGTCGCGTCCCCGATATCCAAGAATCTCTGCGATTTTCACGCTCTTACGGCCCGCGATTCGGGCTGCGTCGATATTCGAATAGGCGGAGAGGCCGCGCGCTATTTCATTGCCGTTGGCGGCGCGAACAATGACTGCGTCGCCCCGCTCAAACGTCCCTTGGATACGGATAACGCCGGCCGGGAGCAAACTTTTCCCTTGTTTGAGGGCGCGCTCGGCGCCTGCATCAACGATGATTTTGCCGACCGGATTGAGCGAGCCGACGATCCAGCGTTTGCGCGCCGTGAGCGGAGAGGTCGACGGCATGAACCACGTGCACCGCGCCCCTTCTGAAAGCCGGCGCAGGGGGTTTGCATCGATCCCGTTCATGATCGCCATGCGGCAGCCAGCGGCGGTGGCCACCTTCGCTGCTTGTATTTTGGTTTCCATACCCCCGGAGGAATACCCGGTGGGTGCTTTGCCCGCCATAGCCTCGATTTGCGGGTTAATTTCGTCGATCTGGGCAATGTGTTTGGCGTTTGAATCCTGTCGGGGGTCGTGCTCGTAAAGCCCATCTATATCGGACAGCAAGATTAGTGTGTCTGCGCTGATCATCGCCGCAACCCGCGCCGCCAGACGGTCGTTGTCGCCGAAACGGATTTCCGTCGTCGCCACCGTGTCGTTCTCGTTGACCACGGGAACCGCGCCAAGTGTCAGCAATTGCGCAATCGTGCTGCGGGCGTTGAGGTGCCGGCGGCGTTCCTCGGTATCGCTGAGCGTGAGGAGGATTTGCGCGACCGAAATGTCGTGCCGCGCCAGCGCTTCCTGATAGGCATGGGCCAATTGTATCTGACCGCTGGCGGCGGCGGCCTGTTTTTCTTCGAGCCGTATCGTCTTTTGTGTCAGGCCAAGATGGCGCCGTCCAACCGCGATGGCCCCCGAGGAAACCACCAGAATCTCCGTCCCCGTCTCGCGCAAGGCATGCAAATCGTCGGCGAGTGCTTCCAGCCAGGTTCGTCGAATGGTGCCGGTTTTGTCGTCGACCAAGAGGGCGGAGCCGATCTTCACCACGAGCCTTGCGGCACCGGTCAATTGTTCCGTCATCGCGTTGTCGCTTAAAGGTTCCATGGCCGGGCGGCGGCGCTGGGAGATTGCGTCACTTCTTCCCGCTCGGATTTAATGACTCTGTGTAGATGACGCAGCGCATCTTGCACGCCGTCGCCAGTGACGCCCGAAATCGTCATCACGTCACGGGTCGATGCCGCTTTCGCAAGAGCCGCTTTCTTCTCCGATATTGCCTCTTCATCGAGCGCGTCGCATTTATTCAACGCGACGATCTCTGTTTTTTCCTCAAGGCACGCGCCATAGGCGATAATCTCGTCGCGGACTGTCCGATAGGCCCCTGCAACGTCCTCTTCCGTCCCATCGATCAAATGCAGCAACACGCCGCAGCGCTCCACATGGCCAAGAAACCGATCGCCGAGGCCATGGCCTTCATGTGCGCCTTCGATCAATCCTGGAATATCGGCGAGTACGAATTCTGCGCCATCCAGGTAGACCACACCCAATTGCGGATGAAGTGTCGTGAACGGATAGTCGGCGATCTTCGGTTTGGCGCGGCTGACCGCCGCTAAAAAGGTGGATTTTCCGGCATTCGGCAGACCGACTAAGCCCGCATCCGCCAACAGTTTCAGCCGTAGCCAGACCCACATTTCTTGTCCCGGCCAGCCTGCTTCTGCGCGTCTCGGTGCACGGTTGGTAGCTGTCTTGAATTGCGCGTTACCGCGCCCGGCATCGCCGCCCCGCAATAGCTCCACTGCTTCACCCTCAATGGTCAGGTCGACCAAAAGGGTTTCGTTGTCCTCGGCAAAAATTTGCGTGCCCACAGGCAGTTCGAGCACTGCTGTCTTACCGGCGGCTCCGGTCATATCCTTGCCCATGCCCGGGCGACCGTTCTCCGCCTTTATGTGTTGGCGGTAGCGATAATCGATCAGCGTGTTGAGGCCGGGCACCGCAACCGCCATGACATCACCGCCCCGGCCACCGCTGCCGCCGTTTGGGCCGCCGAACTCAACGTATTTCTCACGCCGGAAAGAGATGCAGCCGTTGCCGCCTTCACCGCTCTTTACGTAAACCTTGGCTTGATCGAGAAATTTCATATCTTCCGCCCCAACGAAAAAGGGGAATGGCTAGCCATTCCCCTGAACGTTAAAGCCTGCGTGGAATTAGTCTACGCCGCCGGCTCCACCGAGATGGTGGTGCGGGCGCGGGTCTTGTGAAATTTCACCTGACCATCGACCAATGCGAACAGGGTGTGATCGCGACCCATGCCGACATTATCGCCGGGATGGAATTTAGTGCCGCGTTGACGCACGAGAATATTACCGGGAATTACGGCTTCTCCGCCGTATTTTTTCACGCCGAGACGGCGACCGATTGTGTCGCGACCGTTGCGTGAACTACCGCCTGCCTTTTTATGTGCCATGGCGTTCTACTCCTTACTCTGCTTCCGCTTTCTTTTTCGGGGCAGC
The DNA here is from genome assembly GCA_913046825.1 of uncultured Rickettsiales bacterium. Next base: position 8,306 of record CAJWTF010000071.1, on the reverse strand, counting down.
CTTTTTCTTGCCAGCGGCCAGGATATCGTCGATCCGCAGGACCGTCAGGTGCTGGCGGTGGCCGTTTTTGCGGCGATAGTTTTGCCGACGCTTCTTCTTGAAGATGATGATCTTACGGTCTCGCATTTGCTCGAGAACCGTTGCGGAGACACTCGCGCCGTCGACGAGGGGCACGCCCACCGTCTGGCTCTTATCATCTCCGACCATCAAGACCTCGTTGAGGTCGATACTGGCACCTGCTTCCGCGTCGAGTTTTTCGACCCGGATGACATCGTTTTTGGCGACTTTATATTGCTTGCCGCCGCTCTTGATCACTGCGAACATCTGACCGTGCTCTCTTGTAACGATTTGCCCGCCCCGTTCCCGACGGAGGCCAAGACGAAATCGGACACATAAAACCCATCGGGCTGCTTAGGGCCCGGAAAACGAGCGGTGACTATACTTACCGCAGTTGCGAAGTCAACGGTTTTACTCAGGAAATCTCCTGCGTTCGTCGCGATCCTTTATGGTGCGACAAATCGAAAACCTCGGTCGCCGGGCCATCCGCCTCGAATCCTTGTACCCGCAGTTCTCCCGTCTGCGGATTGGAAGACATCGCAAGGCGCGTGTCCTCGTTGACCACGGGGTAGATCGCCCAGGCAAAATCGGTGACCTGGCTGAGGGTATAGCCGTTCATCAATCGGTGGCGGCGGTAGCTCGCGATGCCGCGTTCCTTGCCCGGTTTAAAGGTTTTTCCGGACCAATGGTTGGCCGCCGCCGCGGGCGCTTCCAGGATGGCGGCACGGCGTTCCAAGCGTTCTATCACACACCCTTCGCCGCGCTCGGTGCCGACGAGGGAGAATATTGCCGGCAGCGCAATAGGAGTTTTCGTGAGCATATCGTGCGCCTCGTGATAGTTCCCGCAGGTCTCGACCACGCGGCGCAGCAGATGTACCGGCGGGATGCGCCGTCCGGAAAATGTCTTCGTCTTGTTCACCAGCCAATCCACATAGACTGGCAAGGTCATACGGCGCACCAGCGGCGCTTGATTGATGGCAACGGCGAATCGGCCCGGTGCCATGGCTTGGACGACGCCGGTAAATCCGGGCCATGTCATATTATAATAGTCGCCGGCCGGGCCTGACTGTCGTGCCACGACCAGATGCCGGCCCAACCCGTGGAACGGCCAATCGAGGGTCCGCAACAGCCGCATGCCAGGAGCCGTCGGATCCTTCATCACGCCACTTGTACAGCCCCATTCGAGACAAAGGTTCATGAACCAGACGCCGCGCGGCAGCCGCTCAGCAAGCGCCGCGATCTCGCCATTGTGGGTATTACCAGCATAAGTCGACCACAGGCGGGACATCGTGTCGAGACCGACAATCAGCTTGGTGCCATATTGGGTGTGCCCGAGGCGGATGATCTCCGCCGCCCGCGCCGGATCACTCTCGAACAGCGCGACGGCCCCGCCGTCACCGATATCGACGAGCGGGATGTGTGGGAGCGATGGGTCGGGGCTGTTGGGTGCCATATAGGGGCTAAATTTCCTGAATATGCGTGCGGCGGGAGTATAACGGCGATGTGCGGAATTTCGGAGCGATATCTTGCAGCGCCAAAGCGCTTCGGTTAGTGTCCCGCCGCATCGATCAAACGTAAGCGCGATTCGGGCCGGGCATCCGCGGAGATGTGCCGGAGTGGTCGAATTGGGCGGTCCCAAAAACTATCGGCATATTCATAAGTCAATAATATCAAAAGGTTTTTCATTTTTATTTACCTACCAACAACCTACCAACTAATATGGTAGAATGACACCTTATTAAAAATCAGGTTCGCGACATAACCCAAGTGAATTGAGAACAATTCACGGTTACCCAGATGCATTGAAACTCTTTCGAATGCCCGCATCAAAATATTGGTATGTGAGAATGTATGTGAAGGGTGGTCCGTCATCTGGTGTTAAACAGTCCACCAGATGCGAGAATTATAAAGAAGCTGTTGAATTTGCAAAAAATTGGTCCGAGATAAAACTACTTGAAAAACGGGAACATTGATTGCGGGGCGCTGAAAGTTTTGAGGTGTTTGCATCGAAATTTACATCGACACAGGAACGAGAGGTAAGGAGAGGAGATTTATCTCTAAAACAGAAGTCTAATGACACTAACAAATTGAATAACGATGTGCTACCAGCATTTGGTGACATACACATCAGCAAGATTGATTACACTTTGGTCGATAAGTTCATTGATGACCTCAAACAAGATCGAGGTCTCGCAGCATCAACCTTAAAACAGTATGTGGTCTTGATCCGTAAAGTGCTGAAAGAAGCTGAACGAGATCGGGTAATAACTCATATACCAATACTCCCAACAATTAGACGCCCCAACAATCCTCGACCTTGGTTCAGTCCAGAAGAGTATCGTCAATTATTATCTGGGTGTCGTGATCTGTGGGATAACCCACCAAATGATGTATCATTCAATTTTGGTGAGATGTATGACTTCATCGTCTTTATGGTGCATACATTTTTACGACCCAGTGAATGGAAACTTCTCCAGAATAAACATATCCGTCGGTTAGAAGAAGATGGTGTGACGCAATTGGTCATCTCAGTTCCGAACTCAAAAACTAGCAAAAGTAAAGGAAACCTCGAAAGCACAAGCACTGAGATAGCAGCACATGTGTATTTTTCTCGCATTCTCAAAAGACATGATGGGAGCAACGACTACCTCTTTTTCAATGAAATCAGAGATAGGGAAAGTTATGTCAGTGACAGAGTGTCGAGGATGTTCTCTATTCTTTGTCAACATGCGGACTTGGTTGAGGATACCTACGGGCAAAAACACACAATGTATTCTCTCCGTCATTCTGCACTCTGTTTTCAGATACTAAAGACGGGTGGAACAGACCTGTTTGGTCTTGCTCAGAATGCTCGCACCTCGACAGAAATCCTCGAGAAATTCTATCTCTCCCACCTCACACCGCAGATGCCTGTCTTCACTCGGCAACTTCGGATAACAAGAGTTCTTGAGGGTTCTGAATAAATACCAGTTAGTGAACAAAACTCTGTCAGCTCTCAAAAATATGTGAGGATTGTTTCCTCAGTTATGAAATCGAAGGTCATTCAGGTTTTGGTGCGGGCATCGGTTTGCTGAGATTTCTCTCTAACTTAGATGAATAGGTATAGATTAGATTTTGATTGCAAGTTCTATGGTGCGCTACTCGTCAGAAGGATGACCGATCAGATCGAAAAGTTTGTAGGGAAAATCGCCTGACAGGGAAGTTCAAATAAGATGTTATGAGTTGGGCGGGTGACACTCCGGAGGACTTTGAGGGGAGTCCTTATAGTTTAGATTATGATTTCCAGTTTTAGAGTGGGGTCGAGGATGCGGTCAATAATATACGGAGCACTTATCACAGTATTCCTTGCGAGTGCAGGAACGGTTCAGGCTGCAAACGATTTGGATGGAAAAGCACTTATTTGTCTTACGAAGTCAGATAACAACTCTATTTATGGTCTGGTGTTTGATTTGGGGAGGGTAACGAGATGGCAGGTAGAGGGATACTCGAAGGTGGCACTATATGAAAACAGGAACTATCACCTGAACGGCACTGACAAAGTATATTGGCATAATAACGAACTATACCGTCGTTCTCTTAACCGTAAGACACTCAAGACAGGAAATGACCAATGTGAAATCTCATCAAAGAAAAAGATATTCCTCAAACTCGATGAAATCATTGCGGACGCAAAGAAGAAAAATAAACTATAGGGGATACCTTCTAGAGCGGCAGTTCGATGTGGAAGTACCTGACAAGGCCTAGGTGACAGACATCACCTATATCAGCACCCTTGAGGGCTTCGCTTATCTGGCTATCGTGATTGATCGCTACTCTCGGCGAGTCGTCGGTTGGTCTGAAATTAATAGGTATACTAAACTCTAACTTACTCCCCACGAACTCTATCGTAGAATGGTCGGAGCAGAGCAATTATCACAACGCCTGTCAGCGTTGGAATTAGGTCCAGTCCGAATATCGCACAGCCAGTAACCCAGGCGACCACAGCAATAATTATGATCCGAGAAAAAAGATTCATTTCAGTTTCAGTAAATCTTTCTTCTTATTGAGGTATGATCCAAGCATGAATTTTAGTACAAAAAACAGGGTTAGACAGAGAGCAGCTAATCCAAGCCAGTAGAATATTTTGCCTAAAAAAATGAAGCTGATCCACATGGTGACAGCGGTTGCCAAAAGGATAAGTGCTATTTTCATGCTGCCGTCTTTAACAATCGGTTTTGTCTAAGGAATGATTGATCTTTCTAATCTTTCCCATCTTATTTTTCGCGGGGGCAGCCATTTCTAAAGCAGTTCTGCTAAGGAGGCGTGACGTAATACAATTCCATAATCATAACTGCGATTACGGCAACCGCTGCTGACTAATGTTTCTGGTCATTCCGGTTCGTCTTATGTACCCTTAGCGAGGACTATCCCTCTGGTTGGACACCTTTCTTTTTGACCGACGTGACTTCCAAAAATTAGTTTTAATAAGAATATGACGATATTTCCAAGAAAGAGGATTCCTTACACAACTTCACCATGCCTGATGGCATCTAGGTCCATGCCTAACCTACCACCAAAATAATAAAGAACTTTCAGAAAACCATAGTAGCGAGGTTAATCCTATTAGATGTTTGCTGTTTTTCTATCATTTACCCTCTTCAGCCAATCTAGATTTTACTGACGACAAACCCAGACGCGCCCTTACCTTTTGATCGTTTGATGACATAACCCTTGCTCCCCAACCGGAATGCCTTGTCATGTACCAGTGAAGACAGGGCTTCTTCGATCTTCACCGCAACAGGGTCAATCTGAACCGAGTTATCTTTGGTCTGCGTCTTCATCCATTTCGTAAACGCATTATCTGCAATCTCATTTCCAAGACTTTTGCGAAGTGCGTTTAATTTACGGACTTGACCTTTAGTGAGGCTTTCTTCGTTTATCATTCTGTATTTTCCTTAACTATGAGAAATATAGGTATAGAGTTTCTAGGCAATCAAACAAGAGTGTTTGCACTAAATGTCCAACTGGCAAATTGACTACAGAGTGAAATATCACGTCACATTCCAACATAACGATGGTCGTACAGAAGCGGTGACTGACAGTGCGATCATAGAGGCTCGTTCTCCGGAAGAAGCTGAGGCGATTATCCTACATCAATATGAACACAATGGTGTTCCACTTACTGCTTTTCCTGATGGATGGCATGGTGAAATCAAGAATGAAAAACTGGAGATTGATGAGATTATAAAGGTCTGGGAATACTGATATCAGGCTGTGCCACTATAGTCGTCCGTGGTCCATCGTATAGAATCTGGTTGCACTTTTTGTATCAGACTCAGAAATCTTGAAGCAGGCATCTCTCCAAAGCCATAATATCCTCTGGGTTTGCCTGTCGTATAAACATCTTCAAGTTCACCATAAGTTGGAAACTGATCCAGAGTGAGATCGTATTTCTCTCTGGTTAGAATATCTCTCAACCACCAGTGACCTTCACCAGAAGCGTCCTGACCCCTCATTGGTTCTAGGGTTCCAGTGTCCATCAAATACAAAAGGACGAATGTAGCAGGAACACAGTAACCAAAGAACGGGTATTTCCAACGAGGATGCCCCTCTGGATATTTTTCTTTGATCTCTTCAGATATGAGGTCATCAGTAAGGTTTGATCTGATCAGGTTGGATACTTTGTCTGTCTGGGTAACTGTGTATGGATATCTCTGAAACTCCAAAACATCGTATCGTCCACCGTTCTGCCGAAAGATACGTTGTTTACCATCAACGACAGTCATCCATGTACCATGTTGAGATTTGGTCATTTTAGATTTTCTCTATAATCAATCTGTTGATAGGTATTATTTGAGTAAACCAGAATCCTAAACATTTTTTAGCGGATTTTTCATAACTTCTATTGGATCTTCCTGTCAAAATGAAGATTTGGATTCTGTATTGTATTTAGACCATATAACGAATGACGACAGGCGGTGCTAAGTAGTCACTCAAATTAGGTCAGTGTCTTCGAGTGCAAATGTAACCTAAATGACTGGACATCCTTCTCAACGTCCCCCAGACCATAGATACGATTATGCAAACGAAACTGTATATCTTGACAGTATTTGGAACCTCTGTAGTTTGACGGCTTCATTTTTTATGGGTAACGGAGCTAATTCGTCCTACCAACAAAGACCATTGGTAGATCTGATGGATGACTAACTTACTGTAAAAATTGATAAAATATGCGGAGAGATGCCGGAGTGGTCGAACGGGGCGGTCTCGAAAACCGTTGTGCGCGTGAGCGTACCTAGGGTTCGAATCCCTATCTCTCCGCCATTGCCTATTCCGCGACTGTCCCCCATCGTCCATAAATGTCTATTTTATCATTTAATATCAATTGATTAACTGTCCATGGTTGGTTATACTCAACTTCAGGTGTATACTTGAATTTTGACCTCGAGTGTACTTAAAGCTGTACCTAGGAAATGCCCCGATCGCTCCATCGTTTTACCCCCCTCCGGGTCTCCAAATTAAGGGGGGCCGGACTCTATGCTGATGGCGGTGGGCTCTACCTACAAGTTTCAAGCCCGACCGCAAAAAGTTGGGTGTTTCGATATCAGCTCAATGGATCCGTTCACAAAATAGGTCTCGGCTCGGCTCGGCCAGCGGCATCCCTCTGGCAGAAGCAAGGGACCTGGCGCACGCGTGCCGGAACCTGAAAGCAAAGGGTATCGATCCAAAAGCCCGAAGAGCAGAAGAGCGAGCCGCTGCACGCCGCGCCGCGCAAAAAATCCCGACCTTTGCCGCAATGTCCAAGCTCTACCTTAAAGCGCACAGCGGATCATGGCGAAACCCAAAGCACCGCGCGCATCGACCTTGGAGACCTATGCGTTCCCCATCATCGGCGACATGCCCGTCTGCGACATTGAAACCCCGCACGTCCATCAGCTTCTCGCAAAGATCTAGCACGAAAAGACAGAGACTGCCGCGCGGCTACGCGGTCGGATCGAGAATATTCTCAGCTACGCCACCACCGCTGGATATTGGATGGGGGATAACCCGGCCCGATGGCAGGGGCACCTTGAACATCTCCTGCCGGCGCGATCTAAAATTCAAAAAAATTCGCCATCACGCGGCCCTTCCCTATACCGACCTCGGTGGCTTTATGGCGGCCTTGCGAGGGCATCAAAGCGCCACAGCGCTCGGGCTTGAATGTTTGATACCGATAGCGGGTCGGGTCTCAGAGGTGACGAAAGCCACCTGGGATGAAGTCGATTTGGATACCCGTATCTGGACCATCCCGGCGAGCCGCATGAACGGCGGGCGAGAGCACCGCGTTCCTCTTTCACAACGCGCAGTCGAAATTCTCAAACACACGAAACTAAACGGGCTAAGTAACTATCTGTTTCCTGGTGGCAATAATAATAAGCACCTGTCGGAGAATGCATTCAGGGTCTTCATTCTAAAAAGCATGGGCCTTTGGGATGCAACAGCGCACGTGTTTCGTTCTAGGTTCCGAGACTGGTGTGCCGAACGCACCAATTATCCTCGCGAAGCGGCCGAAATAGTGTCGTCGAGGCGGCTTATCGGCGCGCTGAGCTCTTCGCCAAACGCGCTCATCTCATGGATGAATGGGCACGCTATTGTTATATGCCGGCCTCCCAGGCGAAGCCTCTCCCAATATTTGCTAGCATCGCATAGTCACCACCGCTTACCGTGAGATAAAAGTCTTGCGCAAATAGGTGATTCCGAAAACGAAATAAGCGGTTATACAAGCTCGCAGTTTTTGCAAGATTTGAGGCAAAAACAAAAGAGGCCCTCCAAAGGAGGGCCCACTCTACACGTGTATGAATACACTTATCCTGCAGTTATCCAGCCCATTCCACCGAGTGCTACTAAAACATCATAGATCTCTACCTGATTAGGTAAGAGAAAGTGTCTGTGAGCATAGATTTTAAATGGACAGTCGTGTCACTCAAGTTGCTGCTCATGTGGTGCTAGCGTAGGCTTCAAGTATGATGAGCATCACACATAAGAAACCTTTAATCATTCGTAGGATGATTGACCTACGAGACAACCACATGACCCTTGGTTTGTGCTGTCTTGAATGTGAGCGTTGGGGTGAGATCATGCCTGAAAAGTGGTGAGATGAGGGGAAAGCGGAAATGAACTACGTTGGTCGGAGGTTAAAGTGCAGTCAGTATTGAATAGGGATAAACGATTTGTCGAATTCTGTAGTCCTTTTGTCCATCATTTTACGCTCAATAGTATCGAATGTTAGT
>CAJWTF010000070.1 GCA_913046825.1 uncultured Rickettsiales bacterium | reverse complement strand
TTCATATCCTCGGCCGTCGTATGATTGCGATCGATACCGATATGGGAGACGCGGAGGTCCGGATCCGATTCGGTCGAATCTGTATAAACCGTGTAGAATTTCGCCGCTGAATTATACGGCGCGCCCGGTCCCTGATCGCCTTTATCCGGCTGATAGGGTGCGGCCGTGGTCACCAACGCGACCCGGTTTTCCGACAGCGGTTTCTTCAGTGGCGTAAACGGTACGTCGTTATAATGCGCCCAGCGATACGGCTTCCCATACCCAAGAGTCTGATAATACGTTGAAATTCGGTGAATATACGGAATTGGTTTATCATGTGGCTCCGCAAACCCGAATTCCTGGTCGGCCTCTGACATGTTTGTCTCCCATGAAGGTCGAAGATAATTCCCCAGACGAATATAAGCCTTCCGACCGGCATCGTCCAAACCATCAACACTTTGTTACCAAATCTGCCGTTAAATTATAGTGAATCAATGGTGGTGTGACCACCATCACAGACTGGTTCGATGCTTTCCGTAAAGAAATCACCGCAATACCCGGCGTGCGCGACACTTTGAAAGCACAAAACATTCCGTTCTGCGTGGCGAACCAGGGACCCGTCTTTAAGATGCAAATCACACTCGGCGCCGTATGGCGGCGAGCAAGGCCGCACAATCAAGGCCCTCTCGCCAAAAGACAGCGGAGACTTGGCGGCCGGTCGTGGTTGAGGCTTTGCCAAACCGGCGGAGCTTTTCGGCTTTCCCGGCCCCACCATCTATCGGAATTGAAGGCGGAAATCGGCTTGACCGCGTCTCAAACAGACCGCATCTAAATCCTGTTTGCCATTATGAACGCCGAAGCCCGCGGGGACGGTGAACCCGGCCATGCTGGAAGGTTTGATCGCCAAATCGGCATGACTACGGGGACAGCTCCACCTCGTCCATTTGAAGACGCATCTTGCCACACTGCCCGTGCTCACCCACCATCAAGTAAGGCGCTATAATCAGCTGCGTGGATATGAGGTTAACGGACAAGGAACCGAACACGATGGCAAGCATCGCAACTAACGGCGTACATTCCGCATCGCCGCCTCAATCGCCTTGGGAAATCCGGTCGCTCTCCGCGCTGATGACGGCGGAAATCGTCGGGCTCGATCTCACGGAACCACTCGACGCGGACACACGTGGTCAACTGCACCAAACCTTTCTCGATCATCAGCTCCTCGTCTTTCGCGATCAAGACCTGACCAAGGAACAACAGGTCGCCTTCACCGAACAGTTCGGTACGTTGGAGCGGCACACCGCACGCAACAAGGGCACGAATGATCTGCCACTGGTGCATATAGTAAACAATCTGGGTGAAGACGGAAAGCCGATGGGCAAGGTCCGCTCGGACAGATGGCACACCGACAAGTCTTTCCGGCCCGCGCCGTCTATGGCAACTATCCTGCACGCCATAACCTTGCCGCCCGACGGCGGCGACACGGTGTTCGTCAACATGTACGCCGCATTCGAGGGATTGAGTGCCGATCGCCAGGCGAAGATCCGTGATCTCAAGGTCGTCCACAGCTGGCGGCTATCCCGCGAGAACGAGGGCCGCGAGATGTCGGCCGAAGAACTCGCCGATGCGCCCGACAACACCCATCCCCTGGCCCGCATCCACCCGGAGACCGGCCGAACCGCGATCTTCGCCGGCATGCACGCCTCCCACATCGAGGGCTGGCCCTTCGAGAAAGGCCGTGCCTTGATCCTGGAACTGGAAGCCCATGCGACACAGCCCCAATTTCTCTACCGCCACACTTGGCGGCCGGGCGACATGCTGATGTGGGACAATCGGTGCTTGCTACACCGTGCCGAGGCCAATTTCGACGCCGCAAAATATTCCCGTGTGTTGCACCGGACCTGTCTTCGAGGCACGCCGACCTCTTAATTGGAGGACAGGCTACTTAATGCGAAAATGATAGTGTAAACAGTAATATTAGCGACTCGATCATCAATAAGGTTAGAATAATTTTCGCCAACCTCGTTGTATTATAAAATAATAATCCATTTACCTTAAAATATTTATAAATTTTACTATTCGCTTTGCAAATGTTTTTTGTGTAATTCTGAGACTGATACACCAGGTTAGAAGATCCGGCCGAATTTTACTTATTTTTACTATCGGAAACGGATTACTATTATCCCTTAATAAATTCTCTATTAAAGATACGTTGCGTACACATTGTACAATACACCAAAAATACAGAAATAAATGAATTACCCTAAAATTAATGAATTATTTTATTTTCTATAAATTCACATTTTATTTATTAATTTATACACTGTGACATAATATTATTACTTAGGTATACTTACAACCAGCTTCCCCATATCGATTAGCCGAACGACACACCGACGCTTCCTCCGCACTTTAAATCTCGCGTCGTCCAAACACGTCTTGTTGCCTTGCGGTTGTATTATTCACTTTTAATTAATCCAACCGATTCCCAAGTCCAATGCAAGGTGCTAGAGCTGTTTTTCACTCATTTCAGAAACCTGGTGATTAAGCACAGCTTCGGCGGCTTTTCTTCTAAAAAGAAGAAAGGCGGTCCGTTGGGACCGCCTTTCCGAATGGGCCGTGCGATGGGCCCTAACTATTTATGCGCACCGCTAACGTTGACCGGAGAGGTTGCTCTTCTGTCCTCGTTGGGCACCAAGACCACTCGCACGGACACTCATTCTTGACATCAGATCACCTCCTTTCGATTGTTTCACCACTATATATAGTCTGCCCCAACTTAATTCCAAAAGATAGCCCCTAGATTTGGTTGCGGACTAATTTTTTATTATTCTTCAAACCTGATAACAAAAAGCGGCTTTGTTAGCGGTTTCCACTGGCATCCATCGACTTAGATTCCGTAGCTGACGATTGTTCGGCACGGAGCCCTCAGATGATCGAAGAAGTCCTCGACATTAAGATGACCGACGGCGAGATGGAGACTTTTGTCTGCCGCCCTGATCGCGGTGGCCCCTTCCCCGCCATTTTCATGCTGATGGATGCGCCCGGTATTCGCGAAGAGCTTTACCAAATGACCCGGCGTCTCGCATCGGTCGGCTATTATGTGATGCTCCCAAACCTTTATTACCGCGCGGGCAAGGACACAAAATACGGCCCCGACGTGTTGGAAAAGGACAGTGCGGAGAACACCCGAATGCGCGCGGTCCGCACCAAGATGACGATCCCGCCGGTGATGCAAGACTTCGCCGATATGCTGGCCTATGCCGACACACAGGACGAGGCGAAACCCGGCCCCGTCGGAACGCACGGATATTGTTTGAGCGGACCATTTTCGCTGGCCGCTGCGGCACGTTTCCCGGACCGGGTTGCCGCTGCCGCGTCGTTCTATGGTACCTGGCTGGTCAGCGACGCAGAAGAAAGTCCGCACCTCAACCTCAGCAAGGCAAAAGGCGAGCTCTATATTTCTTGCGCCGAGCATGACGAATTGGCGCCGCCGGAAATGGTTACAGAATTGAAAAGTCTGTTCGATGCGTCCGGCGCCAAGGGTGAGTTGGAGATACATCCCGGTGTGCACCACGGTTTCGCATTCCCCGAACGCTGGTGCTACGACCTGCCCGCCGCCGAACGACACTGGGAGCGATTGATAGCTCTCTACCGCCGCAATCTCGGTTGATTCAAAGTCACAAGGAGAAAAGACATGGCCAGCAGCCCCGCACTTGAGAAGATCTTGGCCGCAAAACGCGCCGATGCGTATAAGGACGATAAAACCCTCGAGGAACTGCGCGGCACGCATAAAGCGAGCGGCTCGGCTATCCCGCTGCCGGACGGGACCACGTGCGAGGCGGTCGACGCGGACGGCGTTCCCGCCGAGTGGATCGAAGTGGCAGGTGTCGCACGCGACAAGGTGTTCCTGTTTATCCACGGTGGCGGCTACTATCGCGGCTCCGTGGCGGCCACACGTTCGACGGCGGCGCGGATTTCCAAAGCGACCGGCATGCGTTGTCTTTCCATCGATTATCGATTGGCCCCCGAAGACCCGTTCCCCGCCGGAGTCGACGATACCTATGCAGCCTATAAATGGCTGCTCGGCCAGGGCGTCGATGCTTCGCAGATAGTCGTCGGAGGTGTCTCTGCCGGCGGCGGCCTGACGATGGCGCTGTTGCTGAAATTGAAGGACGAAGGCGATCCGCTTCCCGCCGCCGCGGTCCCGATGAGTGCTTGGACCGACCTCACTCAATCCGGCGACAGCATGCAATCGAAGTCAGATGAAGATGTGGTCATCAGCAAGGCGTACCTTGACCGCATGGCGGGCTATTATCTTAACGGCGCAGGCGCGAAAACGCCATTGGCGTCCCCGTTATTCGGCAATTTAAAGGGGTTACCGCCACTCCTAATACAAGTCGGCTCGGCGGAAACCTTGCTCGACGACAGCGCGCGTCTCGCGGAGGCCGCCAAGGCCGCGGGCGTCAGTGTCGAATACGAAACCTGGGAGGATATGTTTCACGGCTGGCACATGAGCGCCCATATTTTGGATGAGGGGCAACAGGCGATCGAAAGTATTGGCAGGTATTGCGACGGGCTTTTAGCTAAGTAGAGAGCAAGGATCCTAGGCAACCGTTCAGGGTGCCAAGCTTGCTTCAGAAGCGGTGTTATAAATTTCCGCGTCGTGCACGCTGAGTTCCGAATGACTTAATAATTCATTGGCGGTTGAGCCGTGTTCCGTATAGGGCCACGATGCTAACTCTCGGTGATATGAGAATAGACTTGCCATCAACAACAAATGGCTCCTTCAAACTTTTCTGAACCCTTCGCGCAACGGCATTTACGGTCTCCCGGTCTTCGAAATTCGAGACGACTAGCGCAAACCTGTCGATTAGAAAAGGTCGCATGGGTCATTTTCATCTTCGACGTAGGGTATCCGCGTCTTTCTAGATCCAATTACAACATCTCTAAGAATTTTAATGGGTACGCCCACGACCCATCTACTAAGAAAAACTGCTAAAATTAATATGAATATTGATTACAATCACAAAATTTTATTCATCAATAGTAATGACCTAGCACCTGAGCGCGCACCGCTTTGGTGTTGTTACTTCGGCCTGCGCTGATTGTAAATCCGCCCCAAATACCAAGCAGGTATGATGCCGACCGCATAGGAAACGGCAAGCATCCAAAAGCCGTCTTGGAAGGCAAAAGCGTTTGCCTGCGCCTCAATCATTTGACCGAGATAATGCAGTCCTCCGGCCTGATGCACCGATAATGGCACACCAGCCTCGCGGTAAATCTGCTCAACACCGCGCATGAACTCGACACTCGTCGCGTTAGAGCCACTTTGCATCGTGGACAAGGCGCTGGCATGAAAATCTATCCGCCAATCAACGAAGACCACCCATATGTTGGTCCCGAGCGAACCGACGAGTTGCCGCGCAAAATTTAGTGTGCCGCCACCCGCATTGAGCTTGTCGGGCGGCAGAGATTGCAACGCTGTATTCATAATGAACGGTTGTACGAAAGCGGTCGCCCAGCGCCCAATGAGACCGTAAAGCATGATCAACGTGAATGACGTATTGGCATCGGCGAACGCGAAGGGCACGACCCCCGCAGTGAGAAACACGAGCCCAGTAATGATCGCGGTATGCGGCGGTATCTTGTCGGATAGACGCCCGCTGATCGGCATGATGAACATCGCCAACAGCATCGACGGCATGAGCGCCATGCCGGCGTCGAAGGGCGTCATGTTCTGCACGATCTGAGCCGCCACTGGCACAGCATAGACGGAAGCAAAATTACCGACCGCCGTGAAGCACGTAACAACAACGGCCATCATAAACATCTTGTTCTTAAACAAGGAGAGATCCAGCATCGACGCCGCTTCGCGCCGCTGGGATTGAACGAATGCTGCCATGGAGCCAATCCCTAAGACCATCAGCGAGACGATGTAGTTAGAACTCCATCCGTCGCGGGGCCCGTTGGAAATCGCGGACATTAGGCAATAGAGCCCAATGCAGAGCAGGACATAGCCAATCCAATCGAACTTCGGCGGCTTTTTGTCACGGACATTGGGCATGAACAACGCACCGAGCGGCACCGCAATCGCCACCAAGGCCAGCGGCGCATAGAAAATGTAGCGCCAATCAAACAGCTCTATCGCGAGGCCGCCAAGCGGCGGGCCGACCGAAGCTGCACCGACCAACCCCATAACGTAGACGCCAAGCGCCGCGCCCCGTCGCCCTTCAGGAAAGGCTTGGAACACCGTCACCATGACCAATGGCTGGATCACACCAGCGGCGGAACCCTGGAGGACTCGGCCAAAAACGACCATGTCAAAGCTCTCCGCCGCGCCGGCCACCAAGCTGCCCAACGTAAACAGCGCCAGCGTTCCCATATAGCCCCAGCGCTGGCCAAACACCGCCACAACCCAGGCATTCAGCAATTGCCCTGTGGTCATGGAGATCATGAACGCCGTCGACATCAGCTGAACTTCGCTTTGCCCAACCCCAAACGCCCCCATGACGTCCGGCACGGCGACATTCACGATGGTACCCGACAACACCATAGTGAAAGCCGCAAACATACCCGTTACTGTAACGAATACTCTATATCTATCGCCGTATATTTTAAATAATTCGTCTATTTTACTCTATCCCATGCGATGAATTTCAATATTAATTGATATTCATAATTCATTACTTATATTTTATTTTGCAGGCATTTATTCCGGGCCTTGGAGCCGTCCTGAAACCAATGACTCGAACTAATTTTAGATATTCCATGGCCTCAAGTACAAGACCTTACCCCCCTCCTATCAAATGTAGCCCAAAGCAGCGCGGCGAGTTTACAGGGAAAAATCACCCTCGGCCCTGTCTTATCCGGGCGCGGGCCATAATTCCTATCCGGCAATTGCCATTGGAGCAGAGAAGACGATGACCGAACCGACGGATATGAATGGCGCCGAGAGCCTTGTGCGAACCTTGATTGCCGGCGGCGTGGATGTCTGCTTCACGAATCCAGGCACCTCGGAGATGCATTTCGTTGCGGCACTCGACAAGGTTCCAGGCATGCGCTGCATACTAGGATTGTTCGAAGGCGTGCTAACGGGAGCCGCCGACGGCTACTACCGGATGGGCCAGAAACCGGCCTCGACCCTGTTACATCTGGGCCCAGGCCTCGCCAATGGTCTCGCCAATCTGCACAACGCCAAGAAGGCGAATTCAGGCGTGGTCAACGTTGTCGGCGAACACACGACATACCACATAAAGCACGACGCTCCGCTGACCTCCGACATCGAAGGCGTGGCCCGGCCGATGTCGCACTGGGTCCGCACGTCGCTCACCTCGGAAGACGTCTCAAGGGATGGCGCCGCCGCCATCGAAGCCGCGACGCGAGCACCCGGACAGATCGCAACCCTGATCCTACCCGCCGATACCGCCTGGGGCCCAGCAAGCAAAGTCGAAACCGCAACACCGCCCCTACCACCCTCGACAGTCACGAATAGCGCCGTCACCGGGGCTGCCAAACTGCTCACCAACGGCAAGACCGCAACATTACTGTTGGCGGGTGCCGCGCTCACCGAAAAGGGTCTGCAGATCGCCGGGAGAATTGCGGGAAAGACGGGCTGTGGCCTATTGAGCGAGGGTGCCAATGCCCGCCTCGCGCGCGGCGCGGGTCTGCCACAAGTCCTCCGTATTCCATTCGTCGTCGACCAAGCGGTGGAGATGCTGAAGGGGGCCGGCCAACTCATCCTCGTCGGGGCCAAACCACCGGTCGCCTTCTTCGGCTATCCCGGCAAACCGAGCCTGCTCTACCAAGAAGGCGTGCCGATGACGCGCCTCGCCAATGCGGACGATGACATGATCGCGGCCTTGGAGGCCTTGGAAGTAGAACTGAACGCACAGAACTCCCCGATGGCCCATGTCGCGAATGCGGGCCGTCCGGGTCGCCCCTCAGGAGAGCCGACCCTTGATAACCTGGCCGCCGTGATGGGTGCGATGCTGCCGGAAGGCGCCATCGTCGTCGACGAGTCCGTTACCACCGGCCGAGGGTTTTTCCCTGCGACCGCTGGGGCACCGCGCCACGATTGGCTGAACAACCGGGGCGGCTCCATCGGTTTCGGCATGCCGGTTGCCGTGGGCGCGGCCGTCGCTGCGCCAGACCGCCAAGTGATCCTGCTCGAGGGCGACGGCAGCGGCATGTACACGGTGCAATCACTCTGGACCATGGCGCGCGAAAAGCTAAACATCGTCACCATCGTCTTCTCAAACCGCATATACAAAATCCTGCGCGGCGAACTCACCAATGTCGGCGTGCAAAACCCAGGGCCCCGCGCCATCGATATGCTGTCCCTCGATCGACCAAACCTCGGTTGGGTCGACATGGCCAAAGGCATGGGTGTACCCGGCGAGGAAGTCACCGATTGCGAGGGTCTGATGAAAGCCATCGAAGTCGGCATTCAGACGGATGGGCCGTATCTGATTGATTTGATTATGTAGAAAAACAACGCAGGCCAACTCGAGTGTCGTGCCCGCACATGCGGGTAACCAATGCGATAGTGATTGACCCTCTCGCAGCTGAAGGGGCTATATTTTCTTTCGGCGATCAAATAATTCGAACGCTTTTGTATGCAACAACTTGACGCGGATGAAATGAACACACTGCTCTCCCGCCGGACATTCGCGCACCGGCTTCTCGCCACCTCCGCCCTCGCAGCGGTCGATCTCTCGGCACTGCCCGCCGATGCCGCCGGAAACAGGATCACCATCTTCAAATCTCCGAGCTGCGGTTGTTGCCAAGCATGGGCCGACCACATGCAGCGCGCCGGCTTCAACGTAGCGATCGTGCATGCCGAAGACCTCTCACCAATCAAGGTACAATTCGGGGTGCCGCGAATACTGGAGGCCTGTCATACCGCGACAGTCGATAACTACGTCATCGAGGGCCATGTCCCCGCCGGAGACGTAAAGCGGCTACTACGCGAACGGCCCAAGGCCATTGGCCTCGCAGTGCCCGGCATGCCGATCGGCTCACCCGGCATGGAGCAAGGCAACCAGCGCGAACCCTTCAAGACCATCCTATTTGGCGAGACCGGCTACCACGTCTTTGGTAATCACACCTAAGGCAATCGAGTTCGGAGAAAGGTTTGGTCTCGCCGTATTGAAAACTTTCTCGCCTCAAACGCTCCCAGCCCATTGGGCTGCGAGCGGGCTCCCGCTTGCAAACTAGACACCGCTCGAAATTAGCAGCAAGGCGATCAAGTCGTCCGTTGTCTACCATTCACCGTGGACCGGAATGGCCGCAAGGGCGGTAATGGACGGGCAGAGAGCCACAAAGGCCGAGCCATTCGACGCATCGTGATGGCTGACCGCTCGCCCGATAAGCAAAAGTGACACCACGGCCGTCAGCACGCCATAGACAAACGCTTGCAAGGCATTGTCCTGCAAAGATGCCTCTAGCAGACGAGCTCCGCAAACAAAGAAACAGACCGGTAGGAAAACGATGAATGACCTGTGGCATTCCACCAACCCACCAGAATGTCTGACATAGGTTACCCACTACAGAGACGCACCTGATTGTGCATTTAACAATATATTGCCCTCTTCTGCGATAAACCCTGGCAATCCGGTGACACAAAATGTAGCTCGTTTTATTTCTGCTAATCTCATCTTCGGTTCAGATGGAAAACCCAGCTAATCCTGGATTCCCGCCTTGGCGGGAATGACAATGGAGTTTGTGATGACAGCACTCTAAATTCTCAACCTGCAACCTTCCTCCGGAGCTCTCATGCCATACCAAATCATGACCAACGCCGAACTCGCACCCTGGATCATGGAGATGGTGGAGGCCGTCGATTGCGAGATCCATCTTTGGCACGAGGACGGTTCCACCAACCCAGACATGCTTGAGGCCGCCGACGGGTTTTTCGTCTATGGGCATCCGATTATCGACGGCACAGTCATGGACACAATGCCGAACCTGCGGGTAATCAGCAATCAGGGGGTCGGGATCGATCATATTAATCTGGAGGACGCCGAGGCGCGGGGCATTCCGGTCGGTAATACGCCGGGATTTGTCGATGGGGCCACCGCCGATATGACCTTTGCGCTGCTTTTGGCGGCGGCGCGGCATATCGTGCGCGGCGATCATTTCGCACGCGGGCCGGAATTCGCCCATTACGATGCGAATATCTGGCACGGACAGGAAGTCTATGGCGCCACGCTCGGTATCATCGGCATGGGCGGCGTCGGGCAACAGGTGGCACGCCGGGCCTACGGGTTCGATATGAAAATCCTCTATCACAACCGGAACAAAATTCCCGAGGTCGCGGCAGAATTGGGGGCGACTTACGCGAGCCTGGCGGATCTGTTGGCGCAATCGGATTTCGTGACACTCAACCTGCCGATGCGGCCCGATACCCGCAACACCATCGGTCGCGCGGAGCTGGTGCAGATGAAGCCGACCGCGATCCTGATCAACGCAGCACGGGGCGGCGTGCTTGATCATGACGCCTTGGTCGACGCATTGAGGGACGGCACGATCTGGGCCGCAGGCCTCGACGTCACGGAGCCGGAGCCCCTGCCCCGCGACCATCCGTTGTTGAGTTTGGAAAACTTGGTGATCGCACCACACCTCGGCAGCGCCACCCGCAAGACGCGGATCGGCATGGTCCAGCGCACCATCGAGAACTTGATCGCGGGATTGACGGGGCAGGAGATGCCGAGCCGGGTTGCGTGACGTTTGCCAGATCGCGGCCGGCATCGCCCACAACCTTGATCGGACGGCGCTTCATATCAGATTTACCTATATAACGTTTCATTCGCGGGACGCCGACCTGCAGCAAGGAGAGCCCTGATGTCCGACAAGACCGAAGAAGCCATTCAGAAAAGCACTGATTACTACAACAGCTCGGACACGGACACTTACTACCGGAAAATTTGGGGTGGGGAGAGCATTCATGTCGGCATCTTTGATGAGCCCGGCATCGGCATCCGCGAGGCCGCCCGCCGCGCGGTGGCTTACATCGCCGATCGGCTGGACACATTGAGTTCGGACTCGACCGTGATCGACCTCGGTGCCGGCTTCGGCGGTCCGATCCGCCAGCTGGTCACCGACTATAACTGTTCCGGTATTGCCCTCAACGCCAGTGCGCTAGAGCTTGAGGCCATGGCCAAGACCAACGCGGCGGAAGGGCTCACCGGCAAGATCACCCCCCTCGAGGGGAACTACGAAGACATCCCGATGGAGGACGCGCAGGTCGACATCGCCTGGTCCCAGGAAGCCTTCCTGCATTGCGGCGACCGGGCTCAGTTGATGCGCGAAGTTTTCCGCATCCTGAAGCCCGGCGGAGAGTTCGTCTTCGCCGACCCGATGGCCACACCGTCGGCCCCGGCGGAAGTTCTTCGGCCCATGCTCGAGCGTGCCAATCTCGTCTCTTTCGGCACCGTCGAGGGGTATCTCGCTGATGCCAAGGCCGCTGGATTCATCGATCGCGGTTATGAGGATCGGACGGAAGATTTCCTCACCAATTACCGCACCATCGTCGCCGAAACCCGGGGCCGCCACGACGAGCTCAAGCAGGAGATCAGCGAAGCCTTCCTTGAGAAGATCGGCAACGGTATGCAGTACTGGGTAGATGGCGGCGAAGCCGGTCACATGGTCTGGGGCAGCTTCCACTTCGTAAAACCGGCCTGAGGTCTTCGAGTTCGCATCCGAGTCCATTGAAATGGCGGTCAACGGATCGTGACATTTTGTCTAATGTGTTATAGTACACTCCCGTATTTTGACTCGTGGATCACCGATACCGTTTTACAGAACCTCTCACTACGGGCGAATCAGCGGTGTTTTGATACTGTGTATCTGGTTGTTCCGCGATTTTTATGAACACTCCCGCTTCATCCTCCCATTAGAACCTCATGCTGAGCTTGTCTTAGCACGAGGACGCGGGCGGGATCAGAAACGCTACGACGAGAGCGACGGCGCTCCCTACTCTCCCAATATCTCCGCCGCGCGGGCATTGAGGCTGTCGACGAAGGGTTTCGGCCCGACGTCGCGATTGGTGTAGCGCATTGGCGAATTGGCAATCAGGAAATCGCCGCTGCCGTCGTTAATCTCGACCAGGCCACCGGTCGCCTTCAGACCCTCATCACGGACCACGTCGGCAACCGTGCGATAACGGGTGGCCGGGCAACCAGCTTCGAGCAGCATCCGTTCGGCATCCTCGGCACTATGGCCAAGCGCCCATTCCTCAAGCTCCACCATGAGGTCTCCCCAGTGCTTCCAACGCTCACCGACGCTGTTGTAACGGGGGTCTTCCGCCCATCCCTTGCCCGTGGCTTTCGCCATCGCGCACAGATTAGGGTCGCTGACAGGGACCACCATCAAGAAACCGTCCCGTGCCCGCACCGGGCTATAGACCAGCGGTGGTATGTCGCTCTCAACCTGGGCGTCTTGGAGTTCATAGTAGAGAAGATTGTGCATGCCGCCCTCAAGCGTCACATCGATGCGCTCTCCCTGTCCGGTCTTCTCGCGCCCATAGAGCGCCGCCGCGATGGCGCCAAAACCGTGCGCCGACGCTAGGATGTCGGCCGCCGTGCTACGATTATCGATCGGCTTCTCGGCGATCTTCGCATACTCGAAGACCGCCATGTCGTAGCCCGCATGGGCATGGACGATGGGGGCAAACGCGGGGCGGGTCGAGTTGGGGCCGGTCGGCCCGTAGCCGGAAATCGCGCAATAGATGAGGCGCGGGTTGATCGCCGATAATGTCTCAAAACCGAGGCCAAGGCGGTCGAGGACGCCAGGGCGGAAATTCTCTAACACCACATCGGTGTCCATGATGAGCTTCTTGATCGCAGCCGTGCCCTCTTCGGATTTGAGATCGAGGACGATGCATCGTTTACCCGCGTTGAGCTGTGCGAAATAGCGGCTCTTGCCGTCGACCACCGGATGGGCACCGCGGATGGTCTCGCCGCCCGGCGGCTCAATCTTGATGACATCCGCGCCGTGATCCGCCAGCAAGCGGCCCGCGTACGGCCCAGCCAGAAACATCGAGAAATCTAATACTCGGACGCCGTCCAGTGGCCCCGCAGCCTTTTTCTTCACCGCCATGATCGACGCGCTCCCTCAATCTTAGATAGGGGAGATACTAATCCGAATCCGACTGTTGGCCACTTTCCTGCTCAGCGACTTCTCTGCGGTGCACAAATTCACGGTGCAGGATATAGACCCCGCTGGCAATGACGATGCAGGTGCCAACGATGCTCCAGCTGTCCGGCACGTCGCCCCAAATGAAATAGCCCAGCAACCCGGCCCAGACGATAGCGGAATAACGGAAAGGCGAGGCGACGGCTGCCTCCGCATAGCGCAAGGCTTCGATCATCGTGTAATGGCCGACCGCGACAAGCGGCACGCAGGCAGCGATCAACCAGATAGAACGACTGTCCGGCTCTTCCCAGCCGAATGGGATCGAGAACAGGCCAAAGACGGCCATGCCGACATTCGCGGTCAACATAATGGCGATGGAGGACTCGCCCGCCGTCATGCTGCGGGTGATGACATCGCGCCCCGCACTTGCCAAGGCGCAGGCGAGCGGCAACAACGCGGTCAGTTGGAAGACGTCACTGCCGGGGCGCGTGATTATGACGACGCCGAGAAACCCGACACCGACCGCCGACCAGCGCCGCCAACCCACTTCCTCCTTCAAGAACGATCCGGCCATCGCGGTGATCAGGAGCGGTGCCGCAAAAGTCAGCGCCACGGTCGTTGCAAGCGGCAGGAACTGGACGCTGAGAATGAAGAAATAAGCACTGAAGCCAAGACAAACTGCGCGCGCCGAATGCCCCCGCCAACGGTAGACCCGCAAGGAGGACCAGCCCCCCCGAAAGTAGGCATAGAGGAGGATCAGAGGCAGGATCATGAAGCTCCGCAGGAACATGATCTCGCCCGCTGGCAGCCCTTCGGTCAGGAGCTTGAGGATGGCGTTGTTGATGCCCATGAAGAGCGCGCTCGCCACCATGAAGGCGATGCCCTTAAGGGGGGCGGACTGCTGAGAGATGTTCGTCATCGAGGGGTGAATTTTCGCATGAACGGCGTACCCTATATGGCCAACGCAGAGGGGCAAAGCCCCCTCACCCCAACCCTTTCCCGCCAGGGGAGAGGTAATTATAGTTTGCTGCTCGCTAACGTCCCCTCGCCCCTGGCGGGAAAGGGTTAGAGTGAGGGGGAGAACTTTGGAGAGAACAGATGAAACTTAAACGGGTCGAACACGTCGCCATCGCAGTTAACGACATGGCGGAATCGATGAAGATGCTACAGGACACGCTCGGCATCGAGATGGAGTACGAGGAGAAGATCGGCGAAACGCGGCTTGCCATGTTTCCGATCGGCGAGACCTATCTGGAACTGCTGAGCTCCGACGCCAGCGCCCAGGATTCGCGGGTCACTGAATGGATCGAGGAGAACGGCCAGAGCCTGTTCCATCTGTGCTTCGAGGTTGACGACATTGACGCGGCGCTCGTCGAGCTGAAGGGCAAGGGCGTAAAGTTGTTGGACGAGGAACCGCGCATTGGACACGGCGGCAGCCGCATCGCTTTCATCAATCCGGAATCGACGGGCAATATCTTGATCGAGTTAGCGGAAATGGCCGAAGGCCACTAGGGCCGTGGTTTACCGGACGCCGGAGAAGTCGAAACGCCCGTATGGTTGGCGCGCACGGATCGGCTTGATCGTGCCCTCCCCCAACACAGTAGCAGAGACCGAGTTTTGGCGGATGGCACCAGACGGCGTGACTATCCACACAACGCGCCTGCTCTATCGTGCTGACGAGGTCGACGACCCGCTAACCGATATGGAGCAATTCCTTCCGCATACCCTAGAGGAGTTGCGAGGCTTGGAAGTGGACGTAGTCGCCTATAGCTGCACGGCGAGCGCGCTGCGAACCCCGCACGAGCATACGCGGGATGAGATTTCGCAAGCGCTGGATCTGCCGACGGTCACGACGATGGGGACCATCCTGGATGCGTTCCGTGCGCTCGGCGTCACCAAGATTGCAGTCGGCTCGCCCTATCCCGATGCCGTCAACGACGCGGAGCGAGAATACTTCGAGAGCCAGGGCCTGACCGTGACCGCCGACGAAGGCCTGGTATTGTTCAAGGCACAGGAACGATTGCGGCACATGAACCTGGTACGCGAGGACGACGTCGAGGCCCTAGCCGAGAAGATCGACAGCCCGGAGGCGGAGGCCGTATTCCTCTCCTGTGCCGATCTCGCGACACTGGGCGTTATCGACACGCTGGAGAAGAAGCTCGGCAAGCCAGTCATCAGCAGCGTCCAAGCCACGTTCTGGGGCAGCCTGCGCGCCGCCGGAATTGAGGATCGTATCGAGGGTTGCGGGCGGTTATTGGCGGCGCATTAAGCCTTCACCGCACAAACCATGACGCTAACATAGGGGAGGACGATAAACCCGTCACCGTCCATATGCCGTTCCGCGATCGCGATGAGTTCGGCCATACCGTCGTCCCAACCGGCATTGTTCAGCGCTTGTGTCACCTTGCTGGAAGACTGCGCCATCCCAAGAAAGCTCGGCAGTTTCATCGGCCTAACCCATTCTTCCTTGAACACCTCGGTGCGGTCGACCCAGTCGAGGGCAGCCAGCTCCGCCGCCGCATCCAACTCCCGCTCGGTGCGGGAAAACCCCGGCAAGTATTTCTCGTGGAAGCCTTCATACTCCGCCACTAATTCACTCTTGTGCCAATTGCGCGTATTGCGCGCGATGGTCACGATGCCGCCCGGCTTCAAAACTCTGCCGGCTTCCGTATAAAAAGCAGGCCGGTCAAACCAATGCAGAGCCTGGCCGACGAAGATCACATCGAGTGTCTCATCGCCTACCGAAAGGTTTTCCGCCTTCCCGTCCTCATAGCGGATTGACGGTCGGTTTTTCGAATCTTCCTCGGCGCGGCGGCGCATATCCTCGCTCGGCTCAACCCCGACGATTTTGGCCCGCTCACCCAGCGCTTTCGAAATCGCACGGGTCGAGATTCCGGTCCCCGACGCCAAGTCGATCACAGTTAGGTGACCGTCGGGTAGTAATCTCTTCAACTCTCCCAACATGCGCTGCGGGTATTGCGGCCGGTTTCTGCTGTAGTTGTCCGCCAGGCCTTCGAAGTTCGGTGTAATGGGGCTCATGGTTCCGCATCCAGCAGTGGGGTTTTTTGAGATAAAAGAGTAGCATGTTTGCATGATTTGTCTTGGTTTTATGGGGAGGGAAGAAGATGGCTGAAAGTTTTGACGTTGTGGTGCTCGGCATCGGCAACGCGGGTATGGGCGTGGCACATACGGCCGGCAAGTCAGTGGCAATCGTTGAATCCTGGGATGTCGGCGGCACATGTCCCCTACGCGGATGCGTCCCCAAGAAAGTTTTGGTCGCGCCAGCGCAGACCTTGGCCACGATCGGCCAAGCGAACGAGCAAAAAACTTCCGTCGGTGATGTCTCCCTGGACTGGGGTGCATTAATGGCCCGGGAGCGGACCTTCGTCGAAGGCACTACGGCGGCTTTTATCGGCAGCCTCGAGAGTCGCGGTATCGCGCTGGTGCGAGGCCCCGCAAAATTCTCGGGAAGCAATCAGATCAATGCCGACGGCAGAATATTTGATGCCGGAAAGATCGTAATCGCGACCGGCTGTAAAACCACGACCGCTCGCCATTGACGGCTGGGCGCATTTGATCACCAGCGATGATATTCTGGAGATGACCACACTACCGGACTCGATGATCTCCATCGGCGACGGCGTCATCGCCATGGAGCTCGGCCATGTTTTACGACGCACCGGTTGCAACGTGACGATCCTGGAAGCCGTTCCGCAACTTTTAACCCGCATGGACCCAGGTGCGATCGCCGAAATCGAACGGGAGAGCGAACGGATCGGTATTAAAACCCTGAAGAGCGTAGATATGAAATCCATCGCCGGCGACGGAAAAACGCTGACCGTCTCCTTCGTCCATGCCGTAGTAAAGAAACCCTTGTCCGCCGCCCGGGTCGCCAACGATACCGCCCGGGTAACCAATATTGACGGCCTCGACCTTAAAGCCAGCCGCATCATCTATTGCGGCTTGCGGATCGAAGTCGACGAATATTTGCACAGCATCTCGAACCTCGACGTCTATGTCGCCAGAGATGCGCACTCGCACACCGCGCAACTATCGCTGGTCGCCAAATATGAAGGCCGATTGGTCGGCGACAACATCGTCAATGGAGATAGCAAAACTCCCGACTATAGTTACATGCCGTCCGCGATCTATACGGTACCCGCCGTCGCAACAGTCGGCTTGACCGAAGTGGAAGCGGATACGGCTGGAAAGAATTACGAAGCCAAGACCAACGATCTGTCCGGCTGGATGTCGGGCCGCACCTATGCGGAGACCGTGGCCTGGTCAAAGATCCTGGCGGAGAATGGAACAGGCGATATTCTCGGCGCGCACCTGGCAGGGCATGTGCGGAGGAAGTCTCCATATCGTTGCCTTCGCCATGCGCTACGGCGTGCCGGCGAGCGACCTCTTTAGCAACGCCTATGCCTATCCGACCTTCATGTCGGATGTAAAAAACTTAGTTTGACGATCCGGGTCAGTCGACCACTATGGCGTCGACCTTCGAGGTATAGAAGGACATCGTCTCGCGGATGAGCGCGACTTCGTCGAAGGGCATCTCATAGGACCAGACGGCATTTTCCGCCGTCTGCCCGCCGGCATTGATCGTCCAATAGGAGGCATTACCTTT
Organism: uncultured Rickettsiales bacterium; assembly: GCA_913046825.1. The sequence continues at coordinate 1,365 of CAJWTF010000070.1, read as the reverse complement.
GAATGGGCAGTGGCTCGAATGGTTGGTCTTCTCCATGAGGTCGAGGCGGACATCGCCGAGCGGAATGTAATAGGCCGGACTGTAATCCGATTCCGTCATGACAAGGGCATCGCTCGTCTCCGCGATGACCTCGCCACCTAAGATGACGCGAACCGGTCTGCCCGAGGGCGCAATCTCCAGTGGGTAGTCGGGCTTACGTTGGAACCCGGGTGATTTGTTATCTGACAATGTCGCTCCCCTCGTAAAATTTTTTCACCACAGGAAATATCGGACACCCACTCCTACAGCGTCTGGAAACGAGTTTCCATCGCACGCTTCCATTTCGTGGCGAACTGCCGGTCAAAGATGATATCCCGATCTAGTGGAGCCGTCACCCAATCCCGGCGTTGAAGTTCGGATTCGAGCTGACCCGGTGCCCATCCGGAATAACCGACGACAACCAAATACCGTGCCGGTCCCTCTCCTCGGGCCATGGCTTCGATAACAGGCCGCTCGGGGCTCACTAAAAGATCTTTCGCGACGCTTTGAGTTGCGTCGAATTTCTGCAAGCCGTCATGAATGATAAATCCGGCCTTTGGCTCAACCGGGCCGCCGACAAAGATATTGAACTGACCCTCCACATGCTCATTAGGCAGGCCGAGCCTCTTATAAACATTTGCCTTCCCGACACGGCTGACCGGTTTGTTGACGATCAGGCCAAATGCGCCTTTTTCATTGTGCTTGACCATCAGAATAACGCTGCGCTCGAAGATATTGCCCTTCATCTGAGGCGAGGCGACAAGGAGTTTACCCCTCAGGGAGGCACTAAACACCAGCGCTTTTGGGATAGTGTCTGGCGACGGACGTGCCGCCGTAAGTAAAAACCCGATAAAGAGTGCGCTCGCAACGGTTACAGCTATGCGGGCCGAGGTCATATCGCCGTCTTCAGTGATGCGCCGAAAGCGCGACTCCAACTGGCCCCCTGGCGCGCACATCCCACCCCTGTCGACAAAACTCGACACGCCAAAGACACTTGAGACGCGGAGGGGGAACCAACACATCTGATAAAATTTATCATTCTGGATTATGCGTGGTTCGACCGCTCATCACCAGATCGCACTAACGTCATGAAATCGGCATACCTACCTCAACCTAATTAATGTTTAAAATTTTACTATCAAATAAAAATGAACCATTATTTATTATATATATTATTTTATATTAATAAAATTATTATACTTATTGAAAAATGTGTATATAGTATAATAATTCATGATTTTTCCGGTGCCAATTCAAGAATTTGTGACATTCATCAGACAAATAATATTTATAAAATTTAAAATTATGGATAGATAAAAAATTAAACGGCATTATATAAGAAAAAAA
>CAJWTF010000069.1 GCA_913046825.1 uncultured Rickettsiales bacterium | reverse complement strand
TCGCGCCTTACATGGACAGCGACCGCCGGATGTTGCGACCGATCAATTATCCTGGTGGCACACCGGGCCGGGGCGTCGCCGATTTTGTGACCGGCAGGGGGACCAAGGTCAAGGTCATCAATGTGATGTGCCGCCTATTCATGGAATTGCTCGATGATCCGTTCAAGGCGGTGGAGCGCGAATTGCCGATGGGGCCCCCCAAGCCCGGCGGCTATGGCGCGGTGATTATCGATATACATGGCGAGGCGACCAGCGAGAAGATGGCAATGGGCCATCTGGCGGACGGCAAGGCCAGCCTTGTCGTGGGGACCCATACCCATGTGCCGACCGGTGACGCGCATATTCTCGAACACGGGACCGGATATCAGACTGATGCCGGGATGTGTGGCGACTACAATTCGGTCATTGGCATGGAAAAGAGTGCCGCATTGCAACGGTTTCGTCGCCGGTTCCCCAGCCCGCGCCTGACGCCAGCGGAAGATGAAGCGACATTGTGCGGTACATTTTTGGAGACGGATGACGCCACAGGATTGGCGCGGCGGATTTCGCCGGTCCGTGTCGGTGGCCGGCTCCAGGAACAGCTGCCGTTATTCGACGACTGATAAAAATTACAGGAAAGCTATCGCTGCCCAAAATTCGCCATATTGGCCCTTTAGAAGGATGGAAGAGCTAGGCTTTTCTTCACAATATCTGGTATAACGGCCCTTCTTATACACATCCATTTGACAACAGAAACGATTACGATTCGCCATGGCTGGTCATTCACAGTTTAAAAACATCATGCACCGCAAAGGTGCGCAGGACAAAAAACGCGCTAAGCTTTTCGCCAAGCTCGGTCGAGAGTTGATGGTTGCGGCGAAAGATGGAGGCCCGGATCCTTCCGGCAACCCGCGTTTGCGCTCGGCGATTACAACGGCACGCAGCAACAATATGCCGAAGGACAATATGGACCGTGCGATTGCGCGCGGTGCCGGCGATACCGATGGCGCGAATTTCGAGGAAATTCGCTACGAAGGGTATGGACCCGGTGGGGTGGCGTTGATCGTCGAGGCGTTAACCGACAATCGCAATCGGACGGCGTCGGAAGTACGCTCCGCCTTTTCCAAGTTTAATGGCAATATGGCGGAGACCGGCGCGGTGAGCTTTCTGTTCGACCGGATGGGTGAAATTAGATACGCGGCTGATGCCCGTGATTCGGAGGCCGTATTTGAAGCCGCCCTCGAGGCTGGTGCTGAGGACGTCGAATCAAACGATGAATCTCACGAGATTAATTGTCAGCCCGAGAATTTGCATACTGTCGCGGGTGCGCTTGAAGGCGACCTTGGTGAGCCCCAATCCGTGCAACTCATATGGAAGCCTCAGACGACTGTCTCGCTCGAAGAAAAACACGCATCGACCCTTTTGAAGTTATTGGATGCGCTGGACGACAATGATGACGTGCAGTCGGTTTCGGCCAATTATGAAATCGGGGATGACGTTATGGAACGATTGACGGCGGTTTGAACGCTAACCGCTCCATACGCGTGATAGGGCTCGACCCCGGACTCCAGAACACGGGCTGGGGAATTATCGAGATCGCCGGCAATAGACTGTCCCATGTCGCTGACGGTACTGTCCGAACGACGCGGTCCGATCCATTGGCCTGGCGGTTGAGAACTTTGCATGAGGGACTGGCCGAAGTGCTGACCTTTTACGAACCGGACGAATCGGCGGTCGAAGAAACTTTCGTCAACAAGAACCCAACCACGACCTTGAAGCTCGGCGAGGCGCGCGGTGTCGTCTTGCTCGCACCCGCTTTGGTGGGGCTGCCGGTCGCGGAGTATTCGGCCAACCGGATCAAGAAATCTGTCGTTGGCGTCGGCCATGCGGGTAAGCCACAGGTCCAAATGATGGTGCAGCGACTGCTTCCAGGCTGCGGTTTTGACAGCGCGGATTCCGCGGATGCCTTAGCGGTGGCGATTTGCCATAGCCATTTCGTGGGCACGGAGCGTCGTTGGGCAGCAGCCGAGGCGGGAGCAAAGATGTGATTGCGTCACTCAAAGGTGTGCTCGACTCCGTGGCGGAGGAATCCGCCATCGTTGATGTCCGCGGTGTTGGTTATTTGGTGTTCTGCTCGGGCCGGACATTGTCAAAATTGCCGCAACCGGGTGCAGCGGTCCGCTTCGTGGTCGAGACCCATGTACGCGAAGATCACATTCATCTTTACGGTTTCGCGGAGTCGGGTGAGCGAGATTGGTTCCGTCTGTTGACGACGGTCCAGGGCGTCGGGGCAAAAGTAGGTCTCGCTATTCTCTCGGCATTGGGGCCGGAGGAATTGGTCCAAGCGTTAGTGGCGCAGGATAAAGCTGCTGTCTCCCGCGCCAATGGCGTCGGCCCGAAGCTTGCGGGTCGGATCGTCTCGGAGTTGAAGGACAAGGTCAGCGGCTTGGCCCCGGCGGCATTCGAGATATCGGCAGGGCCGAGCGCAGCCGCTGGCGGAAATCTGGAAGACGCGGTTTCGGCGTTGGAGAATTTGGGCTTTCAGCGGACCGATGCATTCGGTGCCGTAGCGCGTGCGGGCCAGAAGCTTGGCGAGGGTGCTGAAGTCGACGCCTTGATCCGTGCGGGCCTGCAGGAGCTTAGCCTGTGAGCGAGCAAATGGACCGTATCGTTGACCCGGAGTTCGATACCGCGGACCACACCGATTTTACCCTTCGACCGCAGACACTTGACGATTTTATTGGTCAAAAGACGGTTCGTGAAAACCTGTCGGTGTTCATTCGTGCCGCGAGCGAACGCGGCGAAGCCCTCGATCACACCTTGCTGCACGGCCCGCCCGGGCTTGGTAAAACCACCTTGGCGCAAATCATTGCGCGCGAGCTTAATGTTGGTTTTAGAGCGACCTCGGGCCCGGTTATCGCGAAGGCGGGCGATTTGGCAGCAATCCTCACCAATTTGCAGCCGCAAGATGTGCTTTTTATCGACGAAATTCACCGCCTCAATCCGGCAGTCGAGGAAATCCTATATCCCGCGATGGAGGATTTTGAGCTCGACCTGATCATCGGCGAAGGCCCGGCGGCCCGTTCCGTACGCATACCACTACAGCCCTTTACCTTGGTGGGGGCCACCACGCGTTCTGGTCTTATCACGACACCTTTGCGGGAGCGGTTTGGCATTCATCTGCGGATGAATTTTTACGAACTTGACGAATTGCGCGAAATCGTTGTACGCGGCGCGAACCTGCTGGAGACATCGTTGGAGGTGGACGGGGCGACGGAAATCGCGCGCCGCAGCCGGGGTACCCCGCGCGTCGCCGGGCGGCTGCTGCGGCGGGTGCGCGACTTCGCCATGGTCGACGGGACTGAAAAGATTGACGCCAAGGCGGCGGATGCGGCGTTGCAACGCCTGGGCGTGGATGCGCTGGGCCTCGATGCGATGGATCGTCGATATCTGACTTGTGTCGCGGAAAATTACGGCGGCGGGCCGGTTGGTGTCGAGACGTTGTCTGCTGCTCTCGCTGAAGAACGCGACGTCATAGAGGACGTGATCGAGCCTTACCTCATGCAAGAAGGGCTCCTACAGCGGACCCCGCGTGGCCGCATTTTGGCGAGACAAGGCTGGAGCTATCTCGGGATCGAGGCGCCCAAGACGGCGATGGAGCAATTAGATCTACTGGGCACCTTCGATGATGTCGAGGTGCCGGATGCCTGAAGCTCATGTGTTCCGGCTACGGGTTTATTATGAGGACACGGACGCCGGCGGGATTGTCTATTACGCTAATTATTTGCGTTTTGCTGAGCGCGCTCGGACTGAATACCTCAGATCGGTTGGTTCGGATCACCTGACTCTCATGACCGAGGATGGCATCGCCTTCACAGTGCGGCAATGCGCGGTAGATTATATGCAACCCGCATATCTCGACGATTCGCTAACCGTCCATACCCGTTTTATCGAAGTTGGCGGAGTGAGCTTGCGGGCGGAGCAGATCGTGAAGCGGGATGCCGACGACCTTGCTCGATTGTTGGTCCGGCTCGCGTGTGTCGGGAATGACGGAAAATCGAAACGTATGCCAAAAGCATTACGGGCGGCGTTGGCCGAAAAATCGGTATCGCCGAAGAATGAACAAATAACAGCGGAACGGAATTAATACCGAATGGAACAGGCAGTCGTTGATGGCGCCGTCGGACAGGCGCTTGGGCATTCTCAATTGACGCTTTGGAGTCTTTTCCTCAGCGCAGATTGGATCGTTAAGTCCGTAATGCTCATCCTATTGGTGGCGTCGGTTTGGTGCTGGGCGATCATTTTTGATAAGACCTGCAGGTTTCGCCGGCTGCAGCGCCGGGCCAATAAATTCGAGGACGAGTTTTGGTCGGGTGGATCGTTAGAGGAATTGTACGAGCGTGTGGGCCAGCAACCGTCCGATCCTATGACGGCGGTGTTTTCCGCGGCAATGCGTGAGTGGCGTCGCTCTTCTGCCAAGGGTTTGGTCTATAGCGAAGCCGGGCGATCTGGACTGAGAGACCGGCTGGAGCGGGTCATGCAAGTGACCGTTGCTCGCGAGATCGAACGTCTCGAGCGTTACATGATGTTCCTCGCCTCGGTCGGGTCGACGGCACCATTCGTCGGTCTCTTCGGTACCGTTTGGGGCATTATGAACAGCTTTCAGTCGATTGCGGTGACGAAACAGACGAATCTGGCTGTCGTCGCCCCCGGCATTGCCGAAGCGTTGTTCGCGACCGCGCTAGGACTGGTAGCGGCCATTCCGGCCGTCATTGCTTACAACAAGCTGTCGACCGATTTGGGCCGCTACGCTGGGCGCATGGAAACGTTCGCCGGAGAATTCATCGCAATACTATCGCGCCAGATTGAGGAAACGAGCTAGGACGATGGCGATTCAAGCCAACAACAATGGGCGTTTTGGCGGCCGTGCTCGCCGCTATCAGCCGATGGCTGAAATCAATGTGACACCGTTCGTCGACGTTATGTTGGTGTTGTTGATCGTCTTTATGATTACCGCGCCGCTGTTGACGGTGGGCGTGCCGGTGGATTTGCCGAAAACTCGGGCGGCGGCGTTGTCGGATGCGGACGAGCCTTTGGTGGTAACGATCAACGCGAAGGGCGCGATTTTCCTGCAGGAGCATGAGACGCCGATTGAGAACTTGGTGCCGCGGTTGGTGGCGGTCACCGGCGCCAATCCGGATATCAAGATTTTTGTTCGCGGCGATAAGGTGATCCCATATGGCAGCGTCATGGAAGTCATGGGCGCGATTAGCGCCGCGGGTTTCAAAAAAGTTTCACTGATGGCGGAACTGCCCAAACCGGGAGCTCCCAAGACCGCTACGCGCCCTCAAAATAATCGGCGATGACGGAGAGCCTGAATGCGCGTTCCGTTGGTGATTTCGTTCGGCTTCCATATCGTGGTTTTCGTTTTCGCGTTATACGGATTGCCGTCGACCAGCCAAAGCGTGGTGATGGAAGATCGGGTAATAGATGTCGAAATCGTCTTCGCGACCGAGACGCCGGAACCGACACCCGTGCCGAAACCGGTACCGCCGCCGACGCAAAAGGTAAAAGCGCCGCCACCGCCCAAGCCTCCAGCACCGCCGAAGCGATTAGCGGCACTGCCGTCGGCTCCCGAGCCCGCGCCGGCGCCTTCGTCGCGGCCCGAACCGCAACCCAAGCCGGCCGAAGCGAAACGGGAACCGAAGCCGAAAGCGGAGCTGAAGCCCAAACCTGCGCCGCGGAAAGTGGCTCCTCGTCCGAGATCTCGTCCGAGGCAAGATTTTGCCTCGATGATGCTGAAGACGGTCCAAAAGCTGAAGGATGCGCCACCGCCGGAAAAACAGCAGAAAAAAGAAAAATCCTTCGATGAGAAAATGGCGGCTTTGATAAATCGAAAAAGCGTATCAACACCAGAACGCGCGCAGCAGGCACCGCTTGGGAAGAAGCTGACGATCAGCGAGATCGATGCGATCCGGCGACAGATCGAACGATGCTGGCTGGTGCCCGCTGCCATTGGCGCGAAGGATGTCCAGGAGATGTCGGTTCAGGTCCGCCTGAAGCTGTATCCAGACGGGACATTGCGGGAATCCCGCATTGTTGACCGGTTCCGAATGGAGACGAATGCGACGTACAAGGCGGTTGCCGAGAGCGCGTTACGCGCGATTCGCAATCCACGGTGCAGCCGGTTTAATCTACCGCTGCAGAAATTCAACGTTTGGAAGGACATGGTCTTGCGGTTCAATCCCAGCGAAATGGTAGGACGGTAATGAGACAGGGTCTTGTGCGCAGTTTGCTCGCGATCGGTATGGCAGTCGTTATTTCCTTCGGGGCAGGTCTACTGCTATCGTCGGCACGGGCGGAGGTCCGCATCGACATTACGCGAGGGCATCTCGAGCCTTTGCCGATCGCGATAACGAATTTCTTTGGTAAAGGAACTCAGAATCAAGAGGTCGGCACTGATATCGCGACGGTAATTGCCGGCAATCTGGAACGTTCGGGATTGTTTAAGCCGATAGATAAAGGCGCTTTCCTGCAAAAACCCGAAGCGCTGCAAGTCCAGCCTCGCTATTCCGATTGGCGAGTCATTAATGCGCAAGCCTTGGTGAACGGCAGTGTCAGTTTGCAGCCGGATGGCCGCTTGCGGGTCGAATTCCGCCTCTGGGATGTCTTCGCGGAAGCGCAGATGACGGGCCTCGCTTATTTCACAGAACCGAACAATTGGCGTCGCGTCGCGCATATTATTTCGGACGCTATTTACAAACGGATCACCGGCGAAAGCGGTTACTTTGACACGCGCGTCGTCTATGTCGCGGAAAGCGGTCCGTTGCGCCGCAGGGTGAAACGTCTGGCCATTATGGATCAGGACGGAGCCAATATTCGTTATCTGACCAATGGAGATGCTCTGGTGCTGACGCCTCGCTTCTCGCCGGCCGCGCAGGAAATTACGTACCTGTCCTATTTCAATAACACGCCGCGCGTTTATTTGTTTAATATCGAATCAGGCCGCCAAGAACTGCTTGGCAATTTCAAGGGAATGACGTTTGCGCCCCGATTTTCACCGGATGGGCAATCGGTCCTCATGGCCTTCGCGGAACGTGGGAATTCGGATATTAGGTTGATGGATTTGCGGACGCGGAAATCCATCCGACTGACAACGCATCCCGCGATTGATACTTCGCCGAGTGGCTCTCCAGATTCGCGTTTCGTCGTCTTTAATTCGGATCGTGGCGGCTCACCGCAGATTTATGTGATGAATATAGACGGCAGCAATGTCCATCGCATTAGTTTTGGGCGCGGGCGCTACGCGACGCCGGTTTGGTCGCCACGTGGTGATCTAATTGCCTTCACCAAGCAATTGTCAGGCGAATTTTATATTGGCGTGATGCGTCCGGACGGTACTGGTGAGCGCCTTTTAACAAAAAGTTTTCTCGATGAAGCGCCTACATGGTCGCCGAACGGCCGGGTTTTGATGTTTTTCCGCCAACAGCCAAGCGATTCGAAAGGCCGCGGCGGTCGAACAAGACTTTATTCGGTGGACCTGACGGGATATAACCTGCGTGAGGTGATCACGCCGGGCGACGCTTCCGACCCGGCGTGGTCGTCTTTATTACAGTAATCAGCACGAAGTTTTGTGCAGAACAGTTTAGTTGCACCATGAAATTTCTTGATCGGTGGTTGTATTTGAACAATTCACGTGCGTATTATCGGGATGTCGCAAGGGGATTTATCTAATTCTAAGCATTTTGACGGGTAAAGGTGAACTAATGCCTATTAAATTTTTGAGCATCGCTGCCGCTCTGTTGCTGGTTGCGGCATGTGCGACCGAATCTACCGACGAAGGAAAGACTGCTGGCGCGGGTGATTCTAAAACCAAAGCCGCCTCGTCGGCTCCCAGCAGCTCCGTGAACACGGGTTCGACAGTGTCAGCGCCGTCGGCAGGGTCTGCGGAAGAATTTATTACGATAGGTGACCGTGTCTATTTTGGTTTCAATAAAGCGGAAGTCAGAACTTCGGACGCGGCGACGCTGAACGACCAGGCCGCTTGGCTGAAGAAGTATCCCAGCGTCACCATCGTCGTCGAAGGGCATTGCGACGAGCGTGGGACTCGGGAATATAATCTTGCGCTGGGTGAGCGTCGTGCTAATGCAGTGAAGGAATATTTAGTGAGCCGTGGTATCTCGGCAAACCGTGTGCAAACAATAAGCTACGGTAAGGAACGTCCGGCCGTTCTCGGTTCGAACGAATCCGCGTGGCAGCAAAACCGCCGCGGCGTCAGCATCGTAAAAGGTGGCGCAAGCTAAATTTCGATCAACGCTTTCGGTTGAATTATAGGACGCGCGTCGTTAGGAAACGGCGCGCGTCTTTGCGTCATAATCTGGCCGTATTTTAAGTCGAGCATAGTGATTATGTTGGTCCGTACAGGAATTTGCAGTTTTTTCTCGCTCTTCATTGTCGTTGCTTCCGTCTCAGCGGCCGCCGCTCAAGACTCGTCGATTGTCGGTGAATTGGAGCGGTTGCGCCGTGATATGAACACCTTGCAGAGTTATTTGTTTCGCGAGGGAAAGCGATTGGCATCAGTGCCTGGTGGCGCCGGATTGCCGGAATTCGCCAGTCAGGATTCGCTATCTCAGCTTCAGCTGCAAATTCAAGAGATGCGGCGGCAAATGCGAGATATAAACGGCCAATTCGAGGAAATTAAGTTTAAATTTGGCCGCACGGCCGAACGCCTCGACCGGTTGGTCGCCGATGTCGACTTGCGATTACGGGCGCTGGAAGAAGGCCGCCCGAGCGTGGGGTCCGAACAATCGGTCTCCGCACCGCTTGGCGCTCGACAATATGCATCGTCGTCCGACGTGACGGCACCCACGACGACGGTTATTTCGTCGGAGACAGAGACTTCCCCACCCAAGGATAAAGAACTTAAACCCGGTCAACGACCCTTCGGTGTCATCAGCAAGAACGATTTGACGGGTTTTAAAGAGACAGGGACCGTTATCCCGTCTTCGAAAGCGCCGCCTCAACCTCTTCAAACTGCCAGAACACTTGCGGCCACAAATCAGCGCATCGCGAAGCCGAACGCCGCGCCCAGCCCGGCACCAGTGACTACGGCCGCCAATCCGACAGTGGCGAACAACGGTCAAGTGGCAGCCCTGCCTGCGGGAACGCCGAAAGCGCAATACAATTATGCCTATGGATTGTTGATGAAACGCGATCTACCTAAGGCGGAAGCGGCGTTGAAAGCATTTCTTGCCAACCATCCCAAACACGAATTGGCTGATAATGCGACTTTCTGGCTGGGTGAGACCCATTATACCCGGAAGAATTATCAAGAAGCGATCCGGGTCTACTATGATGCCTATAGGAAGTATCCGAAGGGCAATAAAGCTCCCGCGGTCCTGTTGAAGCTCGGCATGTCGCTGGCGACGATCGGCGAAAAAGAATCGGCCTGCTCGGCCTATGATGAATTGGCCAAGTCTCATCCCAAGGCCAGCCCAAGGATTTTAGGGAATGCCGCTCGGGCGAGGAAATCGCTCGGCTGTGGTTAAACGCCGTGGGCGCGCAGCCGCATTTTGGCGTATCACCGCGAGAATTTTCCGATAATCTAGCTAAACTTGGACCTTTCGAAACCGCGCCTCGATTAGCCGTCGCTTGCTCGGGCGGCGCTGACAGCATGGCCTTGCTCGCGTTATCTAAGCAATGGGCCGAACGGCATAGTGGGAAGGTCACTGCGTTGGTCGTGGATCATCGTCTGCGAGATGACTCCACTATTGAGGCCGAGACAGTGTTGAACCGAGCGCGGCTTCTGGGCGTGGAGGCCTGTATTCTTACGCGCGACGGCGAGCCGATACTTGCGAACATCCAAGCGCAAGCCCGTGCAGCACGTTATAACTTGTTGATAGAGTGGTGTGCGCGAAATGGAAACCTGCATCTGCTACTGGGGCATCACCGTGACGATCAAGCGGAGACCCTCCGCATGCGCGAGGAGCGCGGTAGTGGAGACGATGGATTGGCGGGTATGCCGTCGGTTCTCGAATACGCCGACGTGCGCTTGTTACGTCCCCTGTTGCGAGTACCGAAATCTCGATTGCGAGCGACGGTGACCGAATTCGGCCTGGTGGCTGTTGAAGACCCGTCGAATTGCGATCCGCGTTTTGACCGCGTCCGCACGCGGAACAGTTTCACCGCGGAGGCAGATCGAGAAATCCTGTCCGGCCGTGCCGACCGATATGGCGTTGACCGCTTCCATCGCGAAGAAGCGACTGCGGCGCATTTGGCACAGAATACCGAAATCCATCCCGAAGGCTACGCGACCCTCGAGCCGCATTCATGGCGACAAGAATCTAATGACGTAGGAATACGTGCGCTTTCCATACTCTGTGCAATAATTGGTGGGCGTCGGTATCCTGCTCACAGGGAAAAGGTCAAGCGGCTGCAAGATGCGATTGTGAGAAATACGGTGGGTGGTGGACGGACGATGTCTGGTTGCCGGATTGTTCCAAGCAATGGAAAATTACTGATCTTGCGCGAGTTGGCATTGATCGAGAGAGAAGTGGAGTTGGATGGGCAGAAATTATGGGACGGACGCTATCGTGCGGAGTTAACGGATCAAGTGCATTTATCCATTGGCAAGCTGGGCGAAGATGGGTTGCGTGAGGTATTATCGCGTCAGCCGGACGTGCCGACCGATCACCTGCCAAAAATGGTGCTGCCGACACTACCTGCTATTTGGGACCTTGAAGGTGTTTATCAGGTTCCCCACCTGTCTTATTCAAGAGATAGTAAGGGCGCTGATGGGCTTTCAATCAATAATGTGCGATTTGCACCGATTCGTCCGTTACAGGCAACGCGCTTTACTTTTTAGAAGCGACCGGTCAACACTAAGCGGTCGCAAACCGGTGCGGAGGTACCGGATTGATCCACGGGAGCAGTTAGAAACGTGAACCTTTTTAGCCGAAACCTCGCGCTTTGGATCATCATTGTTATCTTGATGGTCGGGCTTTTTAACCTGTTCCAGGGCTCGTCGAGCCGGAATACCTTGGCCGAAGTGCCGTACTCGCAGTTCGTGGCCGAAATCGATCGCGGCGATGTGTCCTCGGTGGTCATCGAAGGCAATAAGATCAGCGGCTTATATAAGAACGGTACTACGCCCTTTACTGTCATCGCACCGGACGATCCGAAGCTTGTGGAACGGATGATCGAGCAAGGCGTCGAAGTGAAGGCCCGCTCGGCGGACGACGAGATGCCGGCGCTTTTTGCTGTTCTCATCCAGTGGTTCCCGATGCTACTGCTTATCGGTGTGTGGATCTTCTTCATGCGCCAAATGCAAGGTGGTGGCGGTCGCGGGGCGATGGGCTTCGGTAAATCCCGTGCCAAATTGCTGACTGAGAAATCGGGTCGCGTCACTTTCGAAGATGTTGCGGGAATTGACGAAGCAAAACAGGAACTGGAGGAAATAGTCGAATTCCTCCGAGATCCGCAAAAATTCCAACGCCTGGGCGGCCACATTCCCAAGGGTGTTCTGTTGGTGGGCCCTCCCGGCACAGGTAAAACATTGTTGGCCCGTGCCATTGCCGGTGAAGCGAATGTACCGTTCTTCACGATTTCGGGTTCGGAATTCGTCGAAATGTTCGTTGGTGTCGGCGCGAGCCGCGTCCGCGATATGTTCGAACAAGCGAAGAAAAACGCGCCGTGCCTTTTGTTTATTGATGAAATGGATGCGGTTGGCCGCCATCGTGGCGCCGGTCTTGGTGGTGGTAACGACGAGCGTGAGCAGACCTTGAATCAACTGCTGGTCGAGATGGACGGTTTCGAGGCGAATGAAGGCGTAATCCTGATCGCCGCGACGAACCGCCCGGATGTACTTGATCCGGCATTACTGCGTCCCGGCCGTTTCGATCGTCAGGTCGTGGTGCCGAACCCGGACATTCTGGGTCGTGAGTTGATCCTGAAGGTGCATCTTCGCAAAGTACCGTTGGGCCCCGACGTGGTCGCCAAGACCATTGCCCGCGGTACACCCGGCTTCTCCGGTGCAGACTTGGCGAATTTGGTGAACGAAGCCGCTTTGTTGGCGGCGCGCAGGAACCGCCGTGTTGTCTCGATGCGGGAACTCGAGGATGCCAAGGATAAGGTGATGATGGGGGCGGAACGACGCTCCATGGTCATGACCGAGGACGAAAAGAAGCTCACGGCCTATCATGAGGCCGGACACGCTTTGGCGACTGTCTATTCTCCGGCCTCGGATCCGATCCACAAAGCAACGATTATTCCGCGCGGCCGTGCGCTTGGTATGGTGATGCGCCTGCCAGAGAAGGATATGTTGGCTTTTGCCCGAGATCAGATCGAGGCCAACCTTGTCGTGGCCATGGGCGGGCGTGTCGCGGAATTGACGATCTTCGGACCTGAGAAGCTGACGACCGGGGCCTCGAACGACATCATGCAAGCGACTGACCTTGCTCGTAAAATGGTCACGGAGTGGGGCATGAGCGATAAGCTCGGGCCGCTTCGGTATAACGACAATCAGGAAGAAGTCTTCCTGGGGCACGCGGTGACGCAGACAAAGAACGTTTCGGAGGCAACGGCAAAGGTGATCGATGAAGAGATTCGCCGGATCGTCGATGAGGCGGATGTAAAATGCCGCGTAATAATCAAAGAACATGTCGATGAGCTGCATGCCATCGCCAATGGGTTGTTGGAATACGAGACGCTGACCGGTGACGATATCTCTGCGCTCATGCGCGGCGAGACGATTGTTCGCCCAAGTGTCGACGATGACGATGAAACCGAGAGCGGTGCGCGCTCATCCGTGCCAAGCAGCGGTGTGGTAAAACCGGGGCCGGAACCCGAACCGCAGCCAGGAAGTTAGAAGGTTAACTTTTGCGTTGCGTCCCGCCTTGTGCGGGGCGTTTCGTATTGCTCCGTCCCAGTGCCTAAAGTAAATACGGTTGGTGCCTTTTGGGGCTATTTAGCGGGACACTGACGCATGGCGCGTAAATATTTCGGCACCGACGGAATCCGCGGGATCGCGAATCGGGGACCCGTGACACCGGGCACGGTATTACGGTTGGCGCTCGCCGCCGGGGAATTATTTCGCCGGGGCGATCATCGCCACCGCGTTGTTATCGGCAAAGATACGCGGCTTTCGGGTTATATGCTGGAGCCGGCACTGACATCCGGATTTACAGCAATGGGGATGGACGTAATGCTGGTCGGCCCGATGCCGACACCCGCCGTCGCCATGCTGACGCGATCACTGCGAGCGGATGTCGGGGTAATGATTTCCGCATCCCACAATCCTTATCAGGATAACGGCCTCAAACTCTTCGGGCCCGACGGCTATAAATTATCCGATGCCCAAGAGGAAGAGATCGAATCCTTGATGGACACTGAGGGCTTGGAGCTTGCGGAAGGCAGGGCACTTGGGCGAGCGACGAGGTTGGAAGATGCGCCCGGCCGCTATATCGAATTCGTGAAACAGACATTTCCGAAGCGTCTTCGACTCGACGGATTGAAGATTGTGGTCGATTGCGCGCATGGGGCCGCGTATCGAGTGGCGCCGACGGTCTTCCATGAATTGGGCGCCGAGGTGGTGCCGGTCGCCACGCAGCCGGACGGCACTAATATCAACCGCGACTGTGGTGCGACCAGCCCCGATGCGATGAGCCAGCAAGTGGTTACCCATGGCGCGGATTTGGGTATTGCACTAGACGGTGATGCAGACCGTTTGATCATCGCGGACGAACAGGGTTACATCCTGAACGGCGATCAAGTGATGGCTCTGATCGCCAGCTCATGGCAGAAAACAGCTCGACTGCGGGGCGGCGGCGTCGTGGCGACGGTGATGTCAAATCTAAGTTTTGAGCGTTTTTTGGATGGCTTGGGCCTGGATCTGGTGCGAACCGCCGTCGGCGACCGCAATGTTGTCGATTACATGCGCACTCACGATCATAATGTCGGTGGCGAGCAGTCCGGCCATATTATTTTGAACGATTTCAGCACCACCGGCGACGGATTGATTGCTGCCTTGCAGGTGCTGGCTGCCGTCATCGATCAAGACCGTCCGATCAGCGAAGTTTGTCGTCTTTTTGAACCGCTACCACAGGTCCTCCGAAACGTCCGATTCAACGGCGGCAAACCGCTCGATGCACCGACGGTTCTTGAAGCGATCTCAGATGGCGAAGCCCGCATAGCGAAGGTTGGACGCGTGCTGATTCGTCCCTCTGGCACCGAACCCTTGATCCGCGTGATGGCAGAAGGCGACGACGGCACCTTGGTGGACGAAGTGGTCGCCGATATTGTCGAAGCGATTGAACGCGTGGCGCAAGGTTGATGGTGTCTTCAGTCAAACCCGGCCGGGTGCTAATCGTCGCCGGATCGGATTCCGGTGGCGGTGCGGGCATCCAGGCGGATATTAAATCCGTAACCGCGCTTGGCGGCTTCGCTATGACCGCAATCACCGCGCTGACCGCGCAAAACACTACCGGTGTTTACGGTGTCGTTCCCGTCGATACGGACTTCATCGCCCAGCAAATGCGCCTCGTGTTGGACGATCTAGGGGCGGACTGTCTGAAAACTGGCATGCTGCACAGCTCCGACGTCATCGAAACGGTGGTTGATGTATTGGATGATGTTGCGCCGGGGCTCACCGTAGTCGCCGACCCTGTGATGTTTGCCAAGGGGGGACACCCTTTGCTCGAGCCAGAGGCGATGGATGCACTTCGCGGGCGCCTCGTACCGCGAGCGGCAATTTTGACTCCGAATATCCCCGAAGCCGAAGCTCTGGCGGATATGACGGTATCCAGTCTGGAGGATATGCAACGTGCTGGAGAGGCGATAATGGCCCTTGGCGCGAAAGCGGTGTTGGTTAAAGGGGGGCATCTCGACGGCGATCGTCTTACCGATGTGTTGGTCACATCAGATGGTGTCGGGTTATTCCATGATGAGCGCATCCATACCAAAAACACGCATGGGACCGGATGTACGCTGGCGTCAGCCTTGGCGGCAGGGTTGGCCAATGGGTTGGCGCTACGCGAAGCGGTTGAGCGCGCCCGCGCCTATGTCCGTGCCGCCATCCTCGCCGCTCCTGGATATGGCGCTGGCCATGGACCCATGGATCACGGACACCCTTTACGGCGCTGACGTTTAAACCGGAGTTTCGTCATGACAATCGAAATTGACCCGATCACCACGTCTGTCATCCAGCACAGATTGACGGGCATCGTCGAGGAGATGGGCGAGGCGATGTTGCGCACTTCGTATTCGCAAATCCTCAACAGTAGCCGTGATTTTTCAATGGCGCTTTGCGATTCGGCTGGGGGGCTGGTCTCACAGGCCGAGCATATTCCGGTTCACGTCGGTGCCATGTCCTGGGCGGCGAAGGAAGTGATCGAGTATTTCGGCGACGACATCCTGCCGGGTGATGTGTTCCTGTTGAATGACCCATATTACGGCGGCAGTCACTTGCCGGATGTGACTGTTATTGTGCCGGTGTTCGCCGACGAGGCTTGTGTGTTCTGGACCCTCAATCGGGCGCATCATTCGGATATCGGCGGTGCGACCCATGGGGCTTATAACGCGGCGGCGACGGAAATTTGGCAGGAGGGGCTGCGCATTCCACCGATAAAACTTTATGAGGCTGGAAGGCGGCGTGACGACATCCACCGGATGCTCGCGGTGAACGTCCGCCATCCCCGCGATTTCGAAGGCGATTTGGCCGCGCAAATTGGTTCGGTGAAATTGGGTGAGAACCGACTTGGGGAGTTGGTTGCAGAGTTCGGTACCGAAACTGTGACGGCCGCCAAGGAGCGCATTCTGGATGCAGCTGAAAAACAGGCGCGTGCCGTCGTCGAAACTTGGCGAGACGGCGTCTATCACGGCACGGGATTGTTGGATGATGATGGGCGTGGCAATGAAGATATCGCCGTTCGGGCGACCGTGACGATTAAGGGCAGCGATATCGAAGTCGATCTGTCCGCGTCTGACCCGCAAGTCGAAAGCTTTATCAATTCGTCCTTCGCCAATACCCAATCGGCGGTGGTGATGAGCTTCGCGTTCTTGCTCGATCCTGGCATTGCACAGAATTCCGGTACGATTCGCCCGCTAACCGTGAAAATGCGGGAGGGAACAGTGGTATGGGCGCATCCGGGAGCGCCGATAACATTGTGTACATCCCATTGCAGCCAGGAAATCATCGAAGCCATCGTGTCCGCCATCGCGCCCGCCTGTCCGGAACGGGCTATGGCGGGTTGGGGAAAACGCTTCCGGATCGCCATCAAGGGCGACGACCCGCGCAATGGCCAGCCCTTTATCTGGCACATGTTTCACGCCCGCCCGGGTGCGGGTGCCTCCTCTGGTGGGGATGGCTGGCACGGTAGCGGCGAATGGCATTCGGCGGGAGGCTTAAAATTTGGATCGGTCGAAGTCGCGGAGACGAGGTTCCCACTCTATTTCGAACGTCACGAATATCGCAAGAATTCCGGCGGCGACGGACAATATGTCGGCGGCTCCGGGTGCGAGCTTTTGCTGCATCTCGAGACGGATGAAGATTGTGTTGTGAATACCGCCGGTGAAGGAACGACTCACGCGGCTGCGGGTCGCCAAGGCGGCAAGGACGGTGCGACCCACGAGTACCGAATCTTAAAACCGGACGGCAGCGCACGGGTTCTCAAGACTAAGGAAGAAGGAATTCCGGTGAAGGCTCGGTCTGTGTTCGATGTACGCTCCGGCGGCGGCGGAGGTTGGGGCCCGCCTAGCGATCGTCCCTCCGATGCGCGGTCCACGGATGCGCAGGAAGAGTTGCCACCGCTAGTATCCGGAGGGTCGGCCTGATGTACAGAATTGGCGTCGATATCGGTGGCACCTTCACGGACCTCGTCTTGGTCGACGATTCCGGCGCCGTCAGTTTCGGAAAGACGCCTTCCAATCCGGAGGATCAGTCAATAGGCGTGATGACGGGGTTGAGTATGATGGCCGAACGCGTCGGCCTCTCGCTTGATGCATTGCTGGCGGAGAGCGACCGAATCGTTCATGGGACCACGGTCGCGACAAACGCTCTCCTGGAGCGGAAGGGAGCCCGGGTCGGTCTATTGACGACGGAAGGTCACCGAGACGTTTTGGAAATGCGGGAAGGTTTGAAGCCCGAGCGATATAATCTGCGGCTTCCACGACAAGCGGCATTAATTCCGCGGCATTTGCGGCTTGGGGTGCGTGAACGCTTGCGCCACACCGGCGAAGTGGAAGTAGCGCTGGATACAGTGTCACTCGACGCCGCGATTGATGCGTTGAAGGATGCCGACGTCGAGGCGGTCGCCGTTTGCTACCTGCACGCCTATGCGAATGCGGTCCACGAACAGGCAACGCGGGCGCGATTGGCCGAGAAATTACCCGATGTTTACGTCTCGCTTTCCTCCGAGGTGCTACCGCATATCAAAGAATACGAGCGCGTCTCTACAACGGCGGTGAACGCCTATGTGGGGCCGGTTCTGGAACGTTATTTGAGCCAGCTGGAAACCCGTCTTGGAGATGCAGGCTTTAGCGGTCCCGCATTGATCACGCTGTCGCATGGCGGCGTGACCCCTATTGTTGAGGCAATTCGAATGGCTGCCGGCACCGTTCTTTCTGGTCCGGCGGGCGGCTTGGCAGGTGCGCGTCATGCGAGCGACATGCTTGATGTCGGGCAGATGATCACCTTCGATATGGGCGGGACGTCGTCCGACATTTCGTTGATCGTTGACGGTGAAGCGACATTGTCAGCGGACCGCAGTGTCGCGGGTGAGAAGATCGCGCTCTCGAGCCTGGATATTATCACTTTGGGGGCCGGTGGCGGTTCGATTGCCTGGGCGAACTCCGGTGGCTTGTTGGAAGTTGGCCCGCACAGTGCCGGCGCGGTGCCGGGTCCGGCCTGCTATGGCCGAGGCGGCATGGAAGCGACGGTGACCGACGCCAATGTGACATTAGGGTATCTCGATCCGAGCAGCTTTCTCGGCGGTAGTGATAATCTCGATCTTGCCGCTGCGCACACGGCTCTGGACAAACTCGGTCAGCAATTAGGCATTGAGCAGATCGCGGCGGCAGAAGGGGTGTTTCGCGTCGTCAACACGCAGATGGCGGAAGGCATTCGCCTGGCGACGGTTCGCCGAGGTGTTGACCCACGCCGCTTTGCGTTGCTTGGCTTCGGCGGAGCGGCCGGAGTGCATGTCACGTCGCTCGCGCGAATTCTCGACTTAAAGCGCGTGATTGTGCCGCGTGTCGCCTCCGTGCTGTCGGCTTGGGGAATGCTGACGACCGATCTTCGATACGAAGTGACGCGGACCCGCATTGGTGAAGTGAGTGACTTGGATCGGAACGAAGTTCGAGCGCTGTTTGATGAACTGCAGGGTGAGGCGGAAGCCGCTGTGTCCGGCTGGTTCGACGGCCAAATTAGGGCTGAACGCTCCGCCGATATGCGCTATGGCGAGCAAATCTTTGAAATTGATGTAGACCTTCGGGAACTCGATTTCGCGGCAGACGATTTGCTAGCAAAAATGAAAGCCGCATTCGAAGCGCGACATGAACAGCTTTATACCTATGCATTGCCTGACCGGGAGCCGGTATTGGTGAACGCTCGCGTCGCAGCCATTGGCGAACTATCTGCGCCGCCGACGGAACCGCCGCTCGCTGGTGGTTCCGATGCCGCGCCGATGGGTACTCGATCAATCTATCTCGATGAGTGGGTAGACGCTGACATTTATGCCTTTGCCGATTTGAAGGCCGGGCAATCGATTGCCGGTCCGGCCATTGTTGAGGCGGATACGACGACGGTATTACTGTTGCCGGGCGATAGTGCGCAGGTGAACGATGTGGGATGGCTGGATATCGCCGTCGGGAAGTGACGCTTCAAACTATCGAGACGTCGCTGAACGCGTTTACCTTGAGGATATTGGCCAAGGTATAGAGCGCTGATTCCAATTGATTGCGATAGCGCGGCATGCCAATTCAGATACGCACCGCATGGGGGACGTCGACGCGTCTGGTGGCAAAATTTCCGCAGGTGTGACGATAACGCCTCGGCGTTTGGCCTAAGCTGTGAAATCCGCCGCTCACCATGGCTCCGGCAATGTGAGCCAAAGATGGTGGCAGCCGGGCGTGGCGGAGATGCATTGTCCTGGTAATTTGTTCCGAGCCAGTGCCAGACATGCGACCGCTTCCGCGCGCCGCGAATCGAGTATGCGCTCCGCCGTTCCGTCTTT